>NZ_LSJS01000048.1 GCF_001557325.1 Erythrobacter donghaensis
CAATGTTGGTCGTCTTCTGGGGAAAGCGCGTCCAGACATTGCCGAGGCTGTAATAGCCGGCCGATTGCCCCTGAAACGCGGTCGGCCCGTTGACGTTGGCTGCGCCGCCGACGTCGTTCAGAAACGAGTCCATCGAACTGCCGACGTCGGCCGATGCACTGGTGAGAGGAAGGGTAGCTGCAAGGATCGCAGCGACGGCTCTTATCATCCTAGTAGTCACGTCCAGCTTCCTTCGATGTGAGGAGATAAATCCGGTCCTGAAGCTCGTCGGCGCTCATCACCCCGTAGCCGATCGGAATGGGGCGGCCGGTCTGCGCGTCCCAGAGCACGACCGCAGGCGTGATCTTGGGCTCCAGGCCCATGCGGGTGCGCTGGTTGGTCTCGACCGTGTAGTTCGGGAAATGGCGCGATGGGCCACCATCGGTCGAAATCGCCCGCACCGCGATGTGCCAGGTCGAGGCAACGCTCTGCACGATCGGCGACATGACCTCGCAGGCGCCGCAGCTCTGGGCGAAGAAGTAGAAGAGCCCGTAGCGCTCGGAGAGCTGCGCCATTGCCGCGTTCCGTTCCGCGCTGCGCGAATCCTGCCACTGGCGCTTGCCGAGCGTCGAAACCGGGCGCTGCAGCGTGTAGTCGAGTTCGGGATCCTGCCAGATCGCCCGCTGCCAGACGTCGCTGAAGAGCGAAGCTTGGTCGAGCTGGGCCCGCTGGAACCGGATGTAGGCCGTCACATTGGCAGGCGTGGGCTCGAGGATCGCCTTGGCCTTGAGCTCCCGCAATGTCGCCGTGATTGCGTCAAGCTGGCTCGTGGCACTCGCCGCCGGCGCAGGTGCCTTCTGTTCCGGCGGTTTGGGCCGATTGCAGTAGAACCAGTACCCCAGCCTGCGCTCGGCGCAGTAGAAGCTGTCCTGCCGCTCGTCCGTCTCGGCGCGTGGCAGCGCATCGTCTTGGGTGGTGGTCGTCTGCGCGTTTGCAGACGGAAGGACGCAAACGGCATTGGCAATCGCGCAGGCGGCAAGCAGCCGCCACGCGGCCTTATTGGCGTGCGCGGGCATAATAGTCCTCGATCTTCTGTTGGATTTCCTGGGTGGCCTGCAGTTCGTCAGGCAGGCGGGCGGCGTCGGTGAACTCGGCATAGACTTCGCTGAAGTCCATTCGGCTCAGATCAAGCCGGGCGAACTCGTCGATGGTGAACCCGGAGCATTGCTCCGTCTTCGGCTTGCCCCAGGGCTTGTTCAGCTGCTGGCGGCCTTGCTCCTGCAGGATCCGCGAGAGCTTGGATTCAAAGCAGCAGTAGACCTTCCGCTTGGTCAGGCACACGCCAAGGAAGGAGGACGAGCAATAAGTGCCGACGTAGGCGCACAAACCTTGCGCGTCTTTCTGATGCAGCAGCATCTCCTCGCGGCTGCAGCCCAGCGCTACGAGCAGCTGGATGCCCGGAATCAGCGGGAAGCCTTTGCCCTTGCAGCAGTTGAGAATGCCGAAAACCTTCGACGAGCAGCTTTCGCGGGTCCCCTTGAACAAGGTTAGATTGTCAGGATCGAACTCGCGGCGGGCCTGATTCATCGCGTTCAACGCGACAACCGCGTCCTTGAACTCGTCATTGGCTTCGCGCTGGATGGTCTCGCACGAGCCATCGATGCAGTAGACATCGCCATCGCAGATGAACTGATTGCTGTTCGCGGGCTGGTCCGGAACCGGGCAATCATAGACCCGCTCCCAGGTGCGGCAGGGCTCGCCAGCGAGACAGTCTTCGCGCACGAGCTTGCAGCCCGGAGTGTCTACAAGTGTCTGGCAGTCCTGAGCCTCGGTAAACTGCGCGCAGCTGTAACTCCGGCTCCATGCCCAGCAAGGCTGCGTCACGGCGATGCCATCGACAATGCGGGTTACCGGATCGCTGTCGGTGCACGTCTCGGTGTCTTGCTGGCACGAGCTGTCGGCCGCGATGCCGGCGCATTGGCTCTCATCGCGCGTGGTGGTTACGACGTTCTCGCCCGTCACCGTATAGGGTGTGGCGCCATCGACCGGCGCGGTACAACTGACGAGGTCAACCCTGAGGTCGCCAGAGTTGCAGCCCCAGTAGATCCCGAAGTAGGGATCGCACAGGTTGATCGGATAGGACTGCGTGACCGTGCATTGCGGCGCGG
>NZ_LSJS01000049.1 GCF_001557325.1 Erythrobacter donghaensis
TGGAACGCCTGAACAAGGAAGTGAAGCGCCGCGCCGATGTCGTCGGCATCTTCCCGAACGAGGATAGCATCATCCGCCTCGTCGGCGCCGTCCTGCTGGAGCAGAATGACGAATACCAGCTCCAGCACCGCTACATGCAGATCGAGGGCATGGCCGCCCTTGCTACACCAATGATCGAGGAGGCACAGCCGCTACAGATTACACCCAAGGCCGCCTGAAAATGCAGCCCGCTGGCCACACCCAATTCTACACCACATTGACGGACGCGACCCTGAAATCTGGCGCAAGCCGGGATGCTGGTCGCCATTGTGCGCATCTCTCGATCAATATTCGAGATATGAGAGCGTAGAGCTTCTCCCATGCTGACCAGAGGATCCAAATCGACGCGGATGGTGACCCCACCGGTGCGCAAGAGCCTTAGTTGGCTCGCGACTTCAGCCGCGAGCGAGCCTCGTCCATTCAGGAGCTTGATGTTGGCGCCGTGTAATCTGAATATGGACTGCAGCAACGCATCCGTTCTCGCACGTTGCTTTAGCAAGGTTCGACGGATGTTGATCATTATGCGGATGTCCTGGTGTTCCACCGGTTTCACAAAAACTTGAGGACCCATTGACTGGGCGACCCGACCGAGCTCGGCGAGACCTCTGGCGTCATTCGCATCGGTCTTATGCCGTCGGATCGCCAGGAATTTGCTTGATTTGCGAACGTCGACGACTTGAACGGGAAACCCGAACGAACGGAGATCCCGAACCATTTGAGTGCCGACACCGGCCTCGATCGTAATAGACTGGACAGGCTCAACGCCGAACCGTCGAAGGATATCTCTTATCGGAGCAGCGCGGGTCTCAGTCATTGCCTCGAAGAATACGTGGCCTTCGGCATCGACGAGGCAGACCGCAGTCTCCAGGTGGCCGGCGTCGAGGCCGACCCAATAGCGCTGGTGCCGTGGCATCTATGCTCCGGTGCGGCGTTTGCTTCCTTCGCTTGCCCTACTGACCTTGTGGGGTCTGTCCGACTAGGATTCGTCCTCAGGCGTGTGATAGAGAGGTAGGAAATCGAAGGAGATGATAGGATGGAGCCGCGGGAGGCGTTGGATGGCCTAATCAGCGAGCGAGGAGAGACCTACGCATCGATCTCGCGCCTCCTCGGGAGAAACTCGGCATACATCCAGCAGTTCATTAAACGAGGTTCTCCAGCCCGCTTTGACCAAAGCGACATAGCGCTGCTGGCATTGCATTTTGACGTGCCCGTAGAGGTGCTGGGTGGAAAGGTGGGGCCGACAGTCGGGCAGCGCTCGATAGTCAAAGTCCCACTACTGAACGGGACAGGCAACGATTCACGCTCACAATGGCGTCTGGTTGATGCGGCTTGGCTAGGTCGGCTGTGTGATCAGCCCGCCAGTGTCGCAATCTTGCCAATTGTTGGTGAGGCGATGGAGCCAACCCTCTGCAATGGCGACGAGGTTATGATTAGCCGAGTTCGCACCCAGGAGAGCGTGCGTGAAGGCCTTTATGCCATTCGTGGGTCTTCTGAAATCTTCGTGAGGCGGATAGCGATCGACCCAACGAAGAACCGTCTGACCGTTCTTACCGATCACCCCGCATATCCGAGCTGGCAGGGCATCCAGCGCAAGGGCGTCGATATTGTCGGCCGGGTAATTTGGATCGGAGCTCGGGTGGCTTAGCTGTCTTATTTCCCCGTGATCCTCGAGGCTCTTAACGGCCATCCCAGCGGGTGATGCTGGTGCGGAGCAAGATGGGTTTAGCAGTCGCGCTGATTGGGAGGTGAAAGGACGACTCGCTCAAGGGCAGTCGGACAAAGCGTAGGCCATGAATCTTTCACCGTGGACGCTGATGTGTGGAGGCTGAGCAACCGCAGCGCCGAATTAGCGCGCTGCTACCTAGAGAGCTACCTAGCACAAAAACGCTCCCGGCCGCTCGAACCGACGAGCTTGGTATTCGACTGAAAAATAAGGGGAAAGTGGTGGACGCACTAGGGCTCGAACCTAGGACCCGCTGATTAAGAGTCAGCTGCTCTACCAACTGAGCTATGCGTCCATTCCGATCTGCTCGGAAACGCGATGGCGGGGCGGCGAGGCCGTGTCCCGATTCGCGTGAGGCGCTGCATTTAGCGGGTCTCATCCTGATGGCAAGACCCTTTTCGCACCTGCGGGAAATCAGTTCGCCAAGCCCCGGCGCGGGGCCATGCGGTTCCAGCGATTGACCATCATCAACAGGCCGATACAGATCATGTTGGTCATCATCGAGGAGCCCCCGTGGCTCATCCACGGCAGCGGAATGCCCTTGGCCGGCGCCATGCCCATCACCATCAGGAGGTTGATGGCGATGTAGAAGAAGATCGTCGCGGTCGCCCCGGCGGCGAGCAGGGCCGAGAAGCGGTCCTGCGCTTCTGCCGCGACCTTCCAGCCCCACCGGAGGATCAGCGCATACATGGCGAGCACGAACAGCCCGCCCATCAATCCCCATTCCTCCACCATCGTGGAGAAGACGAAATCGGTGTGAGGCTCGGGCAGGTAGTCGAGGTGGCTCTGGGTGCCGTTGTTGAAGCCTTTTCCGAAGATCCCGCCAGAACCGATGGCAATCTTCGACTGCGCGATGTGATAGCCCGCGCCCAGCGGATCGCTCTCGGGATCGAGGAAGGTGGTGACCCGCGCGCGCTGGTAGTCGTGCAGCGCAAAGAAGTAGATCAGCGGCAGCGCAGCGATCCCGGCGCCCATCGCGGCGAGGAACCACCACAGGGGCAGCCCCGCCAGGAACATCACCACCACACCTCCGAAGGCGATCGCGACCGAGGTGCCGAGGTCCGGCTGCATCAGCACCAGCCCGATCGGCAGCGCGATCAGCATTCCCGCCGGCAGCACCGAGCGCCACGATCCGATCATCCCGGCCGGCAGCGTCGCATAGAAGCGCGCCATTGCCAGCACCACGGCCGGCTTCATGATCTCGGAGGGCTGGATCCGGATCGGTCCGGCTTCGAGCCAGCGCTGGCTGCCGCCGCCGACCTGACCGACGATCTCGACCGCCAGCAGCAGCAGCAGCACGGTGAGATAGGCGGGATAGGTCAGCACCCGCACCGCATCACGCGGGAGCGAGGCGATGATTGCGGTCATCACCGCGAACACGCCGAAGCGGACGAAGTGCGACAGCGCGAAGGGCTCCATCGCGCCGCCCCCGGCCGAATAGAGCACCAGCCCGCCGAAGCAGGTCAGCAGCACCAGCGGGATCAGCATTTCCCAGGGCTGGCGGGCGATCGGTTCGGGGATGATCCCGGGACGCTGGGTGAGCGTGCTCATGTGGCTGTCTC
>NZ_LSJS01000050.1 GCF_001557325.1 Erythrobacter donghaensis
ACTTGCGCGTCTATGAGGTCGGTGAACCGCGCTCCACGTAGCTTAGGGCCGCATTGATGCATTCGGCACCAGATCCTGAGCGGCCGCAAGGGGGTCGGTAGCTGAATTTCCGCTTTCGGCCCAAATCGCTGCAAAGCGGACGGGCTCCTTCCATCAATTGTCATCCCGGCGGAAGCTGGGCCCCGGCCCGCGCCGGGGTGACGATAGGGGATAGGTCTCGCATCACCCTTGCCCCCGCGCCCGCCATCGGGAATCCCTTTCTCATGGCGATTCTCTCCGACAAATGGATCCGCGCGCAGGCGCTCGAACATGGCATGATCGAGCCTTTCGTCGAGGCGCAGCGGCGTGACGGGGTGATCTCCTATGGCCTCTCGTCCTACGGCTACGACGCGCGGGTTGCGCCGGAGTTCAAGATCTTCACCAATGTCGATTCCTCGGTGGTCGATCCCAAGGCCTTCGATCCCAAGAGCTTCGTCGACCGCGAGACCGATGTCTGCATCATCCCGCCCAATTCCTTCGCGCTCGCCCGCACGGTCGAATATTTCCGTGTGCCCGAGGACGTGCTGGTGATCTGCCTCGGCAAGTCGACCTATGCGCGCTGCGGGATCATCGTGAACGTCACCCCGCTGGAGCCGGGCTGGGAAGGGCATGTGACGCTCGAATTCAGCAACACCACGCCGCTCCCTGCGAAGATCTACGCCAACGAGGGCGCGTGCCAGTTCCTGTTCCTGCAGGGCAACGAACGCTGCGAGACCAGCTACAAAGACCGCGCGGGCAAATACATGGGCCAGCGCGGGGTGACCCTGCCACGGCTGTAGGGCCCCGGCTTCAGGGCGCTTTCCTACAGACGGGCAGCCGGGTTAGCCTTGGGCGTTCTCGCGTCCGAAAGGCCCTCGACCCTGTGACAAAGGCCCCGCTTCCCTGTCCGTCCGCCTTGGCGAAAATCGCACAAGCCACGGATTTTCCTAATCCTTTCGGGATTTTGCAAAGCGGACACGGTGTCCGCTTTGTCCGCTTGCCCACGGGTCGCCGCACGGATTCGGTCTGGCGGAGCCCGGCTGTGCGTGGCAACACGCCAGCCAAAGGAGAGCATGCATGAGCACCCGCGAATTCGACATCATCGTCTATGGCGCCACCGGCTACACCGGGCGGCTGGTGGCGGAGTATCTCGCCAGCCATTATGGCAGCCGCGAGGATGGCCCCAAGTGGGCGATGGCGGGGCGCAGCCTTGCCAAGCTCGAGGAAGTCCGCGACCTGATCGGCGCGCCCGCCTCGACGCCCCTCGTTGTCGCCAATGCCGATGACGATGCCGACCTCGAAGCCATGTGCGCGCGGACGAAGGTCGTCCTCACCACCGTCGGCCCCTACCAGCTCTATGGCGACAAGCTCGTCGCCGCCTGCGTCAAGACCGGCACCGACTATGCCGACCTGTGCGGCGAGCCTGCATGGATGGCGGCCAAGATCGCCGAGCATCAGGCGGCGGCAGAGGCCAGCGGCGCGCGCATCTGCTTTTCGAGCGGGTTCGATTCCATCCCCTTCGATCTCGGCGTGATGATGACCCAGAAGGCCTGCGTCGAAAAATTCGGCAAGCCCGCCCCGCGCATCCGCGGGCGGGTGCGGGCGATGCAGGGCACCTTCTCGGGCGGCACCGCGGCGAGCCTCGGCGCGACGATGAAGGCGGCGGCCAAGGACGTCTCGGTGATCGGCGTGCTGCGCAACCCCTTTGCGCTCACCCCGGGCTTCGAGGGGCCAGACCAGCCCTCGGGCATGATCCCGAGCTATGAGGACGATCTCGGCAAGTGGTCCGCGCCCTTCGTGATGGCGCCGATCAACACCAAGAACGTCCACCGCACCAACTTCCTGCTCGGCCACCCCTATGGCACCGATTTCCAGTATGACGAGATGATGCTGACGAGCCCCGGCGAGGCGGGCAAGGCGGCGGCCAATGCGGCGCTCGAATTCATGAAGAACCCCTTCGGCGCCAAGCCCCCCAAGCCGGGCGAGGGGCCCACGAAGGAGGAGCGCGAGAACGGCTTCTACGATGTCGTCTTCGTCGCCGACATGCCGGACGGGGGCCGGCTGCAATACGGGGTCAAGGGCCGCTACGATCCAGGTTACGGCTCGACCAGCCGGATGCTGTCGGAGACGGGGATCGCGCTGCTCGCCTGCACCAAGCCCGGCGGCATCGGCACCCCGGGCGCGTTCCTCGGCGAGGCGCTGGTCGAGCGGCTGGTGGAGCACGCCGAGCTGAGCTTCGGGGTGGAAGACTGATGCGAAAAGGGCAGCCGACACCGGACGTGTCCGGCCCGACTGCCCCGATTGCGACCCTGGGGGGAGAGGCGGGCCTCAGAAGCTGAGGCGGACGCTCGCCCTCACATTGCGCCCGATCAGCGGCACGAAATCTTTCGTGAAGCTCGCGTGGCGGCGGCCGGTGACATCGAAGATGTTGTCGGCTGCGATCTGGACGGTGACATTGCGGTTGTCCCTGAGAGGGCGCCAGGCGACGAGGGCGTTGACGAGGGTGAAGCTGTCGGTCGCGGTCTCGAAGGCGGCGGTGCGGTTCTGCTCGTCGAACCACTGGATCTCGCCGCGCAGGTCTAGGGGTCCGGTCTGGGCCTCGAGCGCGCCGAGCAGGGCGAGCGGCGGGATGCGCGGGATGGCGTCGCCATTGTCGAGCTCGGCCTCGGTGTAGGAGGCGCTGAGGTCGGTGAGCAGGCGGAAGGAGCCGGTGTCGATGATCGGGTAGGAGAGCTCGGCCTCGAAGCCCCAGAAGTCGGCATCGCCCTGGAGGTACTGGAAGACGGGGAGGTCGTCCTCTTCCTCGCCGGTTTCCTCGAGGAAGATGTAGTTGTCGAACCACTGGCGATAGGCGGTGAGGCCGAAGGTGCCCTTGCCGATCCGGCCGCGGGCATAGGCCTCGAGGCCCCAGGCGCGCTCGGTGGCAAGGTCGGGGTCGCCGATCTCGAAGGCCTGCGTGGCGATGTGCGGGCCGTCGGAGAACAGCTCCTCGGCGCTCGGCGCGCGTTCGGCGCGCGAGCCGTTGATGCCGAAGCGGATGCCCTCGATGCCTTCGTAGACGAGGCCGAGCGCGCCCGAGAAGGTATCGAAGTCGCGCTCGACGCCGAGGGTCTGGGCCTCGACCTTGGTGAACTCGGCGCGCGCGGCAGCCTCGATCTGGAACGGGCCGGTGCCCCATTCCTGGAGGGTGAAGAGCGCGACCTGGTCGGTGAGGTTGGGCGGGACGTAGGCTTCGGCGCCCACGGCGAGGAAATCGCGGTGGGTGTATTGCACGCCGGACGCGCCGCGCAGCACGCCGTCTGCGTTCTGCACCAGCTCGGCGCGGGCCTCGACGCTGGTCGAATCGAACACGGTGCCGACCTCGGCGCCCTCGAATTCGGTGTGGGTGTAGTCGGAATAGCCGACCCGCAGCTTCAATCGCTCGAAGGCGCCCTCGCCGAGGTAGACATCGCCCTTGAAGTCGGCGCGGAACTGCTCGAGGCCGATGGTGACGCGCTCCTCGCCTTCCTCCTCCTCCTCGGCACCGCCTTCCTCACCGTGGTGGCCGGTGCCGGGGCGGGTGGGGACGCCGTAGCTGGTGTCGTACCAGCCGATGCTGGCGCCGAAGGTGCTCTCGCCGAGGATCAGGCCGAGACCGGCGTTGACGGTCCAGCTCTCGACCGCGGTGTTGGGCACGAAGTCGCCTTGCGAGGCCGCTGCGCGCAGCTCGGCGGCTTCCTCGATCTCGCCCTCGGCCTCCTCCTCGGCGGCCTCGGCGAAGAGCTCGTTGCGCAGTTCACGCGCCACCTGAAGCCCGCCGATGTCGATGTCGCCGGTCTTGCGCCACGACCCGTCGATGTGGGCGACGAGGTTGGGGCCGATCCCGACATCGAGGCTCGCCGCGCCGGTGCGCAGGTTGGTGGCGGTGTCGACCGCGCCGAAGGCGTCAAGGTGGAAGGCCTCGTCCGGGATCCGGGTCGGGATGCGCTTGTCGATCACGTTGACCGCGCCGCCGATCGCCTGGCTGCCGTAGAGCAGCACGGCCGGCCCGCGCAGCACCTCGATCCGCTCGATGGTGATCGGCTCGATCGTGGTGGCGTGGTCGACCGAGGTGTTCGAGACATCGGCGGTGCCCACGCCGTCGACCAGCACGCGCACGCGTTCGCCCTGCTGGCCGCGCAGCACCGGACGCGAGGAGCCGGGCGCGAAGCTGGTCGCCGAGACGCCGGGGAGTTTGGCGAGCAGGTCGCCGATCTGGCCGGTCGCCGCGTCGCGCTGGACGTCGGCGATATCGATCACGCTGGTGCCCGCCAGCAGATCGAGCTCCTTGAGGCCCGCGGTGCTGACGATGATCTCGCCCGCAGTGGCGGCCTGACGGTTGTGGAGGTCGTCCTCGGGCTCGGCCTCGGCGGCGGGCTGGGCTGCTTCCGCCGCCGTTTCGTCGGCCAGCGCCGGGCTGGCGGCGGCAAGACCGAGCGCGGCAACGAGCGCAAGGCGGGAGGAGGCAAGGGAGAGCTTGCTGGCGTTCATGGCGGTTCCCGTGTCATGTATGTGATAACGTATCACGCGCCTAGCGCCGCGCCCGCGCGATGCAAGCACAAAATCGCAAGACGGTGCTCAGGGATCGACGAAAGGCATCCCGGCCCCCAAAAGAAAATGGCCCGGCCGCGCGAGGCGACCGGGCCATGAGCCTCGTCAGGAAGGCTGATCAGAACGCGTAGCGGGCAACCACCTGGAACACCGGACCGGCACGCTCGCTTTCGAGTTCGTACTCGTCGAACTCGCGATCGATCTGCTCCTGGACGGTGTTGAACTTGTTGAAGTCCTCGTCCTTGGTCCCGTCGAGCAGGTTCGAGCCCACCGCGCGGATGACGAAGCTGTCGCCGAAGCGCTTCTCGACGAAGATTTCGAGGTCCGCGCCGTAGCGGGTGAAGACTTCCTCGCCCACCACGCGGCCGAAGGCCTCGCCCTGCTTGCGATAGGTCGCGCCGAAGGCCACGCCCAAATCGGGCAGGTTCTGGATCGCGCCGAAGTTGTAGACGTAATCCGACTGGTCGTTGAAGCGGCGCTCGCCGAATTCGTCGGTGATGTTGCTGTCGAGGATCGCGAGGTTCCCGAACACGCCGGTTTCGGGCAGGCCGAGGAAGGCGAGGCTGAACGAGGCGTCGAATTCGATCCCGTAGACTTCGCCGTCACCGGTGTTGCGCGGGACGTAGACGAAGGTGCCGGGACCTTCCGAGCCGTCTTCCACCGAGCCATCGGCTTCCAGCGCGGTGGTCAGTTCGGTGAGGTTGCTCACGTCGCGGTAGAACACGTTGACGCCGATCACGCCGTTCTTGCCGATCTTGTGCTCGTAGCCAAGGTCGCCGCCCCAGGCGGTTTCGGGCAGCAGGAACGGGTTGCCGCGGAAGTCGTTGTCGCCGAATTCGGTTTCCAGCTCGATCGGAGCGATGAAATCGAAGCGCGGGCGACGCAGCGTGAGCGCGGCCGAGGCCGTGATCCGGCCATTGCCGATCTCGTACTTGAGCGAGGCCGAGGGCAGGAACTCGTCATAGTCATTGCTGACGTCGGTACCGGCCGGGTTGTCCGGATTGCTGCCGAAGATGTCGGTCGTGGTGCTTTCCCAGCGCAGACCGACTTCAAAGGTCAGATTGTCGTATTCGCCTTCGATCAGCGCGTAGAGATCGGCGCGGTCTTCCTCGATCGCGACGACGGTGTTTTCGAACGCCGGGAAGACCGCGGGCACGAACTCGACCGGGCTGCGGACGAACTGGTCATAGCCGGTGCGGGTCGCCGCCGGCAGGTTGAACCGGTTGAGGCTGGTCCTCGGGGTTTCCTGGAACAGCGTGTCGCGGTCCTTGGTTTGGATAAAGCCGCCGATCGCGAATTCGAGATTGTCGTTGAGCTCGAACTCATGCTCGAGGTTGACGAAGAACTCGGTGTCCCTGGTGTCCGAAAGGATCAGCTCGCCGGTGAAACGCGGGGAGCTGCGGTCAAAGTCGATTTCGTATTCGAATTCGTCCTGGACATCATCGAAGCTGGCATAGCCGACCCGCAGCTGGGTTTCGCCGAGGCTCCATTCCTGATTGAGCTTGCCGATGATCGACCAGCTTTCGGTGGTGATGTCGTTGACGTTGGCGTTGTCGGTCAGCAGGCCGGCATCGTCGGTGTCGTCGTCATTGTCGACCGGGCCGAACACGCCTTCGGGCCGCGAATATTCGAAGGAGCGCTCGTCCTCCACGCGCTCGGTGCGCACGAAGTTGCCGAGGATTTCGAATTCGGTGGTTTCAGTCTCGATCCCCCAGCTGGCGTTGAAGGCATAGTCGGTGCCGTCGCGGGTATCGGTCTGGTCTTCGCGGTTTTCGAAATCGTCGGTCGCGAAGTCGGGGTTGTTTTCGGGGCTGTCGCCATAGCGCAGGCTCAGCTTCTCCTTCGGGTTGTAACGGCCCTGCACGTTGGCGCCGATCAGCAGGCGACCGCCCGCCAGCGCGCCGCCGTAGTAGAAGCCGCCCGAGGGCTTGAACTCACCGTCATCGAAGAACAGCCCGCCCGCGCGGACATAGCCGCCATCGAGCGTCAGGCCGTCGCGCAGCACGATGTTGAGCGAGCCGGCCACCGCATCGCCGGTGCGGCGCGCCGAGGAGGAGCGCACGATCTCGACGCGCTGGATCAGCTCGGCGGGTATCCGATCGAGGAAGAACGAGCGGTCGGCCTGGCCGCCGGGCACGCGCTCGCCGTTGATCAGGATCTGGGTGTAGCCCGGATCGAGGCCGCGCAACCGCGCACCGTCGCTTTCGAGGACGTCCGACAGGAAGGTCACGCCCGGCACGCGCTTCAGCGCGTCACCCGCGGTCAGCGGTTCGAAGCGGCGGAAATACTCCTCGTCATAGACCAGAATCGGCTCGGCCGCGTCCGAACGGTTGCGGAAGCCGATCGAGCCCTGGACCACGATTTCCTTGGCCGACTGGATGTCTTCCTCGCTCGGCGTCTCGGGATCCTGCGCCGCAGCGGCGGCCGCGGTTGCGGAGAGCGCGGCGTCAGCGGGTGCGGTATCGTCGGCGAGGGCCGCGTGCGGGACTGCGGCGACAGCGGCGAGCATGAGAGCCTTGCGCGACAGGCGCAGGCGGAGCGGCGTGGTATAATTCATCGGTGCCCCCATTGGCTTGGTTTGTGCGGGGGCCGCTATGGGGGCTGGGTGACGCTTTGCTGACAGCATCGCGGATTGCGTCGCATCTCTGAAATATAACAGATTTGCTGCAATCCGCGGCGCGCGGCCAAGCCTCTGATCAGATAGGCGATCCTGCCCGAGACTGACCGTCGGGCGACCGATGTGCGACATCTTGCGGACAAGCATTCCGGCGGCAGTGTTGCGCTTTTGCCGCATGCACGCGGCGGGCCGCCGCACACAGGGGCTACCGGCCGAACGCAGGAATGTCGGTGGAAACTGGAGCGGGCGAAGGGATTCGAACCCTCGACCCCAACCTTGGCAAGAAGACCGCCAGACCTTTCCCAAGTGCGCCTGACTTCGATTAACTACGACAAATCAGTAGTATAAGGCTATGAAACTTTTCCGAACCGCGATCACATAGCCTTAAATGAGCTTGCATCTGGTGACAATATGGTGACAAAGTGATCGCCAAGAGATTTTGTCACCAAACGGGGGGAAGTTCATGCCCACGGTCAAGCTAACCAAACGCAGCGTCGACGGGCTGCTGCCTCCCGCCAAGGGGCAAGCCGTACTCTGGGACACGGAAGTCAGGGGCTTCGGCGCGCGCATCCTGCCTTCGGGGACAAAGACCTTTATCCTGCAATATCGGAATCCTGAGGGCATCCAGCGGCGGATCAACATTGGCCGATATGGCGTTCTGACAGTCGATCAGGCTCGAGATCAGGCGAAACTGCACCTGGCGTCTGTTATCCAGGGCGAAGATCCCGCCGACGAAAATCGCCGAGCACGCAAAGGTATGACGGTCGCCAAGATGTGCGACTGGTATCTGATCGAGGCGCGTGCCGGGAACATTCTCGGCAGGCTGAACAGGCCGATAAAGGCGTCATCGCTTGATATGGATGAAAGCCGGATCAAGACGCACATCATCCCGCTCCTCGGCAAGCGCGTGGTCTCGCAGCTGAGCATCGCCGATGTCGAGCAGATGCAATCCGACGTGAAGAATGGGAAAACGGCCAAAGCCCGAACTGGTGGGCGCGGTGGAAAGGCGACTGGCGGAGCCGGTGTCGCCTCCCGTTGCCTCGGCACAATTCAGGCAATCATCGGCCACGCCAAGCACAAGGGTTTGCTGGCTGCCCATCCCACCCAAGGCGCCAAGAAACTGGCCAGCAAGAAGCGGACCCGGCGGTTGAGCGTCGCCGAGATCGAGATGCTCGGGAAGGCGATCGCCTATGCCGAGCAAAATCACGAAAATCCTGTGGCCCTGGGCGTCCTGCAAACGCTTCTTCTGACCGGCTATCGCCGGGAAGAGGCGCAAGCCATGCAAAGAGCCTGGGTCAATGCTGCGGGCGGATTTGTCAGTTTTCCCGATACCAAGGGCGGCGCGCAAGTGCGCGCGCTTGGTCCTGCGGCGCTCAATATAGTCGAGCGGCAGCCGGAAATCGTAGGCAACCCCCACGTTTTCCCATCGGAAGCCGGGGCTGGATCGTACACAGCCGTAAGCTCCTGTCTGGATCGTGTTTGCAAACTCGCCGGGATTTCGGGCGTAACGCCCCACACCCTGCGGCATACGTTCGGGAGCATCGCAGGCGAACTCGGTTTTTCGGAACTCACGATCCGAGCCATGCTCGGGCACGCCTCCCAAAACGTGACCCAGGATTACATCCATATCGATGAGGCGCTGAAGCTCGCAGTCCAACGGACGTCGGACGAGATTGCTCGTCTGCTCAATAAGGGCGCGGTGAGCTTGCGACACCCTAGTCTCGCCGCCTGATCCGGAATTGAACTCTCGACACAAGGTAACGAATATGTTACCAAGGGCGGTGCAGCGTGATTATTGAGGAGTATGTCTGTGAAGATGGCACCTGCCCGTTCCGGGGCTGGTTTGACGGTCTCGATGTGCAGGCCGCAGCCAAGGTGGCAACCGCCATCGTCCGCATGGAACTGGGCAACCTGTCGAACGTCAAATGGATCGGTGGCGGGCTTGGCGAATACCGGATCGATTGGGGGCCGGGATACCGGCTCTATTTGACGCAGGACGGAGGTCAACTGATCATCCTCTTCGTAGGCGGGACGAAGAAGCGGCAGCAGTCGGACATCAGGCAGGCGAGCGCACTGCTCGACCAATACAAGGGCCGCAAGGCCAAGGCGAAGAAGGCAAGGAGTTAGGCACGGTGGCGCTGACACGCGATTTCAAGGAAACGGTGAAGGAACGTGCCGCGCGCGATCCAGCCTTTGCCAAAGCCATGCTCGATGAGGCCGCCACCGCCTTTCTCAATGGCGAGCCGCATGTCGCGCGCCTGATTCTGCGCGATCTCGTCAACGCCTCGGTCGGGTTCGAGGAGCTCGCCAGTGAGACCAAGCGGCCGAGCAAGAGCCTGCACCGCATGCTTTCGGAGAAGGGCAATCCAAGCATGGACAATCTCGCCGCGATCTTCGGCGCGGTGCGCAAGCGCCTTGGCGTGGCGTTCGAAGCGCATGGCGTCGAGGCCGCGTGATGCAGATGTTATGTTCTATTTTTGTTCCGTTTGTGGTAGATGCGATGCTGGCTGAGCAAGATCAGCGAGGTCGAAATGGCTGAAACACAGATTGAATGGACGGATTCGACGTGGAATCCAGTGGCTGGCTGCACCATTGTCAGCGCGGGCTGCACGCACTGCTACGCTATGGAAATGGCTCGGCGCCTCGAAGCTATGGGCGTCAGCAAGTACGCAGGGCTGACACGGCGGAGCGGTGAGCGCACGATCTGGAACGGTGTAATCCGGGAAGATCGCGATGCGCTCCTGATTCCGCTGCGCTGGCGCAAACCAAGAAAGATCTTCGTCAACTCGATGAGCGATCTCTTTCACGAACAGGTCAGCGACGCCTTCATTCTGGACGTCTGGAAGGTGATGCGCGAAACCCCACATCACAACTACCAGATTCTGACGAAGCGCCCTGACCGCATGGCGTCGATTACAACCAGGCTCATCAAGGACGTCCTTCCCAATGTGTGGCTCGGAACAAGTATCGAGAATGCAGATGTGGTTGAGCGAATAGACCACTTGCGAAACGTACCGGCTGCAATCCGTTTTCTGTCCTTCGAACCGCTGATTGGGCCGGTCGGTGAGATCGACCTCGCTGGAATAGACTGGGCGATCGTCGGGGGTGAAAGTGGCCGCTCTGCCCGACCGATCAGGGAGGAGTGGATTGACGAGATTCACGATCAATGCGTCGCATTCGAGACGGCTTTCTTCTTCAAGCAATGGGGCACCTGGGGGAAAGATAACAAGCGCCGCTCAAAGAAGGCCAACGGCCGCGAGTATCGGGGCAAAACCTGGGATGAAATGCCGTCGGCGTTCCTCGCTGCCGTGTGACATGCAACAGGCCGGTCATCGGCAAGGGGAATGAATGGCTGAAAAACCGTATGAGTGGGTGGATGGCGCAATGCTGGAGGACCACTCGCGGCGCAAGCACAAGATCCTCCGGGAGTATTTCTTCCAGTATCTGACGGTTCGCTGCCAGCTCCCCCAGATGGAAAAGTTCCGCCTGGCGATTGTCGATGGCTTCGCCGGCGGAGGGCGATATAGCTGCGGCGCGTCGGGTTCGCCGCTCATCTTCATTGAGGAGTTGCGACGAGCAGTCGAGGCGGTCAACATGCATCGGACGGCGGAAGGTCTCGGCCTCATTGAGGTCGAATGTCTGCTGGTGCTGAATGATTTCAGCAGGGATGCTCTCGAAACGATCAAGGCGCATATTGCACCGCTTCAGGCCGAAATCGTCCAAAATGTCCCGCGCCTTCATTTGCGCATTGAGTACCTGAACCAGCCATTCGAAGATGCCTATCCGGCAATGAAGCAATTCCTGGAACAAGGCCGCTTCCGGAATGTGCTGTTCAACCTCGACCAATGCGGCCACAGCAAGGTCAGCCGGTCGACGCTGGTCGACATCATGCACTCATACCCGTCGGTCGAAGTCTTCTACACTTTCGCGATCCAGTCGCTCCTGACGTACCTTCAGACCCATGATCCGATACGGCTCGCGGCGCAGCTTCAGCCCTTCGGCATCCAGTCCAAGGATATCGAAGCTCTCGATTTCGGGATCAAGAAACAGCAATGGCTGGGCGCAGCAGAACGGCTGGTGTTCGACACATTCCGCACCTGCGCCACCTTTGTCAGCCCGTTCTCGATCAACAATCCGGATGGGTGGCGATACTGGCTGATCCACTTCGCGAATGCTCACCGCGCCCGGCAGGTCTACAACAACGTGCTGCACGACAACAGCTCGGAGCAGGCGCATTTCGGGCGATCAGGCCTCAACATGCTCGCCTATGACCCGAGCCACGAGGATGGCGCGCTGTACCTCTTCGATGTGTCTGGCCGTCAAAGTGCGCGCACCCAGCTACTGTCCGACATCCCCCGCCTCGTCTCGGAATCCGGCGATGTGATCGGCGTGGCCGATTTCTACGCAGGGATCTACAATTCGACGCCGGCACATAGCGAAGACATACATCAGGCCATCATGGAAAATCCGGATCTGCAAGTTATCACGCCTGCCGGAGGCGAGAGGCGCAGCGCGAACGCTATTGCTGTCGGCGATATGTTGAAGCTCAAGCAGCAGAAGAGCTTCTTCCCATTTTTCACATCTCAAGAGCGCGAGAAGCAAAAGTAGGATTGGGGTCACCGATGACCCCCGCGAACGGGTGCCGCGAATGGCCCGACCACGCGGAGCGGGCCGGCACGAGGGACGGATCAGGCTATAATCGCGCAGTTTTCGCTGAAGATCAGAGGTCCAGCTCAACGCCGGTGTGCTGCTCAATCTTCTTCTTGATCAGCCCTTTGGCGAGCGCTTTCAGAAGGTCTATGCTGAAACCGCCGGCCTGTTTGGCCCCGGCTTTTGTCTCGCGCCAGATGGCAGGGTCGCGGATGGTGTCGAGGAAGTCGTGGCCAGCCCAGGTGATCTGACCGATTTGCCAGACCGCACCGGACAGCTTCGCCTGGATCGTGATGAGACCAGCCTCGTCAAGCAAAGCCAGATGGCATTCGATCAGCTCAGCCTGATCGCGCGGCATTTTGCCTGTACCATTTTCGCCCAGTATCTCGGCGATCTCCGGGGTCATCAGCTCGAACGCCCGCCGACCGTCCTCGATCTCCAGCAGCAGGTTGCGGACCAGATCCATGTCACGTTTCATCGCATGGATCTTAACTGCAGACCCACCGGAAGGACAGCGATCTATCAATGCCTTCCGTGCGCGAGGCCTCGTCCTGCCGACATCATCTGCGTTCACGCGCGAACGAGGTGATAGCGTCCATTTTTTCGGGCACCTACAAAGTGCAGAAGATTGCAGGTGCACAGTCCTGCAAGATCGCGCCGCGCCGACTTGATGCTCACCTGCCAATGCGCTGCAACATCGCGCGCCCTCGTCGGCAAACCGCGCGCGACTCGGTCGAGTATCCAGCGCTGTCGCTCATTGAGCCCGTCCGTTATTGGGTCATTTACAGGGCCACTTTCAGGGTCATTTGTAGGGTCAGAATTCGGCCAATATCTGCCCGCAGCCATCTCTTCCCGGCGACTATTCCCGAAAGATGCTCTGCTCGGCCCTGGTATGGCAGCCTCCGCCAAGGCCGATTGCTGGCTTTCGATGATGCCCAGGACGAACGCCCGGATAACCGGAGACGTCGCAACCAAGCGCAAGAAGAAGACCGTGTCCGGCCCATGTTGCGCGGCCATCCAGTGCTTGGCGGACCGCTCACTGGCATGGGTCAGACGCATCAGTTGCTTGACCGCGCGATGCGTATCGCCATGTTCCTTGCGCAGCAGATTGGCGATGACTTCGGCATAGGCCTGGCGGCTGGCGAGCGCGCCTTCCCAAGCTGGCAACTTCCTGCCCTTTTTCGGCAACATCTTCCGGTCCTTTCCCACATATACTGTTGAGAGTGCGGGAATGCCGGAGAGGTCCGTGTTTCGCGCTGCAGCGGTTGGCCGCCCTGGCCACTGCAGTCCGGATTTCGAAAGGGGCGCGCATTGGCGGGTTGGGATCAAGAAGACGCGCCAAGCGACGCCGAACAGCCGCCCACGGTGCGGGCGGCCGAATATGTTCGAATGTCCACCGACCATCAGAAATACTCGACGGAAAATCAGGCCGACGCGATCCGCCACTATGCGGCGTCTCGGGGCATCGAAATTGTCCGCACCTATGCCGACGACGGCAAAAGCGGCCTGTCGATCGATGGCCGCGCCTCACTGCAACGACTGATTGCTGACGTCGAATCCGGCAGCGCCGATTTCGAGATGATCCTGGTCTATGATGTCAGCCGGTGGGGGCGCTTCCAGGACGCGGACGAGAGCGCCTACTACGAATACATCTGTCGCCGGGCCGGAATTCAGATCGCCTATTGCGCCGAACAGTTCGAAAATGACGGGTCGCCGATGAGCACCATGTTCAAGGGCTTCAAGCGCGCCATGGCTGGCGAATACAGCCGGGAGCTTTCGGTCAAGGTTTTTGCCGGCCAGGGGCGGCTCATCGAGAAAGGCTACCGTCAGGGCGGTCCCGCCGGTTTCGGCCTGCGCCGGACGCTCATTGATGAACACGGCAACACCAAGGCGGTGCTCGGCCGCGGCGAGCAGAAGAGTCTCCAGACCGACCGCGTCATCCTGACACCCGGACCGCCGGAAGAGATTGGCGTGGTGCAAGAGATATACCGGGCTTTCGTCCATGACGGACGAACCGAACGCGAGATCGCCGAGGAGCTGAACGCTCGCGGCATCCTGTCCGACCTCGAACGCCCGTGGACACGCGGCACCGTGCACCAGCTCCTGATCAATGAAAAATATGTCGGCGACAATGTCTGGAATCGCCGCTCGTTCAAGCTGAAGAAGAAGCGGGTTCGCAATGCCCCGGACATGTGGATCAGGTCACAGGGTGCATTCGAGGGGATCGTTGAACGGGAGCTGTTCGAGGCTGCCCATTCGATTATTGCTGCACGCTCGTTCCGCCTGTCCGACGAGGAGATGCTGGAAGCTCTGCGGGGTCTCTACGCCAGCAAGGGGCTGCTGTCCGGCATCATTATCGACGAATGCGAGGGATTGCCGTCGAGCAGCGCCTTCAGCTCGCGATTTGGCAGTCTCCTGCGCGCTTACAGCCTGGTGGGCTTTTCGCCGGAGCGCGATTACCGCTACGTTGCCATCAACAAGGCGCTGCGCCGCCTGCACCCCGACATTGTCCGCGACATATTGAGTGGACTTCAGGCCCAGGGGAGCGATGCCTGGCAGGACCTCGCCAGCGACAGCATCCGCGTGAATGGCGAGTTCAGCCTCGCCATTGTTCTGGTGCGCTGCACTCCGACACCGACCGGCCTCCTGCGCTGGAAGATCCGCTTCGACACCAGCCATCTCGCAGACATCACCGTCGTCGTGCGCATGGACATGCACAACCGCGCGCCGTTCGATTATTATCTGTTTCCAAGAATTGACGTCGCCAGCGAACGGCTGCGGCTCGCCGAAGATAACGACCTGCACCTCGACGCCTATCGCTTCGACACGCTCGACTTCTTCTATGACATCGCGGCACCCGTCGCCATTCCGGAGGCTGCCTAATGCCCGTCGTGCGCCCTCAGCAGATCGAGATGATCCCGGTTTCCAAGATTACGGTGCTTAACCCCCGCTCGCGCAACAAGCGTCAGCACCGAGAGATCGTGAACAACATCGAGTCGATCGGATTGAAGCGGCCGATCACGGTGAGCCGCCATCAGGGACCAGGTGGACCGCGCTATGATCTCGTTTGCGGCGAAGGGCGGCTCGAAGCCTTTCAGATGCTGGGCCAGACGGAAATTCCGGCGGTCGTGATCGAAGCGAGCGAAAGCGATTGCCTGGTGATGAGTCTGGTCGAGAACATTGCCCGCCGGACGCCTCGCCCGATTGACGTGATGCGCGAGATCGGTGCCTTGCGCGAGCGCGGCTATAACGAAACCGAAATCGGGCACAAGATCGGGGTCAGCAGTTCTTGGGTCAGCATGATCGTCACGCTTCTGGCCCGCGGCGAGGAGCGGCTCGTCGCCGCCGTTGAAACCGGCCTCATCCCGATCAGCCTCGCCATGGAAATTTCCCGTGCGGAGTCCGAGGAAGCGCAGAACCTGCTGCTCGATGCCTATGAGACGGGCAAGCTGCGCGGCAAGAAGCTCGCGTCTGTGCGAAGGCTGCTCGAGCTGCGGATGCGCGGGCACAACAAGTCCCTGCCGGCGGGCAAGCTGGGGCGACGTTCCGCCAATCGCAAGCTGACCGCTAGCGACCTCATGCAGGTTTACCAGCGAGAGGCGGAGAAACAGCGCCTGCTCGTGAAGAAGTCTGATTTCACCCAGACGCGGCTGCTGTTCATTGTTGAAGCGATCAAGGATCTGCTGGGCGACGACGGGTTTCTGACCCTGCTGCGCGCGGAGGCGCTGGAGACGATGCCGCGCGCGCTCGCCATGCGAATTGCAGGTGAGAGCGATGACTGATTGGTCCGAACCCAACACTCCGGATATGGAACCCGGTTCGGATCGCCGGGTCCGGCTCGGCTTCGAACGCGAGACTGTCACCCTCGCGCTCAATCAGCTCGTTCCCCTGAAGATACTTCAGCAGGGCGTGCGGGAGAGCAAGAAATTCGCCCAGATCGTCAGTTCGATCAAGGCGATCGGGATCGTCGAGGCTCCGGCTGTCGCGCCGGACCCCCAGCATCCGGGCAAATATTTCCTGCTCGATGGCCATCTGCGGATCGAAGCCTTGCGGCAGCTCGAAATCCCGACGGTTGAGTGCCTCGTCGCCAATGATGATGAAACCTACACTTACAACAAGCGGGTGCCCTTGTAGGCGGTGGAACGCACGCGGTGCCGTGACACGACGCCATCCTCACT
>NZ_LSJS01000051.1 GCF_001557325.1 Erythrobacter donghaensis
TCCCCAACCCCTTCCCCCCGGGGAAGGGGCTTGCCATCCACAATCGCCTGCGCGTCCTCATAGGCTATGTTGTGCGCGATGCGGACGAGGGCGCGGGTGAAGCGGAAACTGCTCACCTTGCCGTCTGCGTTGATGTGCAGATGGCAGGCCATCGCCGCGCGGTCCTCGCCCTCCTTGAGCGAGCACACGTCGGCCGAGAGAACCTCGGGCAGCATCGGTACAACCCGGTCGGGAAAATAGACCGAATTGCCACGCTTCCTCGCCTCGCGGTCGAGGGCGGAGCCCGGGCGCACGTAGAAGCTGACGTCGGCGATGGCGACCACAGCGTTGAACCCGCCCTGCCCGTCGGGTTCGGCCCAGATCGCGTCGTCATGGTCGCGCGCGTCGGCCGGGTCGATAGCGACGATCGGCAGGTGCCGCAGGTCTTCGCGCGCCTTGTCGGAAAGCTTGAGCTTGGCGGCGCGCGGGGCTTCCTCGAGTACCTCATCGGGGAAGATGTGCGGGATGCCGTGCTTGGCGATGGCGATCAGGCTGAAGCTCTTCGGCGCGAGCGGATCGCCCACCACCTCGATCACCTTCACGCCCGCACGCTCCGAGCGCCCCACGCGCTCGGCAATCACCAGCTGGCCTTCCTCGGCCTCGCCGCGATCGGCGATGGGGGTGGATTGGCGCACCCGCTTGTCGACGGGGGCGAGCCAGGCCTTGCCGGTCTTGTCGATCTCGACGATACCCATCAGGCCCTCGGTGCGCGCGGGGAGTTTTTTCATGGGATGCGCGATCCACGCGCCGCTTGTGGTCTCCTCGGTGCGGGCGAGGATGCGGTCGCCGCGCTTGAGGGCAGGCGGTCGCTTGGCCCCGCGCATCTTGGGTTCCCGCACCACGAGGCGCGGCGGCTTGCCGGGGGCCTCGGGGTCCCAATTGTCGGGCTCGGCGATCAGCTCGCCGTCATCCACATCGACGATCCTGAGTGTGGTGACCTTGGGCACCCCGCCCATGCGGTGGAAGGCGCTTTTGCTGCCGTCGATCAGTCCCTCTTCAGCCATGTCCTTGAGCAGGGCCTTCAGCTTGATCTTCTCCTGCCCCTTCAGCCCGAAGGCCTTGGCGATCTCGCGCTTGCCCGCGGGAATGTCGGAGGACTGGATGAAGTCGAGCACCTGCTGGCGGCTCGGCATTCCCTGGGGGAGCTTGGGAGGTTTGGGCATGGGAAGGCTCCTAACCCATCAATCTCGTCATTGCGACCCCGGCCTTGAGCCGGGGAAGCAATCCATGGAGAGGCTTTGGCCGCAGCTGCGAGGCCGGATCATGGATTGCCGCGGCCCTGACGGGCCTCGCAATGACGAAGGTTACTCCTTCGCCACCGGCTCGAAGGCCCCGCCGGGAACCGCGCTGGAGACGGGAGAGCAATAGAAGTCGGAATCGCGGATAGCGCAGGCCGCAGCGCCGAACAGCCAATCGTCCCCACGCTCGGGCATCACGAGCTTGACCGCCTCCTGATCGGATACCAACGGGATGAGGGCGGCAAATGATTCCGGTCCGCGCACTGGCCACCGGGGTTCGTCAGTCGGGCGTCTCACAATGTCTATCGCCTCGCTGCCGGGCGAAGGTCGCACCGTGATTTCCGTATCCACCCGCACCGCCGCGTCCACCGTCACCTTCGGCGGCATCGGTGCCCGGGCGAGCGCATCGAGCGCCCGCACGTTCAGCTTCGTCACCCCGGCGAGATAGGCGAAGTCCATCTCGTCGATGGTGTCGCCGTAGAACACGCCGTTCTCGGTGCGCAGGTCCTGGTGCTGGTGGTCGTAATCCTCCACGCCGACGGAGAAGCGGATCGCGGGGTAGCCCTTCTGGAGGAACGGCACCTGATCCCCGCCCCGCCCCATGCGGTCCGTGCGCCAGATCTGGCGGACTTGCAGCCCGTCGGGGTGCTTCTCCGCCAGCCCCGCCACCCAGCGTGAGAGGTTGCGAGAGGGCGTGTCGTTCTCGCCGCCGAACCGCGTCTGCGCTGCCCGAAGCCGGTCGGTGAGATCGGCGCGCGGGCCTTCGGAGAAGACGCGCACCACCTTCGGCTCGCAATAGCCGTCCGAGCCGCAGGAATTGCCGACGATGTCGTTGTTGAGCACCGCCTTGACCGTGAAGCCCTGCGCCTCGGCCCAGTTCGCCAGAATCTGCCCGCCGTGGAGCCCCTGCTCCTCGCCCGAAAGCAGCGCGTAGATGATGGTGGTGGGGTATTTGGTGCCGCTCAGCACCCGCGCCGCCTCGATCACCAGTGCGGTGCCGGAGCCGTCGTCATTGGCGCCGGGGGCGTCGGAGGTCGCATCCATCACGTCGGTGACGCGGCTGTCGATATGGCCCTGCACGATCACGACCTCGTTCGGGCGCTCGCTGCCGCGCTGGATGGCGACCGCGTTGCGCACCAGCGTGGGCGTGGGGATGCGCGGGCCGGTGACCGTCTCGCCGACGGGCAGCACTTCGAGGCACCCGCCGCATTGCGCACCGATGCGGCGGAACTCTTCCAGCCCCCAATCGACCGCCGCACCGATCCCGCGCTTGGGATCGGTCTGCGAGGACAGGGTGTGGCGCGTGCCGAAGCTGACGAGCTTCGCGACGTCCTTCTCCAGCCTTTCGGCGGAGACGTTGTCGGCGGGGTGGGTCTGGGCGGTGAGCGGGGCGGCTACGAGGGCGGCGAGCAGGAGGGCACGTTTCAACATGCCCCCTGTCTGCCCGCCCCTGCCGGGCGGTGCAAGCCTAGTAAGCGCGCGCCACCAGAATGCGCTCGACGGCCGGTTCGCCGGTGAAGATGCAGGAACCGCCCGCAGGCTCCGCCCCGCGCGGTACGTTGCGGATGGTGAGCTTTTGCGCCTTCAGCCTTTCGACCACGGCATCGAGCGCCGCGCCGGTGGGCTTGGCCCACTCGACCTCGACCCAGCCGGGATACTTCCCGCCCTTCTCGAAGTGATCGACCACCGCCTGCCACTCGGTGACGCCGCGGGTGATGTTGGCATCCCGCCGCTTGCGGGCTTCTTCGTAGAGGCCCTGCTGGATCGCTTCGAGCACCGAGCCCGCCTCGGCGACGAACGCGGCGTGCGCGGGATAGGTGAAGGCGGGCTTGCCGTTGGCCTCGTTCCAGAGCTGGTCGCGGCGCAGGACGGCGATCTTGCCCTCGGCCATGTCGCGCGGGCCGACCTCGATGATGACGGGCGCGCCCTTTCTCACCCAGTCCCAGCGCTTGGCCGCGGCCTTGCCGGGCTTCACGTCGAGCAGCACCCGCACCCGCTCGCCGAGCGCCACCTGCGCGGCGAGCGCGGCGCGGACGGTTTCGCAATAGGCGATCAGCTCGGCGTCCTCCGGGGCCTCGCGCAGCATCGGGATGATGACGATCTGCTGCGGCGCGATCGCAGGCGGCACGCGCAGCCCGTCATCGTCGCCGTGGGTCATGATCACCCCGCCGATGAGGCGCGTCGACACGCCCCAGCTGGTGGTGTGGCAGAACTGCTGCGTGCCCTCGCGATCCTGAAACTGGATACCCGCGGCATGGGCGAAGTTGGTGCCGAGATAGTGCGAGGTGCCCGCTTGCAGAGCCTTGCCGTCCTGCATCATCGCCTCGATCGACCAGGTCTCGACCGCGCCGGGGAAACGCTCGTTCTCGGGCTTCTCGCCCGCGATGACGGGGAGCGCGAGATCGTCCTCGGCGCAGGCGCGATACATTTCCAGCGCGCGGTGCGTCTCGGCGAGCGCATCTTCGCGCGTTTCGTGCGCGGTGTGGCCCTCCTGCCAGAGGAATTCGCTGGTGCGCAGGAACATCCGCGTGCGCATCTCCCAGCGCACCACATTGGCCCACTGGTTGGTGAGCAGCGGCAGATCGCGCCACGACTGCACCCAGCGCGCCATCGCATCGCCGATGATCGTTTCCGAGGTCGGGCGCACCACCAGCGGCTCTTCGAGCTTCGCCTCGGGATCGGGGATCAGCCCGCCCTTCCCGTCCGCAATCAGGCGGTGGTGGGTGACCACCGCCATCTCCTTGGCAAAGCCCTCGACGTGCTCGGCCTCGCGGGTGAAATTGGCGAGCGGGATGAACAGCGGGAAGTAGCAGTTCTGCACCCCCGCCGCCTTGATCCGGTCGTCCATCAGGCGCTGGATGCGCTCCCAGATGCCGTAGCCCCAGGGCTTGATCACCATGCAGCCGCGCACCCCCGATTCCTCGGCGAGGTCGGCGGCGGAGATGACCTCCTGGTACCACTTGGCAAAGTCGTCTGCGCGCGTGACGGTGAGCGCGTGGCGGATCTGGGACACGGGGAATTCTTCCTGCTTGAACGGATGCGGCTGTTACCGCTGGCGCCGGGGCGCTAGGCGCTATTTGCCGAGTTCGTCCAGCTTCTTTTGCATCGCTGCCATCTGTTCGCGCAGCACGGCGATCTCGCTCTGGGTGTCGGCGGCGGGCTTGGCGGCAGGCTTGTCCTTGCCCTTGCCGAGCCCCGGCATGAAGGCATCGGCCGCGGCGCGCATCATCGCCATGTTGGTCTCGTGGATCGCGGCGAAGGGCGTCGCGCTGATGCCCTTCTCGAAGGCCTCGCGGATCTTCGACTGGTTCTCGCGGAAATTGGCCATGCTGGCCTCGAGATAGGACGGCATCAGCGCCTGCATCGAATTGCCGTACATGCCGATCAGCTGCCTGAGGAAGCTCACCGGGAGCATCTGCTGCCCGCCGCTGGCCTCTTCATCCATGATGATCTGCGTCAGGATCGAGTGGGTGATGTCATCCCCGGTCTTGGCGTCGAGCACCTGGAACTCGACATTCTCGCGCACCATCCGGGCGAGGTCTTCCAGCGTGATGTAGCTCGAGGACGCCGTATTGTAGAGCCGCCGGTTGGCGTATTTCTTGATGATGATGGCATCGCCGGCCTCGCCGGATGCTGCCGCTTTCGTCCTGACCATTGCTGAGAGACCCCGCGTTATCCTATCTTTCGATAGGGCACCTTAGCACCTGCACTAGCTGCGGTGCAACAACAACGCGGCGCAGCCTCATCGCGGCCTGAGGCGCGGGCCGATGGTGGTGAGGAGTTCATATGCCGAAAGAGCGCTTTGCTGCGCAGCATCGGCGATGTTCCATGGCACATCGAGCCAGTCTCCGGCGGCAAGATCGGGCGCGGCGGCGAGATCGACCACCACCATGTCCATCGAGACCTTGCCGAGGATTGGCAGCGCCCGGCCCTGATGGTGCAGCGCATTGCCCGGCCCGCGCGCGCGCAGGAAGCCGTCGGCATAGCCGATCGAGACAGTGCCCACCCGCATGTGGGTGGGCGCGATGAAGGTCGCGTTGTAGCCCACGCCCTCGCCCGGCGCGAGGTTGCGGGTCTGGAGCAGCTGTGCCTGAACCTGTGCGACGGGTCGAATGTGCCCGGCGAGCTCCTCACGCGGCACCCCGCCATAGAGCGCCAGGCCGGGGCGCGTGAGATCGAAGGCGAAGGCCTCGCCCAGCGCGATCCCGGCGCTGTTGGCCAGGCTCAGGCGCTGGTGCGCGATCGCCTCGGCCGCCTCGCCGAGCAGCTCGGCCTGCATCCGGTTCATCGCGGTGCGCTCGTCCGCGCTGGCGAGATGGCTCATCAGGATGTCGACATCGAGTGCACCGAGCGCCGGATCGCCCGCTTCGGCGAGCGCGATCCCGAGACGGTTGATCCCGGTGTCGATCATCAGGTGGCAGCGCCCGCCCCCGGTTGCGGTCCACAGCTGCGCCTGTTCGAGCGAGTTGATCACCGGCACCGCGCCGGTGGCCCGGGCGTAGGCGCAGTCTGCCTCGGTGAGCACGCCGTGGAGCACCGCGACCTGATCGCCGGGGACATGCCTGATGACGCCCGCGACCTCGCTCCAGTGCGCGACGAAAAAGGTGCGGCACCCCGTATCGCGCAAGGTCGGCACGCAGGTGTCCACGCCGAGCCCGTAAGCATCGGCCTTCACCGCCGCGCCCGCACTCGCCGCACCCGAGAGCGCATCGAGCGCGCGCCAGTTGGCGGCGAGCGCCTCGGTATCGACCGTCAGCCGCAAGGTCGGCGGTGGCGGGGCGACAGGCTCAGTCATCGGCGAAATCTCTCGGCGGGCCGTCCGGGAGGCCCCACCACGCTACCGCCACCCCGAAAGCGACCACGGCCCAGGTGTACCACAGTCCCGCATAGACATCGCCGGTGCTCGCCACGATGTAGGTCGCGATCAGCGGCAGGAAGCCGCCGAGATAGCCCGCGCCGATATGGTAGGGGATCGACATCGAGGAATAGCGGATCTGCGGCGGGAACATTTCCGAGAGCAGCGCCGCCACGGAGCCATAGGTCAGCGCCGACAGCAGCCCCAGTGCCAGCAGCAGCGCCACGATCCCGATGATGTTGACGAAGGGCGGCACCTGCTTGGCAAAGCTGTAGCCGCGCGCCTCGAGGAAGCTCTGCACCGCGGCGCGCTGGGCTTGCGGGGGCGTCACCGCCAGATCGAGCCGCTCGGTGCCGACCGTGATCGCCACGCCCTCGCCCGCCGCGACCGTATAGGGCACGCCGAGCGCGGTCAGATCCTGCAGCAGCCGTCCGCAAGGAGTGGCCTGTTCCTCGGCGAAGGCATCGAAGTTGCACTGCGTGCCGATCACCGCCACCGGTGCCTCGGCCGCCGCCTGCCGCAAGCCCGGATTGGCGAGCGCGCCCAGGCCCCAGAAGATCGGGAACAGCAGCACCAGGCTCGCCAGCGCGCCGACGATGATCGGCTTCTTGCGCCCCACCCGGTCCGACCAGCGCCCGACGAAGACGTAGAAGCTCATCGCCACCAGCCCGGAGAGGAGCAGGACGAGGTTCACCACCTGGTCGTCCATCCGCATCGGGCCCTTGAGGAACGACATTCCCGAGAAGAAGGCGGTGTACCAGATCGTCGTCAGCACCCCGGTGATCCCGAAAAGCGCGACGAAGATGCGCTTCTTGTTGCCGGGATAGGTGAAGCTCTCGAGGAAGGGATTGCCGGACATCTCGCCCGCCTCCTTCATCGCCTGGAACACCGGGCTCTCGGACAGCTTGAGCCGCATCCACAGCGAAATGCCGAGCAGGATGAGCGAGAGCAGGAAGGGCACGCGCCAGCCCCAGGCCTTGAACGCCTCGGGCGGGATCAGCAGCTGGCAGGCGAGCACGACGACGATGCTGAGCACGAAGCCGCCGACCACGCTCGCCTGGATGAAGCTGGTGTAGAAGCCGCGCTTTTCGGGCGGGGCGTGCTCGGCGACGTAGACCGCCGCACCGCCATATTCGCCGCCGAGCGCGAGCCCCTGCAGGATGCGCAGGAACAGCACAATCAGCGGCGCGGCAAGGCCGATCGAATCCGCGGTCGGCACGAGGCCGACCCCCGCTGTCGCGACCCCCATCAGGGTCACGGTGACGAGGAAGGTGTACTTGCGCCCCAGCCGGTCGCCCAGAAAGCCGAACAGGATTGCCCCCAGCGGGCGAAAGCCGAAGCCCACGGCGAACCCGGCCCACACCAGCAGCACCTCGAGCGTGGCGTTGTCCGAGGGGAAGAAGGCCGCGCCGATCAGGGCGGCGAGCGTGCCGTAGATGAAGAAATCGTACCACTCGAAGATCGTGCCCGCCGATGATGCCCCGATCACCAGGCGGATTTCGCTCTCGCTCGGCTCGCGTTGGCTGAGCGCCTGCGCCTCTCCCATCTTGTCCCGATCCCCTATAGTCGCCATGCGGCTGCGATCTCTCTCGGCCTTCGTCCCTAGCGAGTGCCTGCCGCTTGCGAAAGCGCCGTGCGGGCTGCCGTCCACGGCAATAGCAGCGCGCCGTGGCGGCCCGGATGATCGCGCGCGGGGACGAGCGCTTCGATGCCCGGCCAGTCGGGCAGCGCGCCCTGCCCGGCGAGCCATTGCTCCAGAGCCCCGGCGGCTTGATCGACGGCGCCGGGATCGCGGCCCGCCGCGCCCTGCGCCAGGAGCGCGGCCGAGGCCTGTCCGATGGCGCAGGCGCTGACCTGCATCCCGATCCGGGCGATGCGCGCGTCCGCGTCCAGCGCAAGGCCGAGCGCGATCACGCTGCCGCAACTGCGCGAGCGTGCCTCGGCCCGCAGGGGCAGGTCATCGGCCAGGGGAAACTCCGCCAGCCCCGTCGCCAGCCCCAGCAGCGCGGGCGAATAGAGCCTCGCCGCAGCCCGCGCCGTCACCGCTGCCGCTTCTTGAACCGGGCGGCGGCGGCCGCACGCGCTTCCTCCTCGCCGCGCAGACGCTCACGCCGGATCGCGATCGCGGGGATCAGCTGGCGCGAGAAGGCGTCGGCCGCGGCATAGGTGCGCGCTGAGGTGATCCATTGCGGCCGACCGGAGAAGCCCCAGCTCTCGTCGAACCCGGTCACCAGCATGGCAAAGGCGAACACCGCAATCAGCGCGCCCTTGACCGCGCCGAAGCCGAAGCCCAGCACCCGGTCGATGGGGCCGAGGACCGCGCCGTCCGATGCGCCGCTGGCATTGCCGATGATGACCTTCATCGCGGCATAGGGGATCAGCAGCAGCAGCGTGAAGGCGAACAGCGAGACCGCCGGTTCGGCGCGGTAGAAGTTCTTGAGGCCCTCGGTCAGCGCGGGGTGCATGAAGTGCAGCGCCATCGCGGCCATGATCCACGCGGCGAGGCTGAGTACTTCCTGCACGAGACCGCGCACGAAGCCGCCGATCGCGGCGATCGTGACGATGATGGCGATGATGATGTCGAGCACGGCCATGGCGCGCCACGATTATGCGTTGCCCATCACCTGGTCAACGACGTTCGCAAGTGCGGCAAGACCGCGGTAATCGGCGCCGCGCTCCGCGCTCGCTGCGCCCGCGGGGCCGTAGCAGCGCGCGAAGCCCAGCTTGGCCGCCTCGCGCAGGCGCAGCGGGGCGTGAGCGACGGGGCGGATCTCGCCGGCAAGGCTGACCTCGCCGAACCACGCGGTCTTGTCGGGCAGCGCCCGGTCGGCGAGCGCGGAGACCAGCGCCGCGGCAACCGCGAGGTCGGCAGCAGGATCGGTCAACCGGTAGCCTCCGGCGATGTTGAGATAGACCTCGGCCGATGAGAAATTAAACCCGCAGCGCGATTCCAGCACCGCGAGCAGCATGGCGAGCCGCCCACTGTCCCACCCCACAACCGCCCGGCGCGGGGTCGCGCCCGATTGCAGGCGGACGATCAGCGCCTGGATCTCGACCAGCACCGGGCGCGTGCCCTCGAGCGCCGGGAACACCGCGCTCCCGGCAAGCGGCGTCTCGCGGCCCGAGAGGAACAGGAGCGAGGGATTGGCGACCTCCTCGAGGCCCTCGCTGGCCATGGCGAAGACCCCGATCTCGTCGACCGCGCCGAAGCGGTTCTTGAGCGCGCGCAGGATGCGATACTGGTGCGAGCGTTCGCCCTCGAAGCTCATCACCACATCGACCATGTGTTCGAGCACGCGCGGGCCGGCGATCGTCCCGTCCTTGGTGACATGCCCGACCAGCACCAGCGCGCAGCCGCTCTCCTTGGCGTAGCGGATCAGTTCCAGCGCGCAGCCGCGCACCTGCGAGACGGTGCCGGGCGCGCCTTCGATGGTGTCGGAATGCATGGTCTGGATCGAATCGATCACCAGCAGCGCGGGCGGCGGACCCATGCCGAGGGTGGTCAGAATATCGCGCACCGAGGTTTCCGAGGCGAGCCGGATCGGCGCATCGGCCACCCCCATGCGCGCGGCGCGCAGGCGCACCTGCCCCGCCGCTTCCTCGCCGCTCACGTAAACGACGTCATTGCCCCCGCGCGCAATGGTGGCGGCGCATTGCAGCAGCAGGGTCGACTTGCCGATGCCAGGATCTCCGCCGAGCAGCACCGCCGAGCCGGGCACCAGCCCGCCGCCGAGCGCGCGGTCGAACTCGGCAAGACCGGTCGATTTCCTCACCGGCAGCCTGGTGGGCGCATTGAGCGGCTCGAACGCCACCGACCGCCCGCCGCTCGACAGATCGTGCTTCTGCGAGAATACCGTCGCGGGCACATCCTCGATCAGCGTGTTCCACTGCCCGCAATCGGCGCATTGCCCCTGCCAGCGGTGCGAGACCGAGCCGCATTCCTGACACACAAAACGGCGCTTCGCTTTTGCCATAAGTCATGCCCCATAACGAGAACAGATGACGAACGCAATTGCATTGCCGAGGTAATGCACGTTAGGAAGCCGGGATGCGCCAGAAGGAACTGCGCCTTGCTCTCGTGTGCTACGGCGGGGTCAGCCTTGCTGTCTACATGCACGGCATCACCAAGGAGGTCTGGCACCTCGCCCGCGCGAGCCGAGCCTTCCATCATCCGGGGGTGGCCCGGCTCGAGGGCGTGGCGGCGGCCTATCGCGATTTCCTCAAGACGATCGAGCGCGACCACGGCTTGCAGATCCGCGTGCTGCCCGACATCCTGACCGGCGCGAGCGCGGGCGGGATCAACGCGGTGTTTCTCGCGCAGGCGATCCACGCCGGGCACAGCCTTGAGCCGCTGACCGACCTGTGGCTCGCCAATGCCGACGTCAGCGAGCTCACCGACCCCGAGGCCGAGCCGATGTGGCGCTACGCCAAGTTCTGGGCACAGCCGATCGCCGAATGGTTCCTCTCGCGCCCGGGCAATGCGGTGAGCGCGACCGTCTCGCCCGAAACCCGCGCCGAAGTGCGCGCCAAAGTCTCGAAACTGGTTCGCGGGCGGTGGTTCAGCCCGCCCTTTTCGGGCGCGAAGTTCTCGGCCATGCTGTTCGAGGCCTTCATGAAGATGGCGGCCGAAGGCGACCGCATCCCGCTGCTGCCGATCGGCTATCCGATCGATCTTGCGGTGACCGTCACCGATTTCCGCGGCCACCCCGAAACGCTGCGGCTGAACTCGCCCGCGCAGGTCGAGGAGACCGAGCACCGCCTGCCGATCAATTTTCGCGCGCGGGTGGGCGACAACGACTGCGCCCCGCTCGCCGATCCGCTCGAGCTGGTGCTCGCCGCGCGCGCGACCGCGAGTTTTCCGGGCGCCTTTCCGCCGCTCACCATGGCCGAGATCGACGCCCTCGCTGAGGCCGAGGGGCATGCCTGGACAAGCCGTGCGGCCTTCCTCCAGCGCGTGATGCCCAGCCATGTCGAACGCGGCACGGTGGGCGAGGTCGCGCTGATCGACGGGGCGGTGCTGGTCAATGCGCCCTTCGGCGCCGCGCTGTCCGCGCTATACGGACGGCCCGCCCAGCGCGAGGTCGACCGGCGCTTCGTCTATCTCGACCCGCGGCCCGAAGGCGCCGCGCCCACCCCGGCGATGCGCGCGCGCGCGGTCGGCTTCTTCGGTGCGATCTTCGGCTCGCTCTCGACGATCCCGCGCGAACAGCCGATCCGCGACGATCTCGAACGCATCGAGCACCAGTCACGCGACGCGGCGCGGCTGAAGCGGATCGTGCTCGAGCTTCAGGGCGACATCGACCGAGCGGTGGAAAAGCTGTTCGGCTACACCTTCCTGCTGGGTCGCCCCACTCCCAAGCGCCTCGCGGCCTGGCGCGCCAAGGCGCAGCAGGCCGCGGCCGAGCGCGCGGGCTATGCCTTCGGGGCCTATGCGCTGGTGAAGTTCGATGCGATCCTCGACCAGCTCGCCCGGCTGACGCTGAAGGCCGCCGGGCAGCCGCTGGGTGATCCCATGCCGCTGGTCCATGCCCTGCGTGGCGAGCTCGAGGCGCGCGGACTGGGCACGCTCACCGACGTGGGCGGCGGCGCGACGCAGGGCGCTATCGCCTTCTTCCGCGCGCACGACACCGGCTTTCGCATCCGCCGCTTGCAGCTCCTCGCCCGCAAGCTCGCGCGCGATTGGCAGGTCGATGGGGGTTTGGCCGAGGACGCGCTCGACCGGGCGCGTGACCGGATTTACGAGATCCTCGCGATCTACCTGCGCGCCGACGAGGATGTGCAGCACGTCGCCCGCTTCCGCGAGCTTGCCGCCACCGCCTTGCAGCATCCCGGCGCGGTGCTCGATTTCCTCGCCACCCAGCGCCTGCTCCCGGCGACCGACCTTGCCGCCGAAGAGATGCTGATCGATGCGCTCGAGGACATGCCCGGGGAGCTGAAGCGGCGGATGCTGCTGACCTATCTCGGCTTCCCGTTCTACGATGTCGCCACCCTCCCACTCTCGCGGCGCGAGGGGCTCGACGAGTTCAACCCGGTCAAGATCGACCGTATCTCGCCCGACGATGCGCTCTCGATCCGCGAGGGCGGGACGGCGGCGACGCTGCGGGGCATCGAGTTCTACAATTTCGGCGCCTTCTTCAGCCGCGATTATCGCGAGAACGATTACCTGTGGGGGCGGCTGCACGGGGCGGAGCGGATGATCGACCTGCTCGCCTCGACCGTTACGGGGGGCATGTCGCGCGAAGCTTTGCGAGAGGGCAAGCGCGCGGCCTTCCTCGCGGTGCTCGACGAGGAGGAGATCGCGGGGCGCTGCCAACGCGGGCTGGTCGAGCAGATCAGGGCCGAGGTGCGCGAGCGGCTCGGCTAGGCCAGCGGCGCGAAGAACAGCAGCATCACCAGACGCGAATCCTCCGGCGTCGTGCCGAAGCCGGGGGCGGCGTTGTGAAACTGCCAGGGCGAGAACAGCAGCAGCCGGTTGAAGCGCGCGGGAATGCGCAGCGTGCGCTCCCACCTGGCAGGGAGCGTCGTGTCCTTGTTGACCACATCCTCCACCAGCGCGTCGACGTCGCTGTAACCGCTTGCAGCGATCTTCGCCGGGTCTTGCGGCACGGCTTCGAGCCCCGTGCGCTTGTGGCGGAAGAAATCGGTGCCGCCTGCATCCGGCCTGGCGCAATCCTCGGGGCGCGAGAGGTAGAGAATGCCCGAATAGGCCGCGGGGTCGATATGCACCCCGCTCCTGCCCTTGGCGCCCTTGCTTGTCAGGCGGCAATGCCCGTGCTGCGTCCCCGGTGCAGGCCCGAGCTTGACGCCCAGCAGCCGCGAGACCGCTGCATCGATCCCCTCTGTCGCCAGCGGGGCGGAGGAATTGAGGCCCGGGAAATTCCCGTGCTGCCGCGCCGGATCATAGTCCAGCCCCAGCGCCGCGCGGCGCGCCGCCCACGGGTCCTTGAGGAAATCGTCGACGATCAGGAGCGAGGGAAGCATCCGCCCCCTCAGCCCCCGAAGGCGTCCTTGAGCTTGGCGAAGAAGCTGCGGCTTTCGGGGCATTCGTCGCCGGTCTCGGTGGCCTTGAACTCCTCGAGGATTTCCTTCTGGCGGCGCGAGAGCCTCGTGGGGGTCTCGACCACGATCTCGACCACCATGTCGCCCCGCCCACGACCTTGCAGCACCGGCATCCCGGCGCCGCGAATGCGCAGCTGCTTGCCCGACTGGATGCCGACCGGAATCTCGAGCCGGTTGGTCGAGCCGTCGAGATCGGGAATCTCGACGCAGCCCCCGAGCGCCGCGGTGGTGAAGCTCACCGGCACGCGGGTCGCAAGCGTCGTCCCCTCGCGCTCGAACACGGGGTGCGGCTTGACGTGGAGGAAGATGTAGAGATCGCCCGGAGGCGCGCCGCGCTGGCCGGCCTCGCCCTTGCCCGACAGGCGGATGCGGGTGCCGGTGTCGACGCCTGCGGGAATATCGACCTTGAGGGTCTGCGCCTTGTCGACCCGGCCCTCGCCGCGGCACACGCGGCAGGGGTTCTCGATCACCGTGCCGCGGCCGTTGCAGGTGGGGCACGGGCGCTCGATCACGAACAGCCCCTGCTTGGCGCGCACGCTCCCCATGCCGTGGCACAGGTTGCACTGGCGTTCGGAGGTGCCGGGCGTCGCGCCGCTGCCGTCGCAGGTGTCGCAGCCTTGCGAGACTTCGATCTCGATCTCGGTCGACTTGCCGGTGAAGGCTTCCTCGAGGCTGACCTGCATGTCGTAGCGCAGGTCCGCGCCGCGCCGGGTCTGCTGGCGCTGCGCGCCGCCGCCGCCGAAGGCGCTGCCGAAGATCGTCTCGAAAATGTCGCCGATATCGGCAAATCCGTCCGCGCCGCGACCGCCAAAAGGCCCGCCCCCAAAACCACTGGCGCCGCCGTTCATGCCCTGCGTGAAGGCCTCGTGGCCATAACGGTCATAGGCCGCGCGCTTCTGCGGGTCCTTGAGGCAATCATAGGCCTCGTTGATCGCCTTGAACTTCGCTTCGGCGCTGGCATCGCCCGGATTGCGGTCCGGGTGGAACTTCATCGCGAGCTTGCGGTAGGCGCTCTTCAGGGTCGCCCCGTCGCAATCGCGGGTGACTTCGAGCGTGGCGTAATAATCGGTCTGGGCGCTGGACATGTGTCTGACTTAATCCCCGTCACCACCGCCCGTGCCCGCGCCGGATGCGTGATCCGGGCGCGAGCGGCGGGACAATGGGTTGCATCGGGGCCTTAGCCCTTCTTGTCTTCGTCGACCTCGGAGAACTCGGCGTCGACAACGTCTTCGGCCGGAGCTTCTTCAGCGGCAGCAGCCTCGCCCTCGGGGCCGGAGGCCGCTTGCGCTTCATAGATCTGCTGGCCCATCTTCATCGCCGCCTGGGTCAGCGCCTGCGCCTTGGCATTGATGTCGTCGGCATCGCCGCCCTCGAGCGCGGTCTTCACGGCAGCGATCGCCGCTTCGACATCACCCTTGGTGCCGGCGTCGATCTTGGCGCCGTGCTCTTCGAGCTGCTTTTCGGTCGCGTGGACGAGGCTGTCGGCCTGGTTGCGCGCTTCCGCGGCGGCTCGGCGCTTCTTGTCCTCTTCGGCAAACTTCTCGGCGTCCTTCACCATCTGGTCGATGTCAGCGTCGCTGAGACCGCCCGAGGCCTGGATCTTGATCGTCTGCTCCTTGCCGGTGCCCTTGTCCTTCGCCGCCACCGAGACGATGCCGTTGGCATCGATGTCGAAGGTGACTTCGATCTGCGGCACGCCGCGGGGGGCCGGCGGGATGCCGATCAGGTCGAAATTGCCGAGCAGCTTGTTGTCCGCCGCCATCTCGCGCTCGCCCTGGTAGACCTTGATCGTCACCGCGTTCTGGTTGTCCTCGGCGGTCGAGTAGGTCTGGGTCTTCTTGGTCGGGATGGTGGTGTTGCGGTCGATCATGCGGGTGAACACGCCGCCAAGGGTTTCAATCCCGAGGCTGAGCGGGGTCACGTCGAGCAGCAGCACGTCCTTGACGTCACCCTGCAGCACGCCCGCCTGGATCGCCGCGCCCATGGCGACGACTTCGTCCGGGTTGACGCCGGTGTGCGGCTTGGCGCCGAAGAAGGCTTCGACGACTTCGCGCACCTTGGGCATGCGGGTCATGCCGCCCACGAGGATCACCTCGTCGACCTGATCCTTGCCGATGCCGGCATCGGCCAGCGCCTTCTTGCACGGCTCGAGCGTGCGCTGGATCAGCCCGTCGACCATCTTCTCGAGGTCGGCGCGGGTGATCGTCTCCACGAGGTGCAGCGGGGTGGTGCTGCCGCCTTCCATGCGCGCGGTGATGAAGGGCAGGTTGATTTCGGTCGACGCAGCGCTCGACAGCTCGATCTTGGCCTTCTCAGCCGCCTCCTTGAGGCGCTGGAGCGCGAGCTTGTCGGTCTTGAGGTCCATCGATTCCTTCTTCTTGAAGGAGTCCGCCAGGAACTCGACGATCGCATTGTCGAAGTCCTCGCCGCCGAGGAAGGTGTCGCCGTTGGTCGACTTCACCTCGAACACGCCGTCACCGATCTCGAGGATCGAGACGTCGAAGGTGCCGCCGCCAAGGTCGTAGACGGCGATGGTCTTGCCGTCTTCCTTGTCCATTCCGTAGGCGAGTGCCGCGGCGGTCGGCTCGTTGATGATACGCAGCACTTCGAGGCCGGCGATCTGGCCGGCGTCCTTGGTCGCCTGACGCTGGGCGTCGTTGAAATAGGCGGGCACGGTGATCACGGCCTGGGTGACGGTCTCGCCGAGGTAGCTCTCGGCGGTTTCCTTCATCTTCTGGAGGATGAAGGCCGAAACCTGCGAGGGGCTGTAATCCTCGCCGCCTGCGTTGACCCACGCGTCGCCGTTCTTGCCCTTGGTGATCTTGTAGGGAACCAGACCCATGTCCTTCTTGGTCAGCGGGTCCTCGAACCGGCGGCCGATCAGGCGCTTGATCGCGAAGAGGGTGTTGTCGGGGTTGGTGACCGCCTGGCGCTTGGCCGGCTGACCGATGAGGCGCTGGCCATCCTTGGTGAAGGCGACGATCGAGGGCGTGGTGCGCGCGCCTTCCGAATTCTCGATGACCTTGGGCTTGCCGCCGTCCATGACAGCGACGCAGGAGTTGGTAGTGCCAAGGTCGATACCGATTACTTTACCCATTGTTTCCCCATCCATAAGGACAATTGTTGGACACCGCTGCCGTCGGCTTCCCGTCACGCGGCAAAGCACCTTGGCGGCTCGTTTGTGACGGCGATATAGGTGTGCTTTCGCTTGGCACAAGAGAGCCGCCCTTCTAGATTTGGGGCCATCCACATGGGAGACATCTGCGTGAAATCTGTCCTGCGTGCCGCCTCGGCGGTGCTGGCGCTGGCCGCCCTTCCTGCCCTTGCCGCCTGCGCGCCCGAGGCCGATGCGCCGCCGGTCGAGGCGGCCAGCGGCGTGGCGGGCGCCGGGCTCACCGTAAGCAACGCGCGCCTCGTCCTGCCTCCGGTCGCGGGCAACCCGGCTGCGGTCTATTTCGACCTTTCCTACAGCGGCGCGCCCGGCGTATCGCTCGAAAGCGTCACCGTCGAGGGCGCGGGGATGACCATGATCCACGACTATGCCGAAAGCGGCGGCAAGATGCAGATGGTGATGACCGATTCGGTGCCCTTGAGCGCAGCCGCTCCGGTCAGCTTCGCGCCGGGCGGGCTTCACGTGATGGCAATGGAGCCGGGCGGCGCGTTAACCCCGGGAAGTACCGCCAAGCTCACGCTCGCGCTGTCCGATGGCACCAGCATAACCGTCGATGCGCCGGTGCGCGCCGCCGGGGACGAGCGCTGAGCAGCGCGCCGACCGTCAGCGAGGGAGCCCCGCTACCCGCCTGTCCGGTTGGCGGTGAACGTCCGCTGACGCCGGCCGAAGTTGCGCTCGCCCGTTCGGTGTTCGGCGACGCGATCGACTATGGCCCCGTCACGGTGATCCGCCGCAAGTTCTTCCCGCTGCAACCCAAGGCCGTGACGATGGCGCCGATGGGCAGTCTCCACTTCCACCCCGCCGCGCCGCATTACTGCGACGATTTCGCCGCCGCCTCGCTCGCGAAGCAGGGCCACTTCATCCACGAGATGACGCATGTGTGGCAGACGCAGACCCTCGGCCGCTGGCACCTCGTGCTGCGCCGCCACCCGTGGTGCCGCTATGATTACGCGCTGAAGCCGGGCTGGAAGCTCGCGCAATACGGGCTCGAGCAGCAGGCTGAGATCGTGCGCCACGCCTTCCTGCTGGGGCAGGGCCAGGCGGTCGCGGGCGCGCCGCCGCTGGCGACCTTCGAGACGATCCTGCCCTTCGGCAGCGCCTAGTTGGGGCAGCGCACCGTGTATTCGCGCCCGTCGCGGTCGACGCGGTAGCATTCGCCGCTGTCGCGCTTCTTGATCAGCGTGCCGCCGGCGCCGCCAACCGCCGCGCCGACCGCTGCGCCCGTGCCGATGTCGCCGCCGGTGACAGCGCCGACCGCCGCACCCGCCGCAGCGCCAACGCCCGCGCCTTCGACGGCGTAATTGTCGGCACAGGCACCGAGCGAGAGTGCGGCGGCAGCGCCGAGAAGGATCGAGGAAAGGCGATAGGTCATGGGTCTCTCCGGGGCATGGGGATGTTACCGGAGCCTACCGGAGAGACCGCTGCAATGTTCCTCGGCTCGCCGCGCTGGGAGGGTCATACGACGCTCACGCGGCCGGGAGCGATCAGTCCGGCGCCTTCGCCACCGCGACCATCGCCGCGCGCAGCAGGCGGTCCTTGATCATCCACCCGGCCTGCATCTCCGAGACGATCGTGCCCGGCTCGTGATCGGCCGAGGGCACTTCGACCATCGCCTGGTGCTGGTTCGGGTCGAGCGGCAGGCCCACTGCGGCAATGCGGGTGATGCCGTTGCCGGCGAAGACCTTCTCCAGCTCGCGCTGGGTCGCCTCGAGCCCGGTCACGAGACCCTTCATGCTCTCGTCATCGCGCAGCGACTGCGGGATGGCGTCGATCGCGCGCGCGAGGTTGTCGGCGACCGACAGGATGTCGCGCGCAAAGCCCGTCGCGGCATAGGCGCGCGCCTCGTCCTTCTCGCGCTCGAGCCGGCGGCGCACGTTCTGGGTCTCGGCCTGGGCGTAGAGCACTTCCTGCCTCGCCGCCGCGAGATCGCGCTTCAGCGATTCGAGCACCTCGGAGTCCTCATCGCTGCCTTCGCGCAGGTGTTCGGGCACACCCTTCAATTCGTCTTCCGCCGCCTGATCCAGCGGCGTGTCGTTCTCGGTCATGTCGTGTGGCTTTCCATTCAAGCGATCAGCTTGCCCAGCGATCGGGCGGTGAGGTCCACCATGGGGACAACCCGCGCATAATTCAACCGCGTGGGGCCGATGACACCGAGCACGCCGACCACCCGCCCCTCGCGATCGCGATAGGGCGAGGCGATCACGCTGGAGCCCGAGAGCGCGAAGAGGCGGTTCTCGCTGCCGATGAAAATCCGTGTCGCATCGGCTTCGCGCGCCGAATCGAGAAGCTGCGCGACCGACTGCTTGTTCTCGAGGTCTTCGAGCAGCATCCGCACCCGCTCGATATCGCCCAGGGCGGCGTCATCGAGCAGGTTCGCCGCGCCGCGCACGATCAGCACCGGCCGCGCGGCGGCGTCCTGGCTCCAGACGGCAAGCCCCCGCTCGACCAGATCGCGCGAGGCATCGTCGAGCTGGGACTGGCCGGCGCTGATCTCCGCCCGCATGGCAAGGGCCGCCTCGGCCAGGGTGCGGCCGGCGAGGCGGGCGGTGATGTAGTTCGATGCGCGGTCGAAGGCCCCGGGGTTCAAGGCGCCGCCGAGGGTCAGCACGCGGTTCTCGACCCCGCCGTCCTCGCCCACCAGCACCGCAAGCGCGCGGCCCTGCCCGAGATCGACGAGGCTGAACTGGGCCAGCTTCTGCTCGCGCGGGGCGACCAGCACCATTCCTGCCGCGCCCGACAGGTCGGAGAGGATCGCACTCGCCTGCTTCAGCGCCGCTTCCAGAGGCCCCGCCTCAGCCAGCCGCGCCTCGATCGCGGCCTGCTCCTCGCGCGTGGGCTCGGCAACCCGCATCATCCCGTCAACGAAGATCCTGAGCCCAGCATCGGTCGGCATCCGCCCCGCGCTGGTGTGCGGCGCGGCGAGCAGGCCGGCGGTTTCAAGGTCCGCTAGCACAGAGCGGATCGAGGCAGGCGACAGGTTCAGCGTGCCGTCTGCCGCCAGCGTCTTGGAGCCGACCGGCTGCCCGCTGGCGATATATTCCTCGACCACGCGCTGGAAGATGTCGCGCGCGCGCTGGGTCATCTCGGTGACGGGGAGCGATGTCATGGGGGCAATCTTAGTCTTTGCGCTTGCCGCGACAAGTGGGCCGAGCCTAAGGGCGCCAAGCCTCAAACGGAGTTTTCCATGCGCCCTTCAGGACGCGCGCCCGACGAAATGCGCGCCATCACGATCGAGACCGGCTTCACCAAGCACGCGGAAGGCTCGTGCCTGATCGGCTTCGGCGACACCAAGGTGCTTTGCACCGCCAGCGTCGAGAAGGGCGTGCCGCCGTGGATGCGGGGCAAGGGCGAAGGCTGGGTGACGGGCGAGTACTCGATGCTCCCGCGCGCCACCCACACCCGCGGCGCGCGCGAGGCAGCCAAGGGCAAGCAGTCGGGCCGCACGCAGGAAATCCAGCGGCTTATCGGTCGGAGCTTGCGCGCCGTGGTAGACCTCCAGAAGCTCGGCGAGCGGCAGATCACTCTCGATTGCGATGTCATCCAAGCCGATGGCGGCACCCGCACCGCCTCGATTTCGGGCGCGTGGATCGCGCTGCGTCTGGCCATCAACGGGCTGATGGCCTCGGGCGAGATCAAGCATGATCCGATCACCGCGCAGGTCGCGGGGATTTCCTGCGGCATCTTCAAGGGCACCCCGGTGCTCGACCTCGATTACGACGAGGACTCCAACGCCGAGGCCGACGGCAATTTCGTGCTCCTGTCGGGCGGCAAGATCGCCGAGGTTCAGGCCACCGCAGAGGGCGCGACCTATGACGAGGAAGCGCTCCTGCGCCTCCTGCGCCTCGCCCGCATCGGCTGCGACCGGATCTTTGCGGCGCAATTGGACGCGGTAAAGTGATCCCCAATTCTTCTCGGCGCCTCGGTTCGGGCAGCCTCGTGATTGCCACGCATAATGCGGGCAAGCTCAAGGAAATCTCGGCGCTGCTCGATCCCTACGGCGTGCGCTGCATCTCCGCCGGATCGCTCGGCCTGCCCGAGCCGCCAGAGACCGGCACCACCTTCGCGCAGAACGCCCTCATCAAAGCGCGCTCGGCGGCGGAGGCTTCGGGGCTGGCGGCGCTCGCCGACGACAGCGGCCTCAGCGTCGCGGCGCTCGATGGCCGCCCCGGCGTCTACACCGCCGACTGGGCCGAGCGGCAGTGGTTCGAGGGCGCTCCCGGGCGCGACTGGTACATGGCGATGGGCAAGGTCGAGGGGATGCTCGCGGAGAAGGGATCGGACGTGGACCGCTCCGCTGCCTTCCACTGCGTCCTCGCGATCGCCTGGCCCGATGGCGAACACGCGATCTATGAGGGGCGCTGCGACGGTGCACTCACCTGGCCGCCACGCGGGCAAATGGGCTTCGGCTATGACCCGGTGTTCGTGCCGACGGGCAGTGCGCTGACCTTCGCCGAGATCGCCCCCGAGGAAAAGCACGCCGTCAGCCACCGCGCCGACGCTTTTGCCAAACTCGTCGCCGCGCAATTCGGCGCCTAATTCAGCGCCGCGTCAGGTGACGGCCGGGATCGAGCCGGTAGCCCATCACGTTGCCCGCCGGCCAGTATCGGCACACCAGCACCTCGTGCTTGGCATTGAGCGCGCTGGCGCAGCCGACTTCCTGCGTGTCGGGCCAGATGATCTGGGTGTAGTGGCCGACATCGCTCCACCGTCCGGTGCGCGAGACATCGGGGAAGACGCCGGGGCGGAAGGCGGCGCGCTCGGCGAGGAAGCCGTCGATCATCTGCCACGGGGCATAGCGCTCGCGCGTGCCCATCCACAGGTTCTCGCCCTGCCCAACCCGCAGGAGGTCGGGCGAATGGTGGAAGGCACGGCGCGATGCGAGATCCTCGGCCCAGTTGCGGGCATCGCGCCGCAGGTCATGGTTCCAGCGCAGCGGCGGCAGGCCGACTGCGGCGCGCGCCTCGTTGTGTTCGGAGAGCCATTCCTGCTCGGCCGGGAACAGCGGGCGCTGGCCATCGCGGGCGTCTTGCGGCAGGGCGGGCGCGGCTGCCATAAGCAGCACCGCGCCGCAGAGGCGGGTAGCCAGGGTCATGAAACGGGAGCTCCGCATGAATTCAGACTATGCGGCAACGGTTAAGCGAGGCTGAAAATTCCACCCCCAACCTCCCCCGGCCCCCGGGCGCTCTACATTCACTGGCCGTTCTGCGCCAGGAAGTGCCCCTATTGCGACTTCAACTCGCATGTCCGCGAGGGCGTCGATGTGGCGGCGTGGCAAGCCGCGCTGATCGCCGACATGCGCGCGGAGGCGGCAGTGGCCGGCGGCGAGAGTCTGACCTCGATCTTCTTCGGTGGCGGCACGCCTTCGCTGATGCCCCCTGCCCTGGTTGCCGCGCTGCTGGCCGAGGCCGAACGCCTGTGGGGCTTCGACGAGGGCATAGAGATCACGCTCGAGGCCAATCCTTCCTCGGTCGAGGCGGCCAATTTTGCCGCGCTGGCGGGCGCGGGCATAAATCGCGTGTCGCTCGGGGTGCAGTCGCTCGACGATGCGGAGCTGCGCTTTCTCGGGCGGCTCCACGGAGCCAGCGAAGCCCTGCGCGCGCTGGAGACGGCGCAAGCCCATTTCACACGCGTCAGCTTCGACATGATCTACGCCCTGCCAGGCCACACGCCCGCGCTGTGGGAGGCGCGCCTCGCCCGCGCGCTGGGGCTCGGGACGGGGCACATGTCGCTCTACCAGCTGACGATCGAGCCCGGCACGCGCTTTGCGAGCGACGTGCGGCGTGGGCGTCTGGTGCCGCTCGACGATGACGCGGCGGCGGAACTGTTCGACATCACGCAGGCGCTGACAGACGCGGCGAGGCTGCCCGCCTACGAAACCAGCAACCATGCGCGGCCCGGTGAGGAGAGCCGCCACAACCTCGCCTATTGGCGCTATCAGGATTACGCCGGGATCGGCCCCGGTGCACATGGGCGGCGCGGCGGCGTGGCGACGGTGCGGCACAAGAAGCCCGAGAATTTCCTCGCCGCGGTCGCGCGGCAGGGTGACGGAATCGCCGAGGCGCGCACGCTGCCGGTCGCGGATCAGGCGGCCGAGGCGTTGCTGATGGGCCTGCGCCTCGCGGAAGGGGTGGACCTTGCCGCCCTCTCGGCACGCTTCGCCCTGCCGCGCGAGGGCTTGGTGGACGAGGGGGCCCTCGCCCGCTTGCGCGGGCTCGGGATGATGTGGGTTTCGGGGAGCCGGGTCGGCGTGGCACCCGAGGGGCGCGGGGTGCTCGACGCGCTGCTCGCCGAGGTGGTTGCCGACACGCTGGTGACGGCATGAGCGCTCCCGACATGCTCGAGGCGTGGCGCGGCCATCTCGCCGACAATCGCCGCCGCTCGCCCCACACGGTGCGCGCCTATGTCGCGGCGGCCGCACGGCTGCTGGCGGCGCGGGAGGCCGAGGACTGGGCGGCGGTGGCGGCGACCGAGGCGCACCACCTGCGCGCGCACCTCGCCGCGCGGCGGAGCGAGGGGCTCGGCAATGCCAGCACCGCGCGCGAGCTTTCCGCGTTGAAGGCCTTCATCGCCTTTGCTCGCGCGCAAGCTGGCGATCCCGATCCAGCGCCCCCGCGCCTGCGCGGCCCGCGCCTCAAGAAGGGCCTCCCCCGCCCCGTTACCCCCGACGAGGCCGAGAACCTCGCCTCCCATGTCGAGGACTTCGCCGCGACCGGCTGGATCGGCGCGCGCGACCGGGCGGTGCTGTTGCTCCTCTACGGATCAGGCCTGCGGATTGCCGAGGCGCTGTCGCTCACCGGGCGAGACGCGAGCATGGGCGAGGTGCTGCAAGTCACCGGCAAGGGCGGCAAGCAGCGGGTGGTGCCGGTGCTGCCGATCACGCGGGCGGCGGTCGCGGACTATGTGCGGGCGTGTCCCTTCGCTCTCGCGGCGTCGGAGCCCCTGTTCCGCGGAGCCAAGGGCGGCCCGCTCTCGCCCGGCATGGTGCAGCGCGCGATGGCGAACGCGCGCCGGGCGCTCGGCCTGCCCGACACCGCGACGCCCCACGCGCTGCGTCACTCCTTCGCGACGCACCTGCTGAGCGCGGGCGCGGATTTGCGCAGCCTGCAGGAGCTCCTCGGCCACGCCTCGTTGGGCTCGACCCAGATCTACACCCGCGTCGATTCCGCCGCGCTGCTGGAGAATTACCGGAAGGCCCACCCGCGCGGGTGATGCAGGATCATTCGCCCTGCTCGTGCGCCTTGACCGGCTTCCACGTTACCACGCGGTAGATGTAGAACAGCACGCCCGCGAGCACGAAGGCGACGACGCCGTATCCCGCCAGCTTCTCGAAGCGCTCGACCAGCGGGGCAGCCGTCTGGCCGCCGAAGATCAGGATCGCGTTCCACACCCCCGAACCCAGCGCCGTGAACAGGCAGAAGCGCCACAGTTTCATGCCCGCAAGGCCCGCGGGCAGCGAGACGATCGTGCGCAGGATCGGCGAAAAGCGCAGCAGGAACACGATCCAGTCGCCATATTTGCGGAAGATGTCGCGCGCCTTGGTGAATTCGTCCCACTCGAAGGTCAGCCACCGGCCCCAGCGGTCGATGATCGCCTTCAATTGCTCCTCGCTCCAGCGCACCCCGATCCAGTACCAGAACAGGTTGCCCGCGACCGTGCCCAGCGTGGCGACGATCCACACCGCCCAGAAGGTCATCTCGCCCTTGGCGACCAGCACGCCGGCCCCGCCCATGATGACCTCGGACGGGATCGGCGGGAAGATGTTCTCGGCCGCCATCAGCAGGAAGATCCCGATGTAGCCGCCCTGGTTGAGCAGTTCGAGGAGGAAGTCGGTCATGAGGTGCGCGATTGTCCCGTGGTCTGGCGTGTCCGACCCCGCACGATACGCGCGCCGCCGTCAGGTTGCGGCGGGTGCCAGCTCCGGCCATTGCCGCAGCAGGGTGCCGAGGTCGAAATATTCGCGCCATACCGCAATTTTGCGCTCGCGGAAGACGAATACGCCGGTCACCGGCAATTCCACCCACCCGCGTTCGATCCGGTGCCGGTCGAGCCGCTCGGTGAACACCGTAAGGCCCTCGACCGCCGAGCGCAGGACGACAAGATCGTTTTCGATGGTGGGTGCGAAAAACGGCTCGAGCACCGCGCGGACACCTTGCGGGCCGGTGACGCTGCCCATCGGCAGGTTGGTGTATTCGCAGTCCTCGGTGAAGAAGGGCAGCGCGCTGTCGTAATCCTTGGCGGCGATCGCCGAGATCACGCGGTGGACGATGGCGAGCAGGCCGGACATGGCGAAGCGACTCCCGTAGCATGTGCTACAAAGAGCGCTATCATCCCGCCCCCAATGCCGCAACCCTCCGCGCGATCGCATCCCAGATCGCACCTGCCGTATCGGTGCCGTTGAAGCGGTCGATGGCGACAATGCCGGTGGGCGAGGTGACGTTGATTTCGGTCAGCCAATGTCCGCCGATCACGTCGATCCCGACGAAGGTGAGGCCGAGGCGCTTGAGGTCGGGCCCGAGCGCGGCGCAGATTTCCTGCTCGCGCGCGGTCAGCTCGGTCGGCTGCGCCGAGCCGCCCATTGCGAGGTTCGAGCGGAACTCGCCCTCCCCCGGCACGCGGTTGATCGCGCCCGCGACCTCGCCGTCGACCAGCACGATGCGCTTGTCGCCCTTGGCGACCTCGGGGAGAAAGGGCTGGACCATGTGCGGTTCGGGCCAGGTCTGGTTGAAGACCTCGAACAGGGCGGTGAGGTTCTCGGCGTTGTCGCCGATGCGGAAGATCGCCTTGCCGCCGTTGCCGTGGATCGGCTTGACCACGATCGCGCCGTGCTTCGCCATGAACCGCCGCACCTCGTCCACGCTGCGCGTCACCAGCGTCGGCGGCATGAATCGGCGGTAATTGAGCACCATCACCTTTTCGGGGCTGTTGCGCACATTCGCCGGATCATTGACCACCAGCGTCTCGTGCCCGATCCGCTCGAGCAGGTGGGTCGCGGTGATGTAGCCCATGTGGAACGGCGGGTCCTGCCGCATCAGCACGACGTCCACATCCCTGCCGAGATCGAGCCGCACCTTCTCGCCCCGCTGGAAATGATTGCCCTCGACCCGCTGCACCGTCACCGGGAAGGCGTGGGCGTGTAGGCGGTCGTCCTCGTCGAGCGTCAGGCTTTCGACGTGGTATTCGAAAAGCGTGTATCCGCGCGCCTGTGCGGCAAGCATCAGCGCGAAGGAGCTGTCGCCCGCGATCTTGATCGTGTCGATGGGGTCCATCTGGACCGCGATGCGCAAACTCATGGGGAACTCCGAGGTGTCAGCCAAAGGGCATCCAGGCGTTTTCGATGTGGGTGGGCCTGTGGCCGGGTGCAAGCAGGATGACGTCGATGCGGATGTCCTCGCCCCCTGTTGCATAGTCTTGCCACACCATTTCGACTGCCGCCGCGACGCGCGCGAGGCGGCGCTCGTCGATCGCGTCGGCAAGCGCGGCGGCGCGGGCGCGCCACTTGACCTCGACGAAGGCGACGAGGCCGGGTCTGCGGGCGATCAGATCGATCTCGCCCGCCTTGGTCTTCACCCGCTCGGCGACGATCCGCCAGCCCGCTTGCGCGAGCCACATGGCGGCCTGAGCCTCGCCCTGGCGGCCGCGCTGGTCGGCCTCGTGGCGCTGTTCGGGGGTGCGGGGCGGCCTCATGCGCTCTTCAGTTCCAATGCGCGGGCATAAAGCGTCGCGCGGTCGATCCCGGTCGTCCTGGCGACGATCCCGGCAGCCTTGCCCGGCCCCGCTTCGGCGAGCGCGGCGCGCAGCAGCGCGTCGGTATCGAGAACCGGAGCCTCGCTCGGGGCAGGCGGGCCGACGAGGAGCACGATCTCGCCCTTGGGCGGGTGCGCCGCGTAATGCGCGGCCAGCACCGCCGCGGTGCCGGAGCGGCATTCCTCATGGAGCTTGGTGAGCTCGCGCGCGACCGCAACCTCGCGCTCGGGCCACAGCCGAGCGATCGCGAGCAGCGACTTCTCGAGCCGCGGGGCGGTTTCGTAGAACACCAGCGTCGCCGCCACGCCCGCCAGCTCCTCGAGCGCCTCGGCCCGTGCCTTGTCCTTGACCGGCAGGAAGCCTGCAAACAGGAAGCGGTCGGACGGCAGACCCGCCATCGCGAGCGCTGCAATCGCGGCGCAGGGCCCCGGGATGCTCGTCACCATCACCCCCGCGCTGCGCGCCTCGCGCACCAGCCGGTACCCCGGATCGGAGATCAGCGGCGTGCCCGCATCCGACACCAGCACGACCGGCGCCTGCCTCGCCTCGTCGATCACGCGTGCACGGGTTTCGGGCCCGGCATGATCGTCGAGGCGCTGGAGCCTTGCCTTGATCCCGTAGTGTTTCAGGAGCTTGCCCGTCACCCGCGTATCCTCGCAGGCGATCAGGCTCGCGCCTTGCAACACGGCGAGCGCACGCAGGGTAATGTCGCCAAGATTGCCAATCGGGGTTGCAAGGATATACAGCCCGCTTACGGGTTCCCACGCGGGAAAGGATGGCAGCGCCTCGGGTCTCACCGGTTGATCCATGGCGCACGACTGAGGGGTCGGCAAGAATGAAGCTTTGGCGAGGGCCGAATTGGGCGACGAATTGGGCCCGCCCGTGGGCCGCCGCAGCGCGGGCCTTGCATGGCCGCAACCTCGCGGTCGCCGGCGCCGCACTGCTGGCGAGCGCCTGCACGGTGGTGCCCAAGACCGAGGTCGTGACCGCTCCGCCCCCCGCCCCCGCGCCCGAGCCTTCGGCGACCGCGCTCCCGACCGACACCGGCCGCCACCGCATCGCGCTGCTGGTGCCGCTGACGGGCGATACCGCCCCCGTCGGCCAGGCGATCGCCGATGCGACCACCATGGCGCTGCTCGATACCGGCGCGGACAATCTGCGCATCACCACCTATGACACCTCCGAAGGGGTGACCACCGCCGCGCGCAAGGCGATTGCGGACGGCAACAAGCTGATCCTCGGCCCGCTCACCGCCGATGCCGTCCCGCAGGTACAGGCCGCGGCGCGCCCGGCCGGGGTGCCGGTGATCGCCTTCGCCAATGACGCGAGCGTCGCGGCGGCGGACGTCTTCGTGATCGGCCACCTGCCCGAACAGTCGATCCGCCGCTCGGTCCAGTTCGCCCGCAGCCGCGGCGCGGCGCGCTTCGCGGTGCTTGCGCCCGAGGGCGATTACGGCACCCGCGCGGTCTTCTCGCTCGAGAACGCGCTGCGCGACTACGGCGGTTCGCTGGTGCGCAAGGAGGGCTATGCCCGCGGCAACACCTCGATCGTCAGCGCCGCCGCCCGGCTGCGCGCGGCGGGCGGCTACGATACCGTGTTGATCGCGGATTCGGCGCGGCTCGGGGTCGATGCGGCAGGCGAGCTCAACAAGTCCGCGCGCAGCCGCACCCGCATCCTCGGCACCGAGCTGTGGAGCGGCGAGGCGGCGCTTGCCCGCACGCCGTCCCTCGAAGGCGCACTGTTCTCGGCTGTGTCCGACCAGCGCTTCGGCCGCTTTGCCGACAGCTACGCGCAGCGCTTCGGCGGCCAGCCCTTCCGTGTGGCGACGCTGGGCTATGACGCGGTGCTGCTGACCTTGCGCGTCGCGCGCGAGTGGAAGGTCGGCGCGCCCTTTCCGCGCGAGCAGCTCTACGACAAGGGCGGCTTTCTCGGCGTCGACGGGGCCTTCCGCTTCGCCCGCAACGGCGTGGTCGAGCGCGCGCTCGAAGTACGCGAGGTCAAGGGCGGCGATGTCATCGCGGTCGATCCGGCACCGGCGGGCTTCGGCAAGTAATCCCAAGCCCGCACGCTGCACGGGCGAGGATGCGTATAAGCGCGGGGGGTGGCTTGTGAGGTGCGCGCGCGCCGGGGTATAGCCGCGCGCATGGCCGACACCTCTCCCGACGATCTTTTCGCCAACACCCCGACTTCGAGCGGCGATTACAACGCCAGCGCCATCGAAGTGCTCGAGGGGCTCGAGCCTGTCCGGCGCCGCCCCGGCATGTATATCGGCGGCACCGATGACCGCGCTTACCACCACCTCGCCGCCGAAGTGCTCGACAACGCGATGGACGAGGCGGTAGCGGGCCACGCGACCCGGATCGAGGTGCGGCTCGACGAAAGCAACCGCCTGTCGATCACCGACAACGGCCGCGGCATCCCGGTCGACGAGCACCCCAAGTTCCCGGGCAAGTCGACGCTGGAGGTGATCCTCTCGACGCTGCATTCGGGCGGCAAGTTCTCTGGGAAAGCCTATGCCACCAGCGGCGGCCTTCACGGTGTCGGCGTGAGCGTGGTCAACGCGCTTTCCGTCCACACCCGCGTCGAGGTCGCGCGCGAGAAGCAGCTCTATGCGCAGGAATTTTCGCGCGGGGTCACGCAAGGCGCGATCCAGAACCTCGGGCCCACGCCCAACCGGCGCGGCACGACGGTGAGCTTCGTGCCCGATCCCGAGATCTTCGGTGATCGCAGCTTCAATCCCAAGCGATTGTTCAAGCTGGCGCGCTCCAAGGCCTATCTCTTCGCGGGCGTCGAAATCCGCTGGAAATGCGCCCCCTCGCTGGCGTCGGAAGACGTCCCCGCCGAGGCCGTGTTCAAATTCCCGGGCGGCCTCGCCGATCACCTCGCGGAGCAGATCGGCACGCGCGAATGCGTCACCGCGCAGCCCTTTGCGGGCACACAGGATTTTCCGAGCATCGACGGCATCGGTCAGGGCCGGGTCGAATGGGCACTCGCCTGGCCGCTCTACTCGGACGGTTCGACGAGCTGGTATTGCAACACCGTGCCCACCCCCGATGGCGGGACGCACGAGCAGGGCCTGCGCACCGCATTGACCCGCGGCCTTCGTGCATTCGGCGAGCTGGTGGGCGCGAAGAAAGCCAAGGACATCACCGCCGACGATGTCATGACCGGCTGCGAGGTGATGCTCAGCGTTTTCATCCGCGATCCCCAGTTCCAGTCGCAGACCAAGGACCGACTCACTTCGCCCGAGGCCGCGCGTCTGGTCGAGAACGCGGTGCGCGACCATTTCGACCACTTCCTCACCGACAATATGGAGCGCGGCAAGGCGCTGCTCGGCGAGGTGATGGAGCGCATGGACGAGCGCCTCAAGCGCAAGGCCGAGCGCGAGATCAAACGCAAGACCGCGACCAACGCCAAGAAGCTGCGCCTCCCCGGCAAGCTCACCGATTGCAGCGGCGAAGGCGGGCGCGAGACCGAGCTGTTCATCGTCGAGGGCGATTCTGCGGGCGGCAGCGCCAAGCAGGCGCGCGACCGCAAATCGCAGGCGATCCTGCCGATCCGTGGCAAGATCCTCAACGTCGCCAGCGCCACCGCCGACAAGATCCGCGCCAACAGCGAAATCGCCGACCTGATCCTCGCGATGGGCTGCGGCACCCGCAAGGATTGCGACGCGGCCAACCTGCGCTACGACCGCATCATCATCATGACCGACGCCGATGTCGACGGCGCGCATATCGCGACGCTCTTGATGACGTTCTTCTTTCAGGAGATGCCCGACATCGTGCGGCGCGGCCACCTGTTCCTCGCCCAGCCCCCGCTCTATCGGCTGACGGCGGGCAAGGAGAGCCGCTACGCCCGCGACGATGCGCACCGCGCGGAGCTGGAGGCGACGGTGTTCAAGGGCAAGAAGGTGGAGGTCGCGCGCTTCAAGGGCCTTGGCGAGATGAACCCGCAGCAACTGCGCGAAACCACGATGGCGCCCGAAAGCCGCAGCCTGATCCGCATCACCCTGCCGCAGGAATTCGAACAGCGCGCAGGCGTCGCCCGGCTCGTCGACGAGCTGATGGGGCGCAACCCCGAGCACCGTTTCAACTTCATCCAGAACCGCGCGAGCGACGTGGACCGCGACCTGATCGATGCGTGACGAGGACGACGTGGCCGACATCATGGCCGGCGACCGCCGCATCGCCCGGCCCGACACCGCGCTGCCCGACTGGCACATGCCCGATGCCGCCTATCGCCCGGTGCCGATCGCCTGGTTCACCGCCGCCTTCCTGCTCCAAATGGTGGTGCTGACCTTCTTGTTCATCGTTCTGCTCGCCAAGCCAGCGTGGGTCACGATCACGCTCGCCGCTGCGGCCACCGGCGTGCTGGGTGCGTGGACCTGGGATCGGGGGATGAAGGCGGCGGGAGCCGGATGGCGGATTGCGACCGCGCTGATGCTGGCGCTGCAGCTCGGGCTTGTCTGCCTCGGCGCTGCGGCGCGCGGCTAGGTCGGCTCGCTCCGCACCCGCCGGAACACCAGCACGAACAGCGCGGCCAGCAGCAGCGGCATGATCGGCACGCCGAGATTTATCGCCAGCGGCCGCGCGAATGCTGCGCCTGCAAAGACCGCGGCGATGGTGATGCGCTCCCAGTCGGCAAAGCCCGTCTCCCGCGCGCGGGCGAAGAGGAAGGCCAGCGGGAAGGCCGTCAGCACCATGTCGTAATCGAGCACGAAGGGCGTTGCGAGCGGGGCTCCTGCCAGCACCAGCGCAGCAAGGCCCGGGGTGAAGGCGCGCAGCCAACCCGCCCTGACCACCGCTCCCGCCAGCGCCAGCGACACCGCCCCCTGCACCGCCATCGCCGCCGCTGCAGGCACGCCGAGGAGGCTGAGCCCGGCGAACACGCTCACCATCTTGGCGAACCCGATATTGCCGTCCGCCGTCGCCGTGCTGGCGGTGCGGGTGATCGCGAGCCAATCGGCCCACACTTGCGGCCCGAACGCCGCTGCCGCCAGCGCCGCGAGCGCCAAAGCTGCCGCGCCCGCGCCCACAATGGTGCGCCACTGCCCGCTCGCGAGGAGTGCGAGCGGCACGAGGAGGCCGAACTGCGGCTTGATCGTCGCGAGCCCGATCAGCACGCCCGCCAGCCACGGGCGCCGCTCCACCAGCAGTAGCCCGCCCCCGAGCAGCGCCGCCACCAGGAAGGAGGTCTGCCCGTGGGTTAGCGTCACGAACACCGGCGGGAAGGCCGCGATCAGCACCAGCGCTGGGCCCTTGAGCCCGAGCGCGCGGAACCACGCCCGGATCGCCGCGAGGAACGCCGCCCCCGTTACCGCCAGCCAGGCGGCGAGCGCGGGGAAATAGGGCAGCAGGCCCAACGGCCAAACGAAGGGGAGAAAATTGGGCGGATAGAAGAAGGCGGTGTATTCGCCCGGCATCGCATAGAATTCGCGCTGCGCCTCGACATGCGCGGCGGTGTCGTAGACGTTCGCGCCTGCCAGGAGCATCCGCCCCGAGGTCCAGAAACTGATGAAATCGGTGCCGATCAGGAAGCCGTTGGCATCCACCCCGCCTTTCTGGGTCAGCAGCAGATAGGCAAGCGCCCCCGCATTCACCAGCGCGAGCAGCAGCAGATAGCCGCGCACCCGCCCGGGCTCGAGCCATTCTGCCTTGCGGATCACATCGCGCCCCATGGCCTTGCGTCTGCCCCGCAGGGCCGCGCAAGTCCACCGCGCCCGCGCACAGCCTCGGGGAAAGTCGCTATTCGGCGGTCGCGGTATGGATATGCAGATGGCCCTCGAGCGTGCGGTGCACCGGGCACTTGTCGGCGATCGCGATGATCTTGTCGCGCTGTTCGGCGGTCAGCGCGTCGCCCAGCAGCGTGATCACCCGGTTGAGCGCCTGCACCTTCGCGCCCTCCTCGAGCATGTGCGCGCAGTCCTCGGCATGGTTGCGCTCGTGAGTGAGGTGGATGCGCGCGCCTTCGAACGCCCAGCCCTTCTGGTCGGCATACATCTTCATCGTCATCGCCGTGCAGGTGCCGAGCGCGGCGAGCAACAGGTCGTAGGGCGTCGGCCCGCTTTCGTCCCCGCCATAGGAACGCGGCTCGTCGGCGATGAAGCGGTGGGCGGTGGTGTGAACCTCGGTACCGAACTTCCCGTGGCCGGTCTGCACCACCACGCCCTCGGCAGGCATCGGCCAGTCGGAACGCAGCGGCAGGTAGCGCCCCGCCCAGCCCGCGATCATGGTGGCGGCGAAACTGGCGTCCTCGGCGCGGGTCAGCAAGTGATCGGCGCCCGCGAGGCTGACGAAGCTCTTGGGGTGGAAGGCGGCCTCGAACAAGGCGGCGGCGTGCTCGATCCCGACGATGGTGTCGGTGGGCGAATGGAGGCACAGGAACGGGACCCTGAGCGTGCCGACCACCTCCAGCAGATCGACGTCACCCGCCGCATCGAGGAACGAGGCGCTGAGCGTGAACGACTGCCCCCCGATCCGGACCGGCCCCGCCCCGTCGCGCCGGATCGCGTCGTGATCGCCCTCGATCACGTGGAGCACATGCGGCACGTCGGAGGGCGCGCCGATGGTCGCGATGGCGGCGACCTTGGCCTCGCCGAGTAGCGCTGCCGCCGCTAGCACCGCCGCGCCGCCAAGGCTGTGACCCACCAGCAGCAGCGGGCCATCGAAGCGCGCGGCGAGCGCGTCGGCAGCGGCGACCAGATCGGCCATGTCGGTGGCGAAGCCTGCGCGCCCGAAATCACCCTCGCTCCCGCCGAGCCCGGTGAAGTCGAACCTGAGGCAGGCGATCCCCTGCCGCGCCAGCGCGCGTGACACGGCGACCGCGGCGCGGCTCTGCTTGGTGCAGGTGAAGCAATGCGCAAACAGCGCGGCCCCGCGCACCAGCCCGGTGGGCAGTTCGAGCGCGCCTTCGAGGGTGTGGCCCGCAGAGGTCGGGAAGGCGAGCGTTTCGGTCGGCATGATCGGTCTCCAGCGGCCAGGGCTCTGGAATTGTGGCGTAAGGCGTGCGACGTGTCACCTGCCCGCGTCCCCCCGGCGCGAGCGAGGAGAGAGCCGATGAAGTCCCCTGTCTTTCACGCAATTGCCTTGGCGGTCGGCGTCATGGCGAGCTGTCCGGCCAGCGCGCAGACAGCGGCAGCGCAAGCGCAGCCCGCCGAACCGACCGCGCTTGAAGCGCGCAGCCTTCAGGTGGTGGAGCTGCTGAACGGCGAGGTACAGCCCGAGGAAATCTTCACCGCCAGCTTTCGCGCTGCGATTGCCGATGCGCAGATCAAGGCGCTGAGCGCGAACCTCACCGGCCAATTCGGCCGCGCGCTTGAGGTCAGTCTTCTGGCCCCGCGCGAGGGTACGCGGGCCGCGCTCGAGATCCGCTTCGAGCGGGGGATTGCCAAGGGCGGGATCGCGCTCGACCCTGCGGAAAACAACCGCATCAACGAGTTGCGCTTCACCTCGGTGGATTCGCTCGCGGTGGCAGGCGACACGCCCGCGAAGATCGCCGCCGACCTCGCTGCGCTGCCGGGAAGCGTCAACGCATGGTTCGGCCCGCTCGGCGGCGCGCCATTGATCAGCCGCAATCCCGATACGCCGCTCGCGCTGGGATCGGCATTCAAGCTTTATGTCCTTGCTGCGCTGGCCGAGGATGTGAAGGCGGGCAAGCGCAAGTGGACCGACGTCGTGCCGCTCACCGAGAAGAGCTACCCCAGCGGGCAGTTGCAGACCTGGCCCAAGGGCGCGCCGGTGACGCTCCACACGCTTGCCAGCCTGGTGATCTCGATCAGCGACAACACCGCGACCGACCAGTTGATCAGGGTGTTGGGGAAGGATCGGATCCTCACGCTGATGCGTGATAGCGGGCACAGCGATCCCGCGGCCAACGATCCGTTCCTTAAAACGCGCGAGCTATTCGTGCTCAAGACCTTCGACCGGGAAACGCTCGACCAATGGCGCAAGGGCGATGCTGCCGAGCGGGCGGTGCTCGAGGTGGTGTTAGCTGCCGAAGACCCCTCGCTCGATCAGATTAACGCCGCCTTTGCGCATGGCCCCAAGGCGCTCGACATCGAATGGTTCGCCTCACCTACCGATCTTGCCCAGCTTTTCGTCCGGATGCGCAAGACCGCCGACCCCGAGGCCTTCAGGATCATGGCCATCAACCCTTCCGCGACCGATGCCATCAAGGCCAACTGGCGGTACATCGGCTTCAAGGGCGGGAGTGAACCGGGCGTGCTCAACCTCACCTGGCTGCTCACCGACAAGGAGGGGCGCGACTGGGTGCTGACCCTTGGGTGGAACAACCCTGCCGCCGTGGTCGACGAAGGCAAGCTGGAAGCCATCGCCCAGCGCATCCTGCTCCTGCCTCGCTGATTTGCCAGCCCCCACCCCTCTTGCGCGCTGCGACGGCCCCGCTTATCGCTTGGCGCAAATTTCAGTCTCACAGGAAAACCCATGGCAGACCAGCAGCAGCGTTTCGAAGGCACCAAGTCCTACATCGCGACCGAGGACCTCAAGGTCGCGGTCAATGCCGCCGTCACTCTGCGCCGTCCGCTTCTGGTCAAGGGCGAGCCTGGCACCGGCAAGACCGTGCTGGCGCATGAAATCTCGAAGGCGCTGGGCGCTCCGCTGATCGAGTGGAACATCAAGTCGACCACCAAGGCGCAGCAGGGTCTGTATGAATACGATGCCGTGGCCCGCCTGCGCGATGGCCAGCTCGGCGAAGAGCGCGTCCACGACATCCGCAACTACATCAAGAAAGGCAAGCTGTGGGAGGCCTTCACCTCGCCCCAGCTGCCCGTCCTGCTGATCGACGAGATCGACAAGGCCGATATCGAGTTCCCGAACGACCTCTTGCAGGAGCTCGATCGCATGAGCTTCGACGTCTACGAGACGCAGGAGCGGATCACGGCCAAGGAACGCCCGATCGTCGTCATCACCTCGAACAACGAGAAGGAGCTACCCGACGCCTTCCTGCGCCGCTGCTTCTTCCACTACATCAAGTTCCCCGACCGCGAGACGATGCAGGACATCATCGACGTCCACTTCCCCGGCATCCAGAAGACGCTGGTCAAGAAGGCGATGGACATCTTCTACGACCTGCGCGAGGTGCCGGGGCTGAAGAAGAAGCCCTCGACCTCCGAGCTGCTCGACTGGCTCAAGCTGCTGCTCAACGAGGACATGCCGCTCGAAGTGCTGCAGGACAAGAACCCGGCCAGCGCCATCCCGCCGCTGCACGGCGCGCTTCTGAAGAACGAGCAGGATATCATGCTCTTCGAACGCCTCGCCTTCATGGCCCGGCGGAACCCGAGCTGAGCAACGTGGCACACGAAGGCGGCTGCTTCTGCGGCGCGGTGCGCTTCACGATCGCTGCCGAACCGCAGGGTGCGCGGATGTGTTGGTGCCGCGATTGCCAGCGGATCGCCAGCGGTTCGGCGACGGTCAACGTTCTGTTCGACGAGGATGCCGTCACCTACACCGGCGAGATGACCCGCATCACCCGCGTCGCCGAAAGCGGCAACACGGTCGAGCGGGGGTTCTGCTCGGTGTGCGGCTCGCAGATGTACAGCCGTACCACGCAAGGCCCGAAGCTGCCGATGCGGGTGCGCGCGGGCACGCTCGACGATCCGGAGATCTGTCCGCCAACCATGATCATCTGGGGCAGGAGCGCGCCAAGCTGGGCGCCTTTCCCTCCCGGCATGCCGGTGCTTGAGGCGGGGCCCGGTTCGGCGGAACTCGTGCCCCCCCGGTTGCCTCAGTCGAAGCTGTAGGCGAGCTCGAAATCGCCCCAGCGCCGCCCGCCGAAGTAGAGCGGGACGTAGACATTGCGCACCACCACGTAGCTGTCGCCGTCGCCTTCCTGGCGATAGACCGCCATCATGTAGGCATCGGAGGAGACCTTGGCCTTGCGGTCGATCGCCTCGAGCATGATCCGGCCGTTGCGGCAGAACTGGGTGTCGTGGTTGATATCGCCGGTGGGGGTGCGGCTGCGCTCGGTGAGGTGGGTGGGCAGGAACCCGTTCATGTCGGTGCAGGCCGCAGCCAGCACACGGGCATCGCTCGCCTTGGCGCGGTCGAGGAAGGGACGCCACTCGGCATGCGCCCAGTCGGTGAGACGCGTGCGGAACAGCGGCGGATTGGTACCGGGGACGCTCTGGTAATCGGTGTCGAACAGCGCCGCGATGGTGATCGCCCCGCGCGCCAGCGCCGCCTCGGTGTGCGCGGCGACCTCCTGCATCATCGCCTGCGCCTGGGCAACCATCGCGCTGTCCTCGGGGCTGAGCCCGGCGTGGACGATGCGGTCGAACATCTCGGAGGCGGTGATCTCCAGCTCCTCCATCTTGCGGTGGGCACCGTGGAGCCGGTCTTCGTTGCTGCGTGCGGCGGCATCGAACCCGGTCAGCACGCGCTGGACCTTGTCGACATGGCCGCTGATGGTGCCGGTCGAGCGGGCGATGACGTCGTTCTGCTTGTCGACCTCCTCGACCAGCGCGCCGACGTTGGCGATGGTGCTCTCGATCCGCGCAACGCTGGCGCGGGCCTCGCCGCTGGCTTTCGAACCGGCCTCGATCCGCCCGATCACGACCTCGGCCTCGCCGCCGAGCGCATCGATGGTGTGGGCGATTTCCTCGGTTGCCTTGCGGGTGTCGTTGGCAAGGCTCTTCACCTCGCTCGCGACCACCGCGAAGGTGCGGCCGGCGTCGCCAGCGCGCATAGCCTCGATGGTGGCGTTCAGCGCGAGGATATTGGTCGTCTCGGCAATCTCGCCAATGTCCTGCGCGGAGCGGCGCACCTGCTCCATCGCGGCCGAAAAGCTGGTGACGTGCTGGCCCAATGTGTCGACCAGTTCGATCAGCGAGGCGATCTGGCCCAGCGACGACTGGATCAGCGCCGTGCCCTCGGAAAGGCGCTCGATCGCGCGTTCGGACAACAGCCGCGCCTCGTCGGAGGCTTCGGCGACCTTGCTCTGGTCGGCCTCGAGTGCGCGGACGGTCTCGGCCAGTGCCTCGTGCTCGGAACGCAGCGTCTTGGACGAGGCGATCACGGCCTCCACGACGCCCGCTACATCTGTGCAGCCGACAGTCACCGCCCCGCAGCTCTCGGGGATCATCCCGAGGGCATGGGCGTTGGCGGTATCGATGGCGAGGCTGTTCATATGCGTGTCGCTGCCCTGTTGCTTGTCTTGCGGAACACTAGGCAGAGGATGGTAAGCAATGGGTTAAGACTTGCCCGATGCCCCGTCGCACCGCGGCCCTCCTCAAGATTGGGGACTGGTCAGCGGCCCGGACGCGGGTTAAGCGTGCCAGCATGTTCTTCAATTTCGTCGACGAGCTCAGGGCCGCCGGAATCGGTGCCTCGTTCAAGGAGCACCTCACCCTGCTGGAGGCGCTCGACAAGGACGTGATCGAGCAGACGCCCGAGGCGTTCTACTACCTCTCGCGCGCCACCTTCGTGAAGGACGAAGGCCTGCTCGACCGCTTCGACCAGGTGTTCCAGAAGGTTTTCAAGGGGATCATGACCGATTACGGCCAGAACCCGGTCGACATTCCCGAGGACTGGCTGAAGGCGGTGGCCGAGAAGTTCCTGACCCCCGAAGAGATGGAAGCGATCAAGTCGCTGGGCGACTGGGACGAGATCATGGAGACGCTCAAGAAGCGGCTCGAGGAACAGGAAAAGCGCCACCAGGGCGGCAACAAGTGGATCGGCACGGGCGGCACCAGCCCCTTCGGCAATTCGGGCTACAACCCCGAAGGCGTGCGGATCGGCGGCGAGGCCAAGCACGGGCGCGCGATCAAGGTCTGGGAAAAGCGCGAGTTCAAGAACCTCGACAACACCAAGGAACTCGGCACCCGCAACATCAAGATGGCGCTGCGCCGCCTGCGCCGCTTCGCCCGCGAAGGCGCGGCGGACGAGCTCGACATTCCCGGCACCATCGAGGGCACCGCCAAGCAGGGCTGGCTCGACATCCGCATGCGGCCCGAGCGGCGCAATGCCGTCAAGCTGCTGCTGTTCCTCGACGTCGGCGGCTCGATGGACCCCTTCATCAAGCTGGTGGAGGAGCTGTTCAGCGCCGCCACGGCGGAGTTCAAGAACCTCGAATTCTTCTACTTCCACAACTGCCTCTACGAAGGCGTGTGGAAGGACAACAAGCGCCGCTGGCAGGAACGCACCAAGACCTGGGACGTGCTCCACAAATACGGGCACGACTACAAGATCGTGTTCGTGGGCGATGCGGCGATGAGCCCCTACGAGATCACCCATCCCGGCGGCAGCGTCGAGCACATGAACGAGGAAGCGGGCGCGGTGTGGCTCCAGCGCGTGACTAACACTTACCCCGCGACCGTGTGGCTCAACCCGGTGCCGGAAAAGCAGTGGGGCTATTCGCAGTCGACCAAGATGATCAAGCAGCTGGTGGGCGATAGGATGTTTCCGCTGACGCTCGACGGGCTGGATGACGCGATGCGGGAACTGAGCCGGAAGCACGGGGCGTGAGCGAAGCCTTTTGAATCATGTGATATTGTGGTATCCCTCGGCCCGAGGAGACTACCATGCAACATATCGCATTGCCGCTTGTCATCGCCCTTCTCGAGGCGAGCGAAGTCCCCCCTGCCCCGCACTCCATCACCATTGCCGCCCCGGAAGCGGCCGGGCGCGAGTTGCGGCCGGACTTTCTGGTTGGCCCCAAATGCCGCGACGCCAAGCTGCCTACGGCTGACAATCCCGGACAGCAGCCTCGCTTCGAACGCGGGCCCGCCACGGCGGATATGGGGCAATATATCTATGCGGTCGATCGGCGGATCGACGGCTGCTCGGTGGTTCTGACGATGAGCCCCAGCCTCCAGCCCCGCGTTCCGCTGAAGCCCTCCGCTGAGGAAATGGCCGAGATCCGCCGTCGTCGTTGACGGGCGCTAACGACTTCAGCAATCCAGCGGCGGATGACACCGCCCCGCCATACCCGCTTCAAAGCCGTCCGCCTCCGGCTCGAAGCCTTCGATCCCGGCACCGGCTGGCGCTTGTGGCTATACGAGTTCCTGCTGTTCGGCTTCAAGCAGGGCTGGGCCTGCCTGTTCGGGGGCCTATTGCTGGCGCTCTTGCTCGGCACGCACCTGCTCTATCCCGAGGGCGCGCCGCTCCACCGCTATGACTTTCTGACGCTGGCCGCCATCGCCATTCAGGCAGGCATGCTGGCCTTCCGGTTAGAAACGTGGCGAGAAGCTCGCGTCATCCTCATCTTTCACGTCGTCGGCACGGTGATGGAACTGTTCAAGACCTCCGCCGGGTCATGGACCTACCCTGAGGAGAGCGTGCTCCACATCGGCGCGGTGCCGCTGTTCTCGGGGTTCATGTATGCCGCGGTCGGCAGCTACATTGCGCGGGTGTGGCGGATCTTCGATTTTCGCTTCAGCCACTACCCGCCCGCGTGGACGACATGGGCGCTGGCAGCGGCGATCTACGTCAACTTCTTCACCCACCACTTCACCCTCGACATCCGCTGGGGACTGTTTGCCGCCACGGCGGTGATCTTCTGGCGCACCCGCGTCCACTTCCGGAACTGGCGCGCGCATCGCTGGATGCCCTTGCTCGTCGGCTTCGGTCTCGTCGCGCTGTTCATCTGGTTTGCCGAGAACATCGCCACCTTCGCCAATGCCTGGAACTATCCCGGGCAGGAGCAGAAATGGCGCATGGTCAGCATCGCCAAATATGGCAGCTGGTATCTGCTGATGCTGATCAGCTTCGTGCTGGTGACGCTGGTGCAGCCCGTGCGCGCACCCGACTAGCCCTTCCGGTCCAGCTCGCGGTCGAGATGCAGGCTGCACCGCCAGAAGAAAAACGCCGGCACCAGCCCCAGCACCGCCGCGCCGTAGAGCACGTAGCGCACCGAGTCGGCTCCATAGGCCGGTTGCAGCCAATCGGACAGCATCCCGAAGAACAGCGGGCCGAGCCCCAGCCCGATCAGGTTCTGGAAGAACAGCAGCACCGCCGCAGCGATCGCCCGCGCGCGCAGCGGAACGAGGCCCTGCGCAGCCGAATAGGTCGGTCCGTAGTAGAGCGAGTTGAACACGGTCGGCAGGAACAGGAGCGCCAGCGCCAGCGGCCAGCTCGGCGCATGGTAGGCGGCGATCGCGAGCGGCACTGCCAGCGCCATGCCGATTGCGGGCGCGCTCAGCACATGGCGGCGGTTGGTCGCACCAAACCGGTCGGCGAGGTAGCCGCCGAGCCACGTGCCGAGAATCCCCGCCGCGCCGCCGAGCAGACCGAACGACAGGCCCACCTCCCCCGGCGACAGGTCATGGGTGCGCTGGAAGAAGATCGTCGTCCAGGTGGTCTTGCCATAAGATAAGAAGGAGGCTGCCGACCCCGCGCAGACCAGCAGGACGAAGGCGCGCGAGCGCATGACTTCAGCCACCGCCTGACCCAGCGGCAGAGCGGCGGGCTGGCTCTTGGCGCGCAGCACCGACGCGGCGTCGGAGCGGCGCGGGTCCCTCAGCATGAACCAAACCACCAGCGCCAGCGCGACGCCGGGAAGTCCCACCACCACGAAGGCCTCGCGCCATCCGAGGAAATCGGCCAGCAGTCCGCCGATCACCATGCCCAGCAACGAGCCGACCGGAATCCCGAGCGAATAGAACGCCAGCGCCGAGGCGCGCTTTTCAGGGGGCACCATGTCGCTGATCAGCGAATGCGCCGGCGGCGTGCACCCGGCCTCGCCCACCCCCACCCCGATCCGCGCGAGCAGCAATTGCCAGAAGTTCTGCGCCAGCCCGCACAGCGCCGTCATCCCCGACCACAGCGCGAGCGCCACCGCGATCAGCCGTGGGCGGCTGGTCGTCTCGCGGTCGGCAAAACGGGCAATAGGGATGCCGAGCACGGTGTAGAACAGCGCGAAGGCGAGGCCGGTCATCAGCCCGATCTGGGTGTCGGACAGCTCCAGGTCGCGCGCGATCGGCTCGGCCAAGATGTTGACGATCTGGCGGTCGATGAAGTTGAAGATGTAGACCGTCAGCAGGATCCACAAGGTGAGCCTTGCCGATTGCACGCCGGTGCCGCTCGCTGCCGCGGTTGCCATTCCTGTCTCTCTCCCATCGGTGACGGTTGCTCCGCCATCCGCCTGTGCCATGCGCTAGGGCGACATGGCGTCACATTCAGTAAAGCAGGTGTGCTCGCACCTCGGCAACCCATGCGGCCTCGTCATGTGACGTCATGGCGTCAAGATCGGCCGGGCGGGCGGCGGGATCATCAACCCATTCGCGCAACCCCGGCCCGCCGTTGATGACGTCAATCGCGAGGCGGGTGAGTTCGTACTCGTAAGGAAAGTCGCGCCACAGCGGGTAATCGGGATAGAGCATGCGGATTGCCTTGAAGGCGAGCGCCTGCATGCGCCAGGGCTTGAAGCTGTGGTGATCGTAAAAAGTACCTTCCGCGTGGATCATCAACGCGTTGCAGAGCGTTCCTGCGTGCTTGTGGAAAGTCGGTTCGAACCAGCATTCGCGGATCGCGCAGCCCGCTAGCCACTCGGGTGCGAGCTTGTTCATCACCTTGAGCACACCGCCCGCGTCGATGTCCGGCGCGCCGAACAGCACCTCAAGGGGCCGCGTGGTGCCGCGCCCTTCGGACAGCGTCGTGCCCTCCAGCATCACCGTCCCGGCATAGCAGCGTGCCATGTTGAGGTTGGCGGCATTGGGCGAGGGATTGATCCACAGGCGTGACGCCGGCCACCCGAAGCCGTCATCCGCATCGGGACGCCAGCCCTCCATCGCCACCACCTTGTAGGCGACGTCGAGGCCGAAATGCTCTATGAACCAGTGGCCCATTTCGCCCATGGTGAGGCCGTGGCGCATCGGCATCGGGGCGGCGCCGACGAAGCTCTCCTGCCCCGGCACCAGCAGCGTGCCCTCGACCGGGCGGCCGGCGGGATTGGGCCGGTCGAGCACCCACACCTCCTTGCCCGCCTTGGCCGCTTCCTCGAGCAGATACAGCAGGGTGGTGACGAAGGTGTAGATCCGGCAGCCGAGGTCCTGCAGATCGAACAGGAAGACGTCCGCGCTCGACATCATCTGCCCCGTCGGGCGGCGCACCTCGCCATAGAGCGAGAAGATCGGGATGCCGTAGCGCGGATCCATCTCGTCCGCGGTCTCGACCATGTTGTCCTGCTTGTCGCCCTTGAGGCCGTGCTGCGGACCGAAAGCGCTGTTCACGTTGACCCCGGCCGCAATCAGTGCGTCGAGGCTGTGTGTGAGGTCTGCCGTAACGCTTGCCGGGTGCGCCACCAGCGCCACGCGGCGGCCCTTGAGCTGGCTGAGGAGTTCGGGGTCGGCGAGCAGCCGGTCGATGCCGTTCTTCATGTGCCAAGCGATGGAACAGCGCGCGCGCAAAGGCAATGCCGCTGCGAAAGCCTGGGAACATTGCTCCCACTGTGCCAGTTAATCCGGCATGGACATCGACTGGACAGCCGTAGCCATCGCCGCCGGCTGGGCGATCATCCTCGGCGGCGCAGGCGGCGCGCTGACCGAGATCGGCGGGTGGTATCACCACTTGCGCAAGCCTGCGTGGCAGCCGCCCGACTGGCTGTTCGGCCCGGCCTGGACGATCATCCTCGGGCTTGCCGGGTGGAGCTTCTACATCGGCCTCACCGAAGCCCCCTCGCCCGAGGCGAGGACGGGGGTGTGGGCGCTGTTCATCGCCAATTTCGTGCTCCACTTCGCGTGGTCGCCGCTGTTCTTCAAGCTGAAGCGCCCCGACTGGGCGCTCGCCGAGAATGTCTTCCTGTGGCTTTCGGTCGTCGGCCTGATGGTCGTGCTGCCGCGCCTGGTCGACAACCCCTTTGTCGGCTGGCTCAACGTGCCCTATTTCATCTGGGTGAGCTTCGCTTTCGTGCTCAACCTGAAGATCGTGCAGCTCAACCGGCCTTTCGTCACCGGAGAGCCGGATCCTCGCGCTCGACAATAAGCGCGCGGTTGGCTTCCGAGTGGAACTCGGGCTTGCCGGGCGGGAAGGCGAGCGCCCAGTACTGCTTGCTGCCATCGGCATGTTCGACCACGGCGTTGAGCGCGACCTGCGCGGGCGCGGGCAGATCGGCGGCGATGCTGGCGCGCAGCACCAGACCCGCCGCATCATGCGAGCAGGCGATGGCGAGCGCGTCCACGGGCGCATCGCGCATCCCGGCGCGGAAGGAATCGAAGTCGTAGGCCGCCCACTGGCCGGAGGGCGAGAGGTTGAACTCGCGATAGGCCTTCCCGCCGAGCGGCTGCCAGAAGATCTCGAAGCAGGTCGTCTGCCACAGGTTGTCATGTCGTGCAGGGATCGATGCCGGGGGGATGACGATCCGTTGCACGTCCCCGTCGAGGACGAATTCCGCCTCGCACCCCTGCGCGGTGGCGGTCACCGAGGCGGTGACGGCGCGGACAGGGCCGAGGTCGCAGGCGACGTGGAGCATCAGCGGGTGCATCGCGCCTGTGTGCCGACCCGGCGCGCCTCCGGCAAGCCACTTCACGCCGTGCGCCGGGCCTGATAGGGGCGCCCAAAACTACGGAACCGCCATGAGCACCTACCAGTCCGACCTTCTTCGCCTCCTCGACGAGCGGGGCCATATTCACCAGGTGACCGATCCGGTTGCATTGGACAAGCTTGCGCGCACCGAAGTGATCACGGCCTATGTCGGCTTCGATCCCACCGCGTCCTCGCTTCACATCGGCAATCTCGCCTCGATCATGCTATTGCGCCGCGTCCAGCAGGCAGGACACCGGCCGATCGTGATCATGGGCGGCGGCACCGCAAAGGTCGGCGACCCTTCGGGCAAGGACGAGACCCGCCAGATGCTCACCGACGCGGTGCTGGCGAGCAACATCGCCTCGATCAAGGACAGCTTCCGCAAGATCCTGCGCTTCGACGACAGCAAGACAGGCGCGCTGCTCATCAACAACGACGACTGGCTCAGCAAACTCGGCTACATCGAACTACTGCGCGAGGTCGGCAGGCATCTCACCGTCAACCGCATGCTGACCTTCGATTCGGTCCGCCTGCGGCTCGACCGCGAACAGCCGCTGACCTTCCTCGAATTCAACTACATGATCATGCAGGCGTATGATTTTGTGGTGCTCTCAAGGGAACATGGGTGCAGGTTGCAGCTGGGCGGCAGCGATCAATGGGGCAATATCGTCAACGGCATCGAACTCGCCCGACGGATCGACGGAACCGAGGTCTACGGGGTGACCGCGCCCCTCATCACTCGTGCGGACGGGCAGAAGATGGGCAAGTCGGTCTCGGGCGCGATCTGGCTCAACGAGGACATGCTCCCAGCCTACGACTTCTGGCAATATTGGCGCAATGTCGACGACCGCGATGTCGGCAGGTTCCTGCGTCTGTTCACCGATGTGCCGCTGGATGAGATCAACCGCCTCGAAGCGATCGAAGGGGCCGAGATCAACGCGGCCAAGGTGATCCTCGCCAACGAAGTCACCAAGCTCGTTCGGGGGGAAGACGCCGCGACCCGCGCCGAAGTCACCGCGCGCGAAACTTTCGCGGGCAGCGGCGCAGGCGAGGATCTACCGAGCATCGCCACCGGCCCCGAAGGCATGCGTCTTGCCGCCCTCCTCACCGCACTCGGCCTCACCGCCTCGGGCGGCGAGGCCAAGCGCAAGCTTGCCGAGGGTGCGGTGAAGCTCGAGGGCGAGACGGTGAGCGATCCGGCGCAGCTGGTTCTGCCCGCCGCGGGCCAGACCCTGCGCCTCAGCCTCGGCAAGAAGCGGCACGCGCTCGTGACGCGGTAAGCCTGTCCCGCAGGGTTTGCGCCCCCCCCCGGGGCCTTTACCAATTGTCAGGCTTTCTGCGCCATTTCCCTTTTCTGTGACCCAGACGGAGGGAAGGATCGCACGACGTGGCAGGTGGAGCTAATCTCAGCGTGACCGACTTGCGCCGTGCAGCACGGCACCCGGTCGATTTTCCGGCCATCGTCGAGCATTTCGTGCAGGGCGACCTGCACCTTCACGTCTGCAATCTCTCCGCCCACGGCTTCATGGTCGACAATGGCGAGCGCCTCCAGCGCGGCGACCGCATCATCATCCGCCTACCGGTCGTCGGCCGGATCGAGGCCTATGTGATCTGGACCCGCGACAACCGCGCAGGCTTCCAGTTCGAGCGGATCATCCGGCTCGACGATTTCGTCGCGATCATCGACCAGCTCCAGCCCAATCCGCGCCTGCGCCGCCCGCGCTGAGGCAACATAAAGTCGAGGGGGGACAAGTTTCCCCTGCTTGGCAGCATCGCCGCCGCCTGCCATGGCGCGCGGCGTGACCGACGCTGTGACCGAACCTGCCTCCCCGCTCCAGATCGGCGATTACCGGCGCTACTGGCTCGCCCGCTTCATGGGCGTGTTTGCGACCATGTCGATGGTGGTGCTGCTCGGCTATCAGCTCTACGCCGTGGCGCGCGACGATTACGGGATGAGCGTGGCCGAGGCCTCGTTCCAGCTGGGCTTGCTGGGGCTTGCGCAATTCGTGCCGCTGTTCCTGCTGACCCCGGTCGCGGGGCTCGCCGCCGACCGCTTCGACCGCCGCCATGTCGCAGCCTTCGCCAACGGGATCGACGGCCTCGTGGCCGTGGTGCTGGCGTGGGCGACCTGGGCCGATGCCTTGAGCCTGCCGATCCTCTTCACCCTCGCCGCTGCCCACGGCGCGGCGCGGGTCTTTCTCGGCCCCTCGATGAGCGCCATCGCGCCCAACATCGTCCCCCCTGCCCTGCTGCCGCGCGCCATCGCGCTGTCCTCGATCGCCTGGCAGACCGCGAGCGTGGCCGGCCCGGCGGTGGGCGGGTTGATCTTTGCCCAGGCCGAGTGGCTGCCCCACGCGCTTTCCGCCGCGATGCTCGGCTGCTCGATGCTGCTGATTCTCACCGTGCGCCCCGTGCGCGCCAAGCAGGACGGACCGCGCCTCAAGCCTTTGAAGCAGATTACCGAGGGCATGATCTATGTCTGGCGCGAGCGGTTCCTGCTCGGCTGCATCACGCTCGATCTTTTCGCGGTGCTGCTGGCGGGAGCCACGGCGCTGCTGCCGGTCTTCGCGCGCGACATCCTGTTCGTGGGGCCCGAGGGGCTCGGGCTGATGCGCGCCGCCCCTGCCCTGGGCGCGGCGAGCGTGGCGCTGTGGCTGTCCTTCCGCCCGCTCCAGCGCGAGGTCGGGGTGAAGATGCTGTGGGCGGTCGCGGCCTTCGGGGCGCTGACCATCGCCTTTGCCTTTTCGCGATACTTCGTCCTGTCGCTGGCGATACTGGCGATGATGGGCGCGGTGGACATGATCTCGGTCTTCATCAGAAGCTCGCTCGTCCAACTGTTCACCCCCGATGACAAGCGCGGGCGAGTGTCCTCGATCTCGGGACTTGCGATCTCCGCCTCGAACGAATTGGGCGAGATGCAGTCCGGGCTCGCCGCGGCGCTGCTCGGGGCGCTCGGCGCGGTTGTATTCGGCGGCGCGGGTGCGATAGTCGTGACATTGGTCTGGGCGTGGTACTTCCCCGAGTTGCGCCGCGCCCGCAGCTTCGAGCCGCAAGAGCTTAAACGAGAGGTATCGACATGAAGGCTGACAGCATCCTCGCCACCATCGGCGGCACCCCGCATATCCGCCTTGCGCGGCTGTTTCCCGACCACGAGGTGTGGGTGAAGTCCGAGCGGGCGAACCCCGGCGGCTCGATCAAGGACCGCATCGCGCTCGCGATGGTCGAGGATGCCGAGGCGCGCGGCGCATTGAAGCCGGGCGGCACCATCGTCGAGCCCACCAGCGGCAACACCGGTATCGGGCTTGCCATGGTCGCCGCGGTCAAGGGCTACCGCCTCGTGCTGGTGATGCCCGAATCGATGTCGGTCGAGCGTCGCCGCCTGATGCTCGCCTATGGCGCGAGCTTCGACCTCACCCCGCGCGAGAAGGGCATGAAGGGCGCGATCGAGCGGGCGATGGAACTGGTGGCGCAGACGCCCGGCGCATGGATGCCGAGCCAGTTCGACAATCCCGCAAACGTCGCGGTCCACGCCCGCACCACCGCGCAGGAGATCCTCGCCGATTTCGCCGAATCCCCGATCGACGTGCTGATCACCGGGGTCGGCACCGGCGGGCACCTCACCGGCTGCGCGGAGGAATTGAAGAAGCACTGGCCGGCGATGAGGGCCTATGGCGTCGAGCCTGCGCTCTCGCCCGTCATCAACGGCGGCCAGCCCGGCCCGCACCCGATCCAGGGGATCGGCGCGGGGTTCATTCCGGGCAACCTTCACACCAACGCGATCGACGGCGCGATTCCCGTCGATGCCGATGAGGCCAAGGAGATGGCCCGCCGCGCCGCATGTGAGGAAGGGATGCTGGTCGGCATCTCGAGCGGCGCAACGCTGGCCGCGATCGCCGGCAAGCTCGCCGATCTGCCCGCGGGCAGCCGCGTGCTCGGCTTCAACTACGACACGGGCGAGCGTTACCTCTCGGTTCCCGACTTCCTGCCGGTCGAGTGACAATCACCGGCGATGGGCGCGATATCGCTGCACGAAACGGACTCGCCGGGCGGCGAGGACTGCGCCGCCGCGCTTGAAATCCTGCGTGAGTTCACCCGCGCCCGCGTCCCAGAGCTCGACAATCACGACTATGCCCTGCTCCTCAAGGACGAACATGGCGTTCTAGTCGGCGCATTGATTGGCCTGTCGCGGTGGGGCGGGTTTCTTATCGACATCCTTGCCCTGTCGGAACCCCTGCGAGGTCAGGGCTGGGGCACTGTTCTGCTCGAAAGGGCCGAGGCTGAAGCTCGGCGGCGCCATTGCCACCACCTGCGGCTCGATACCTATGCCTTCCAGGCCAAGGCGTTCTACGAATCGCATGGCTTTTCGGTCATCGGCCAGATCGATGGGCCCGCGCCCTACTATCCGCATTACTTCATGATGAAACCGCTACAGACCGACAGTCTTCACCCTGTCCTCGACGTCGCCCCGCGGTCACGATAACCCATTTCTTAACCCTGAGCGCGTAACCCTCGGGCGCGATTGCCGTTGCAATCAGGTCTTTGCCCGGGATGTGTCGCCCATGAAGTTCATCAAGCTCGAATCGCGCGGCGGCAATTATCTCGTCGTGGCCTCGAACGTGGCGTGGCTGCGCACCGCCGAGAACGGGCAGACCAATGTCGGCATCGTCGGCGGGCAGCCGCTTCTGGTGGTGGGCACGATTGAAGAGGTGGCCGAGAAGATCCTCGCCGGGCTGGCCGAAGCGCACGCGGAGGCGGCGCCGAGCCATGCTGCGCCGGTGGCGGCGCCGGTCGCGCAGGCCCTCACGCCCGCACCCGCGCCGGAGCCGGAGCCTGCGCCCCAACCCGCAGCCGTCGCACCGCCGCCACCCGCTCCTCTTGCGCTCGAGCCCGAGCCCGAGCCGGAACCCGAGCCGGAACAGGAGCCCGCCGCGCCCCAGCCCGAGCCGGTTCGCGTAGCTCGTCCTGCCCCCGCACCCGCCCCTGTTGCGGCTCCCGCACCGGCTGCGGCTGCGGCTTCCGCGCAGCCGGAGGCTGACCCGGCCCCGGCTCGCCCCCGGGTGGTCTCGGCCCGCTCGGCCAGCCAGTGGGAGCGTCCCGCTGCGGCGGCTCGCACGAGCCTCAAGATGAAGGTCAGCTCGCAGCGCATGATGGGGATGCTCGAGTAGTTCGCGTCACCCCCGCACGCCGCGATCAATCGCCGTAATAGACCGGACCGAGCGCGTCGATGACCGCCACGGCGTCAAGCGCATCCGGCTCGCTCGCGGCGTCATCGAGCAGGCGGACCGTCAGTTCGGTCTTGTAGGCGACCAGGGTCCGTTCGATCGGTGTGCCGCTGATCGAGCGGGTCAGGATCTGTTCGTAGTCCTTCCGGGGGCGCAACCCCGTTGGTCGGTCGAAGCCTCACAAGCGAAGGCAGCCCCCATGCACGGGTCGAGGGCGGCTGCCGCGCTTGTTCGGACGCAGCGTCAGGCTGCGGTCGCGAAGGCCTCGGCAGGGAGCTTCATCATGTATTCGCTGCCCGCCTCGAGCTTGCGGCGCAGCGCGCCCGCATCGGGGAGGAAGCGTTCGGCGTAGTAGTTGGCCGAGACCAGCTTGGCCTCGTAGAACGCCTTGTCCTCGGGCGCTTCTGCCAGCTTCGTCAGCGCCACCTTGGCCATCTTCAGCCAGAAGAAGCCGAGCGTCACGATGCCCATGATGTGCATGTAGTGATGCGCGCCGGCCCCGAGGTGGTTGGGGTTGGTGAAGGCGTTCATCATGAACCACTGCGTCGCCGCCTTCTGCTCGCCCAGCGCCTTTTCGAGGCGCTCGGCGACAGGAGCGAGTTCTGCCACCTGCTTGGCGGCGGCGATTTCCTCGTCGATCATGGCGAAAAAGGCCTGGATCGCCTTGCCCCCGCCCGCGGCGAGCTTGCGCCCGCAAAGATCCATCGCCTGAACGCCGTTGGCGCCCTCGTAGATCATCGCAATGCGGCTATCGCGCACGAACTGCTCCATGCCCCACTCGCGCACATAGCCGTGGCCGCCGTAGACCTGCTGCATGTTGTTGGCGATGTCGTAGCCCTTGTCGGTGCCGTAGCCCTTGATGACCGGGGTCATGAGGCCGATCAGCAGGTCGGCCATCTCGCGCTCCTCGGGGGTCTGCGCCTTGTGGGTGAGATCGACCTGGAGCGCACCCCACAGGCACAGCGCCCGCATCGATTCGGTGAAGACCTTGGCGTCCATCAGCATCCGGCGCACGTCGGGGTGGACGAAGATCGGATCGGCCTTCGCCTCCGGATCGGCCGGACCGGTCAGCGCACGGCCCTGACGGCGGTCGAGCGCGTAGGTGACCGCGTTCTGATAGGCGACCTCGGCCTGGGCATAGCCCTGAATGCCGACGCCGAGGCGCGCGGCGTTCATCATGATGAACATCGCGGCAAGGCCCTTGTTCTCTTCGCCGACGAGGTAGCCAGTCGCCCCGTCGTAGTTGAGGAGGCACGTGGCGTTGCCGTGGATCCCCATCTTCTTCTCGATCGAGCCGCAGGTCACGCCGTTGCGCGCGCCCGGGTTGCCATTCTCGTCGAGGATGAACTTGGGCACGATGAACAGCGAGATGCCCTTGGTCGAGTCGGGCGCGCCCGGGGTCTTGGCCAGCACCAGGTGGATGATGTTGCTGGTGAGATCATGCTCGCCCGCCGAAATGAAGATCTTGGTCCCGGTGATCGCATAGGTGCCATCGCCGTTGGGCACGGCCTTGGTGCGGATCATGCCGAGATCGGTGCCGCAGTGCGGCTCGGTCAGGTTCATGGTGCCCGACCACTCGCCCGAGATCATCTTGGGAACGAAGGTCTCCTTCTGCTCCTGCGAGCCCTTGGCGATGATCGCCGCGATCGCGCCGTTGGTGAGGCCGGGATACATCGCGAAGGCCTGGTTGGCAGTGCCGGTGTATTCCTCGAGCACGAAGCCGAGCACGTGCGGCAGCCCCTGCCCGCCGAATTCCTCGGGCTGGGCGAGCGTGCCCCAACCGCTCTCGACATAGGCCTGATAAGCCTCCTTGAAGCCCGGAGGCGTGGTGACGCTGCCGTCCTCGTGGCGGGTGCAGCCGTGCTCGTCCCCTGCCTGATTGATCGGCGCGAGCACCTCGGCGCAGAACTTGCCGGCCTCGTTGATGACGGTCTCGATCATGTCAGGCGTTGCGTTCTCGAAGCCCGGCAGGTTGCCGTAGCTGGCAAGGTCGAGCACTTCGTTGACGATGAAACGCGTGTCGCGGGTGGGCGCGGTGTAGGTCGGCATCGGTTGATCCCTCTGGTAGGCAGACGTGTAGAAGCGGTGTTGGCCCTAGCGCATCAGCGCAGGTCGAGCTTTTCGATTTCGGCGACGAAGTCGGTCAGTTCCTTGATCGAGCTGTCGATGTCGTCGCGCTGCGCCTTCAGCTTGGCGATATGCGTGCGGCATTTCTCGATCGTGACACGGCGCTGTTCAACGCGGCCATCGTCGAGGTCGTAGAGGTCGATCATCTCGCGGATCTCGGTCAGCGAGAAGCCGACGTTCTTGGCACGCATGATCCAGGCGAGCCGCGCGCGGTCACGCTTGGAATAGACCCGGGTGAGGCCGACGCGCGCCGGGCTGATGAGCCCCTCGTCCTCGTAGAAGCGCAGCGCGCGGGCGGTGCAGCCGAATTCCGAGGTGAGATCGGAAATGGTGAAATGTTCGCGCTCGTGGACATCCGGCCGGTCGAGATGCGCGCCGTTGCGGCGCGGTTCGGCGGCGGAATCTGCGGCGGCGGTGGAAGCGGGAGCGGTAGCCATGCCCGCGCTCTACCTTACGTTTACGTGAGCGTCAAGTATCGATGCGCCGCAACACCGGCCCGCCCTCGCCCGCGACGACCTCGCGGTAGAAGCAGGCACGCGCTCCGGTGTGGCAGGTGGGGCCGGCGGGCGTGGCGCGAATCAGGAGAGCGTCCTGATCGCAGTCGGTGAGCACCGCCTCCACGGCGAGGAAATGCCCCGAAGTCTCGCCCTTCAGCCACAAGGCTCCGCGCGAGCGCGACCAAAAGTGCACCTTGCCGGTCTCGAGCGTCTTTGCGAGCGCCTCGGCATTCATGTGCGCCACGACCAGCACCGTGCCGTCCGCAGCGTCGACCACGACCGCGGTCAAGAGCCCCGCGGCATCGAATTTGGGAGCAAAGACAAGGCCCTTCTCGCGCTCTTCGGAAGTGAGGACGGGATCGGTCACAAAGGCAACTCCAGGATAGTCCGAAGGCGGCTCATGCAAGGATTGTTGCAAGCAGACAACAGCACGTCACAAAAAATTGCCCCGTCCAAGGTTTCATCTTCCGCGTTAGGCAACTCGGTGGAAGAAAGCTTGCGGAGCCTTCGCAAGGGGTTCTCCACCGAACACATGGCACCGCCCGGTGCCGGGTTCAGGGGGTGACCGGACCGCGTTACTGGCAGCGGGGTGCCAGCGCGACCGGTTGAACGATAGGGACTGGATCCCGGCAGCGAAGTTAGGGGGTCGCTGCCTTGGCTCGAAAGAGCGGATCCGCACCGTTTCGTCACGTGGCGCCCGGGGTCGAAAGACCTCGGGCGTTATGTTTTCTACGCAGCGCGCCGGATTACGGATGCGCGAGCTTGTGGTCCTCATCCACCCGCGCAAAGCAGGCCACCGCGATCGAGGACGGCGCCGCCCCGGCCAGCGCGGCAAGGCAGGCGCGGCTTGTCGCGCCGCTGGTGAGCACATCGTCGACCAGCACCACGTCACGCCCCGTGATCCGTGCCGCCGCATCCGGTGCGAGGCGGATCGCGCCGGTCAGCACCCGCTCGCGCTCCTCGCGGCCCAGACCGCCGAGGTTGGGTGTGCGCCGGAACCGCACCAGTGCCGCCACCGCCGCCTCGCCCTTGCCCTGCTTTTGCAGCGACTGTGCGAGCAGCGCCGCCTGGTTGAACCCCCGGCTCCACAGCCGCCAGCGGTGGAGCGGAACCGGCACCAGCAGCGGCGGCGCGCGGTCCGACTCCGGCTCGGGCATCCGCGCCGCGATCAGCCGCGCCAACAGCCCCGACAGCGCGATCCGCCCCCCATGCTTATAGGCCAGCACGAGCTTGCGCGACGTCTCGTTGTAATAGGTCGCGGCATAGACCGGCACGGCATGGCCTGCGACTTCGGGGTGCTCGGGGACCTCGAGCGTGCTCCAGCAGTCGGTGCACAGCCCCGCCTGCGCCGCGACCGCGACCCCGCACGAGGGGCAGCGCGGCGGATAGATGAAATCCACCAGCGGGGCGAGATGCCGGGCAAGTTGAGCGACCACTGCCATCGCGCGAGTGTCGCATGGCTTGCGCTTCCGAAGCAAGCGCGGCAGGGCGGCGCGGCATGAACGTCGCAGTCGTCCCCACCATCTTTGCCGAACCCCGCCGCGTGGCCCGCGCGCTGCGCTCGGCCGCAAGGCTGCGGTCCGGCGCGGATGCCGCGCGCTTCCTCATCGAGGAGATGGCCGAGGACATGATCGAGCGGCTGAGCTTCGTGCGCCATGCCCCGGCGCGCACGCTGCTGATCGGCGGGGCACCGGCCATGCTTCAGACCCATCTGCGGGAGGGCGGCGGCGAGGTTGCCGTCGACATCTCTGCCAACCCTGCCGAACCGCTGGCAGGCGCTCCGTATGACTTCATCGGGGTGATCGGCCAGCTCGATGCCGTCAACGACCTGCCCGGCGCGCTGATCCACCTGCGCAATGCCTTGACCCCCGGCGGCCTCGTTATCGCGAGCTTCGTCGGCGGCCAGAGCCTGCCCGCCCTGCGCGCCGCGATGCTGGCGGCCGAGCCCGACCGTCCGGCGGCACGGCTGCATCCGCTGGTCGATGCCCGCGCCGCCCCTGCCCTGCTCCAGCGCGCCGGGTGGAAGGACCCGGTGGTCGACACCCACACCCTTGGCGTTCGCTATTCGAGTCTCGACCGTCTCGTCAGCGACCTGCGCGACCAGGGCCTCGGCAATGCACTGGCCAAGCCCGCTGCGCCGCTCGGCAAAACCGCCCTCGCCCTCGCCCGCGCCGCCTTCGCCGCGCGCGCCGAGGCGGACGGTAAGGTCACCGAGAGTTTCGAGATCGTCACCCTCACCGGGCGGCGATCCCTCGCCGGAACCTAGGCGTTCTTGAGCGCCGCTTGCGCTGCTGCGAGCCGCGCGATCGGCACGCGGTAAGGCGAGGCGCTGACGTAATCGAGCCCAACGCTCTCGCAGAAGGCGATGCTCGCCGGGTCGCCGCCATGCTCGCCGCAGATGCCGAGCTTGATGTCGGACCGGGTCTTGCGCCCGCGCTCCGCCGCCAGTTCGACCAGCTGGCCGACGCCTTCGATGTCCAAGCTGACGAAGGGATCGCGCGGGAAGATGCCCTTGTCGACATAGACGCTGAGGAACCGCGCCGCATCGTCGCGGCTGACGCCCAGCGTGGTCTGGGTCAGGTCATTGGTGCCGAAGCTGAAGAACGCGCCCTCCTCGGCGATCTCGCCCGCCATCAGCGCGGCGCGCGGGAGTTCGATCATCGTGCCGACGAGGTAGTCGACCCGCGTGCCGGTCTCGGCGAACACGGCCTCAGCCTCCTTGTCGACCAGCGCCTTCAGGATCGCAAGCTCGCGCTTGGTCGCCACCAGCGGGATCATGATCTCGGGCAGCGGCGCCTCGCCGCTCGCGAGCTTGACCGCGCACACCGCTTCGAAGATCGCGCGTGCCTGCATGGCGTAGATCTCGGGGAAGGTGATCCCGAGGCGGCAGCCGCGGTGGCCGAGCATCGGGTTGAATTCGTGAAGTTCGCCCGCGCGGCGCTTCAGGTGATCGACACCGAGGCCGGTCGCGTCGGCCAGCTCGGCGAACTCCTCCTCGGCGTGCGGCAGGAACTCGTGGAGCGGCGGATCGAGCAGGCGGATCGTGCAGGGCAGCCCCGCCATCACCTCGAAGATCGCGGTGAAATCGGCGCGCTGCTCGGGCAGCAGCTTCTCCAGCGCGCGGCGACGACCGGCCTCGTCCTCGGCGAGAATCATCTGGCGGACCAGCGAGATGCGCGAGGCTTCGAAGAACATGTGTTCGGTGCGGCAGAGCCCGATCCCTTCCGCCCCGAACTGGCGCGCCATGCGGCAGTCGTCGGGCGTCTCGGCATTGGTGCGCACCTTCATCCGGCGCAGCTTGTCGGCCCAGACCATCAGCGTCCCGAAGTCGCCCGCCAGCTCCGGCTCGACCGTGGGCACGATGCCGAGCATCACCTGCCCCGTCGCCCCGTCGAGCGTGATGGCATCGCCCTCCTTCAGCTCGGTCGTTCCGATCCGCAGCGAGCGCGACGCGCGGTCGATCGACACCGCCCCGGCCCCGGAGACACACGGCCGCCCCATCCCGCGCGCGACCACCGCCGCATGGCTCGTCATCCCGCCGCGCGCGGTGAGGATGCCTTGGGCCGCGTGCATCCCGTGAATGTCCTCGGGCGAGGTCTCCACCCGCACCAGGATCACCTTCTCGCCGCGGCCCGCCCATTGCTCGGCGGTGTCGGCATCGAGCACGATCCGCCCCGCCGCCGCGCCCGGCGACGCGGGCAGGCCTGTGGTCAGCACATGCCGCTCGGCATCGGGATCGAGCGTGGGGTGGAGCAACTGATCGAGCGCCATCGGATCGACCCGCCGCACCGCCTCGCGCTCCTCGATCAGGCCCTCGGCGACCATGTCGACCGCCATCTTGAGCGCGGCCTTCGCGGTGCGCTTGCCCGAGCGCGTCTGGAGCATCCACAGCTTGCCGCGTTCCACCGTGAATTCAATGTCCTGCATGTCCTTGTAGTGAAGTTCCAGCAGGTCGAACACGCGGGCGAGCTCGGCGTAGGCCTCGGGCAGCGCCTCTTCCATCGAGAGCGGCTTGGCCCCCGCCGCCTCGCGCGCGGCCTTGGTGAGGTATTGCGGCGTGCGGATGCCGGCGACCACGTCCTCGCCTTGCGCGTTGATCAGGTACTCGCCGTAGTAGGCCCGCTCGCCGGTCGCGGGGTCGCGGGTGAAGGCGACGCCGGTGGCGCTGGTCTCGCCCATGTTGCCGAACACCATCGCCTGCACGTTCACCGCCGTGCCCCAGTCGGCGGGGATGTCGTTCAAGCGCCGGTAGACCTTGGCGCGGTCGCTGTCCCAGCTGTCAAACACCGCGCGGATCGCGCCCCACAGCTGCTCGTTCACATCCTGCGGGAAGTCGCGGCCGAGCTCCTCGGCGACGATCCCCTTGTATTCGCTCACGAGCGCCTGCCAGTCTTCAGCCGCCATCTCGGTGTCGTTATAAAAACCCTTGTCTTCCTTGGCGATTTCCAAGGCCTCTTCGAACAGGCCGTGGTCGATCCCGAGTACCACGTCCGAGTACATCTGGATGAACCGCCGGTAAGAGTCCCAGGCGAACCGCGCGTCCCCGCTCGACGCCGCCAGCCCCTCCACGGTCGCGTCGTTCAGCCCGAGGTTGAGCACCGTGTCCATCATCCCCGGCATCGACACCCGCGCGCCCGAACGGACCGAGACCAGCAGCGGATCGCCCGCGTCGCCAAACCGCTTGCCCACGGCCTGTTCGACATGGGCGAGCGCGGCGGCGACTTCACTTCGCAAGCCTTCCGAGAAATCGGCCCCATCCCGCAGATAGGTAACGCATTCCTCGGTGGTGATGGTGAAGCCCGGGGGCACCGGCAGGCCGATGCTCGCCATCTCGGCAAGGTTCGCGCCCTTGCCCCCGGTGACGGTCTTGTCCTTCTGGCGCGGGTCGGAGTGGTCGGCATTGCCTCCGAAAACATAGACCGTCTTCAATGTCATGGCTCTTCCCGGGTCAGGCGTTGGGCGGACAAAGCGGACAGCGTGTCCGCCTCGAATTACATATCAACCCCCTGACTATCCTGACTTTTGCAAAGCGGACGGACAGGGTATCGGGGGCTTTCATCCCTCGATCCGGCTGAAATCGGCGACGCGGTGGACCGCATCGCGGAACCGCGCGAGCAGGGCGAGGCGCGCGGCGCGCTTGCTCGCGTCGGGGTCGTTGACGGTCACCTCTTCAAAGAACCGGTCGATGGGAGCGCGCAAGGTGGCGAGCGCAGCCATGGCATCGGCGAACTTCTCGGCCTCGACCGCGGCGGCAGCGCGCGGGGCGGCGGCATCGAGCGCGTCGATCAGCGCCTTCTCCGCTTCTTCGGGCGTGTAGGAAAGCGCTGAATTGTCGCGGGCCTCTTCGGCGAGGATATCGCCCACGTCGGGATCGTCGACCAGCGCCAGCGGGTCTTCCTCGCCGGTGTCGGGGATGCCGTCGTTGTTTTCCTTGAGGCTGGCGAGCACTTGCGGATCGGGCGTGCCGGTCGGGCCTTCGTACCCCTCCTTCTTGAGGATATTCGCCGCGCGCTTGTAGCCGGCGAGGAGGTTGGTGCCGTCCTCGGTGGTGACGAAGGCTTGCAGCGCATGGACGCGGGCGAGCAGGCGGACGAGATCGTCCTCCCCACCGAGCGCAAAGACCGCGTCGATCAGGTCGTGGCGGACGCCGGCCTCGCGCTGCTGGACTTTGAGGCGGTCGATGATGAAGGGTACAAAATCAGGGCCATTCTCCCCGACATTCGCACCGAAGCGCATCATCAAGCTTATCGTATTTCGACCGGCTTCGTTCATCCGCAAACGTGTCACCAGACTGTCGAGATAAGCCCCATGATCCTCATGGTCAGGCGGCAGCATGAAGGCCGAAAGGATTTCAACGATATCCTTCTGCGAAGCCTTCAGTTGATCGACATACTTAGCGACCTCAGGATCGGCGTTGCATGCACTCTCCAGAAAGGTCTCGAGCCAAATCTCAACGCACTTATTGAGAACTGCGCGCGTCGAGAAACGAAGGGAATTAGAAGTCTGAAGTCTGCTTATTGCTAGCGCGGCACGCCGCTGGGCGAACGGATCTTTCGATCCGGTTGGGCGCTCAACACCACAAAAGAATCCTATGAGCGTATCCAGCTTGTCCGCCAGCGACACCGCCACCGTCACCGGAGCCGTGGGCACATCGTCGCCCTGCCCGACCGGCTTGTAGTGATCGCGGATCGCCTCGGCGACCTCCTGCGGCAGGCCTTCCTTCGCGGCATAGTAGCCGCCCATCAAGCCCTGCAATTCGGGGAACTCGCCGACCATCTCGGTGACGAGATCGGCCTTGCACAACCGCGCGGCCTGTTCGGCGAGGTCGGCGAGCGCTGCCACCTCACTGTCATTCCCGCGAACGCGGGAACCCAGGGTGTCCTGTTGCTCCGCCCCGCTCTGGGTCCCCGCTTTCGCGGGGATGACAATCTGTTCTTCCACCAGCCACCGCGCAAGCTTCGCCACCCGCTCGACCTTGTCGGCGAGGGTGCCGAGCTTCTCGTGGAAGGTGATCCGCGACAGCTTCTTGGCGTGCTCGGCGAGCGGGGTCTTCTGGTCCTGCTCCCAGAAGAAGCGCGCATCCGAAAACCGCGCGGCGAGGACCTTGCGGTTGCCGTCAACCACCACGGCAGGGTCGATGGGATCGATATTGGCGGTGCAGACGAAGGCGTTGGCGAGCTTGCCCTGCGCGTCCTCGCACACGAAATACTTCTGGTTCACCCGTGCGGTGAGCTGGATGACCTCTGGCGGCACGTCGAGGAAGGCCTCGTCGAAGCGGCCGAGCAGCGGGACGGGGTATTCGGTGAGGCCCGCGTTCTGGATCACAAGGCCCTCGTCGGCGACCAGATTGAGGCCCGCAGCCGCGGCGACCTCTTCTGCATCCTTCCGGATCAGCGCCTCGCGCTTGGTGTGCTCAACGATCACGCGGGAGTCGAGCAATTGGCCTGCGTAGGTATGCGCGCTTTCGATCGCGATCGGGCCAGAGTGATGGAAGCGGTGCCCCATCGTCTCGCGCCCCGAACGGATGCCGCCCACCTCGACGTCGATCACCGCGCCATCGAGGAGCGCGACGATGCCCGAGAGCGGGCGCACCCAGCGCAAGCTGTCGGTGCTGATCGAGGCCGCGCCCCAGCGCATCGACTTGGGCCACGAAAAATCGCGGATGATCGCCGGGATCGCCGCTGCCTGCACCTCGGCCATCGGGCGGCCGGGCGTGTTGACGACAGCGAACCACGTCATCCGGCCCTTGACGTCACGCAGTTCGAGCTGGTCGCGGGTCACGCCGTTCTTCTTGCAGAAGCCGTCGATCGCGGCGTCCGGCGCGCCTTCGGGCGGGCCCTTGGCTTCCTCGCTCACCGCCTCGGTGGCGAGCGGCAGGCCCCGCGCGATCAGCGCGAGGCGGCGCGGCGTGGACCACACCTGAAGCGCGCCCGGCGTGACCCCGGCGGCCTCAAGCTCGCGGCGGAACAGTTTCTCCAGTTCCGCGCGCGCCCCGGCCTGCATCCGGGCAGGGATTTCCTCGCAGCGCAGTTCGAGCAGGAAGTCGGCCATCAGCCGAGACTCCACCCGGGATATTTCGCCTGCCATTCGGGCGTCATCTTCTCCGCATAGGCCTCGCACGAGGAGCGCGCCAAGTCGCGGACGCGGCCCATGTAGCTGGCGCGTTCCTGCACCGAGATCACGCCGCGCGCCTGAAGCAGATTGAACACGTGGCTCGCCTCGACCGCCTGCTCGTAGGCGGCGATGGGCACGCCTGCGGAAAGCGCATTGCGGCACTCCGCCTCGGCCTTGGCGAAGAGGTCGAACAGCGCGTCGGTGTTGGCGACCTCGAAGTTCCACTTGGACATCTGGCGTTCGTTCTCGAGGAACACCTCGCCGTAGCTCACCCCGGCGGAGTTGAATGCGAGGTCATAGACGTTGTCGACGCCCTGGATGTACATCGCGAGGCGCTCGAGCCCGTAGGTCAGCTCGCCCGCGACCGGCTTGCAGTCGAAGCCGCCCATCTGCTGGAAATAGGTGAACTGGGTGACCTCCATCCCGTCGCACCACACTTCCCACCCGAGGCCCCATGCGCCGAGCGTCGGGCTCTCCCAGTCGTCCTCGACGAAGCGGATGTCGTGCGCCAGCGGATCGATGCCGATCGCGGCGAGGCTTTTCAGGTAAAGCTCCTGAATGTTGGCCGGCGAGGGCTTCAGGATCACCTGATACTGGTAATAGTGCTGCAGCCGGTTGGGGTTCTCGCCGTAGCGCCCATCGGTCGGCCGGCGGCAGGGCTGGACGAAGGCGGCGTTCCACGGCTCGGGCCCCAAGGCACGCAAGGTGGTCGCGGTGTGGAAGGTGCCCGCGCCCATGCGCATGTCATAGGGCTGGAGAATGACGCAGCCCGCCTCGTGGCTCCAGAAGTCGTGGAGCGTGAGGATCATGTCCTGAAACGAGCGCGCGGGATCGCGCTGCGGGGGCGTGAAAAAGGGCTGGACGCTCATGGCGGCTCGCCATGGCCGAACGCCTGCAAAGCGTCAATGCCGCGCCGCAGCATGACGCGGGCGAATGGGCTGCGCGGATCGCGATTTTGCCCCGGTGCGCCGACGGATGCCAATTCCGGTAGTCACGCAGATACGACACAAAGTCAGGTCATCTTGACATGGTCAGCGAATCGCGACATATAGTCAGCATTACCTGACACGAAGTCGGGTTGACCTGACGGAGAATTCGGATGACCAACCTGCAGAAAAGCGTCTGCGTGAAGCAATGGCAGCTGTTCGTCATGCTCGGCATGAGCGGTTTTGCCGTGGGCAACATCCTCGCCAAGCTGTCCAGCGCCCTCGGGATCTGACCAGTGAAGAACCGCCTCAAGGTGCTGCGCGCCGAGCGTGACTGGAGCCAGGCGGAGCTCGCCGGGCGGCTCGATGTCTCGCGCCAGGCGGTCAACGCCATCGAGACCGGGAAGCACGACCCCTCCCTCCCCCTCGCCTTCCGCATCGCGCGGCTGTTCGACATGAAGATCGAGGAGATTTTCGATGATGAAATCTGACGACATCGACACCGGCGAAGGCACCTCGACCACCGGGCGCCAGATTCTGGCGCAGGCGCTGATCTATGTCGGTGTTGCCTGCCTGGGCGGCGGGACGGCGGCGGGTGTGGGTATCGGGCTCGAGAAAGGTGTCGATCTCAAGCTGGTGCTGGTGACAGGCGGCTTCGTGCTCGCCGGGATCGCGGCCCTCGCGGGAGGGCTGAAGATCGGCGACTTCGACCCGCCCGGCTTCAAGACCAAGGCCGGCCGCTCGCAGCTGATCCTGCTCGGCTCGCTCATCATGGGCATATTGCTCGGGATCTATATCGTGATCACCGGAGCGCTTGCCGAGCTTCATGGCGGCACTTTCACCCCTAGCCTGGGCGAAGCGATCGTCGGCTTCCTGATTCTCGCCGGGATGCTGGTAATCGGCCTGATCTGGCAGCAGCAAATCGACGAGCACGAGTTCGCCTCTGCCAAGTCCGCGGCCTATTGGAGCCTGTCGACCTATTTCTACCTCTATCCCGCCTGGTGGTTGGGGGCCGCAAGTGGACTGTTTCCCGCTGTCCATGACGGCGCGCTGTTCCTGGCCGTGTCGGCAGTCTTCGCCGTCGTGTGGCTCGTGAAGCGCGCGGGCTAGCCATGTTTACCCTTGCACGAAGGACGACGGCGACCATGACCGAAACGCAATCCCCAGGCGAAGCCCGCACCCGCCAGCGCCAGCGGCGCCAGATGCTCTACCTCGGCCTTGCCGGCGTGATCAGCGGCGTGATCGGGCTTGCCACCGGCTTCTTCGATCAGGGCGACGGCAGCCTGTTCGCCGGCGACTGGGCGGGCCTCAAGCTGCCCCCGGTGCTCGCCCTGTTCCTGGTCGCGCTCCTGATCGGCGGTTTCGTGGCGCTCCCCCTGTGGGGCTTCCGCATGATCGACGACTACAAGCGCGAACAGAATTTCATCGGCTTCACCGGCGGTTGCTTGTCGGTTCTGGCCGGCTACCCGATCTGGGCGGTGCTCCATGCCGGCGGCTTCGTGCCCCCGCCCCACGCCTTCGGGATCTTCGCGATCGCCTACGTCTCGATGATCCTGTCCTTCCTTTATGCCCGCTGGCGGCTCTGACCCTCCCCGCGTCATGCCAGCATGCTTGTTTGCCTGAAGTAACTTCCTCACAACCAACACCTGACCGAAAGGAACCACCGACATGAAGCTTTCTGCCCTGCTTGCCCTGACCGCCGCCCCCTTCGCGCTCTTTGCCGCGAGCCCGGCGCTGGCCGATCACCACGCCGCCACCGAGACCGCAGCCGCCCCGGCGATGGCCAAGGGCCCGGCGCTGTGGAAGGTCGCCGACGCGGACACCACGATCTACCTGTTCGGCACGGTCCACGTCCTGCCCAAGGACATCGAATGGTACGATGCCACCATCGCCAAGGCGCTCGACGGCTCGGACATTCTGGTCACCGAGATCCCGATGGATCCGGCGAGCGAGACCGCAATGCAGCAGCTCGCCTTCCAGAAGGGCGCGCTTCCCGCCGGCACCACCCTGCGCTCGCTGCTGAACGAGGAGCAGAAGGTCCAGTACACCGCCGCGCTCAATCAGCTGGGCGGCAAGATCGAGGCCGCGCAACTTGCACAGGTGCCGGCAGAAGCCCGTGCCCAATACGAGGACGCCAAGGCCAAGGGCCTGGTGCCCAATCCGGCCGATGCGCTCGCAGGCCAGTTCGACGGCCTGAAGCCCTGGATGGTGGGCCTCACCATGTCGATCCTGCCGCTCACCTTCGAGGGCTATGACCCCAACAGCGGCGTCGAGAAGGTGCTGCTCTCCAAGGTCCCGGGCAAGAAGACCGGCGCGCTCGAGACCGCCGAGTTCCAGCTCGGCATCTTCGACGGCATGTCGCAAGATGCGCAGATCGCCTTCCTGATGGAAGCCGCGACCGGCCTCGACAAGACCAAGCCGATGCTCGACCGCATGGTCGCCGAGTGGATCGAGGGCGATGCCGAACAGCTCGCTGCGGTGATGAACGAGAGCATGGACGATCCCGCGATCGCCGATGCGCTGCTCTATGCCCGCAACCGCAACTGGGCCGAGTGGATCGACACCCGTCTCGACCAGCCCGGCACGGTCTTCATCGCGGTTGGCGCAGGCCACCTCGCCGGTGCCAAGAGCGTGCAGGACTACCTTGCCCAGAAGGGCATCAAGGTGAGCCGCGTCAAGTAATGACGCAAGGCTTCGGGGCGATGGCTTTGCGGTGCGCCGCGGGGATCATCGCCCCCCTCCTCATCCTTCTGGCTGCCGGGTGCAGCAATGCCCCCGGCAGCCCCGCAGAG
>NZ_LSJS01000052.1 GCF_001557325.1 Erythrobacter donghaensis
GCCTCAGTGTGGGCTCCTAAGGCAGCACCAGCGGGCTCAGCGCGCGCACCCGGTTGCCGGCGCCGTCGCGCACCCCGCGCTGATCGAGCACTGCGGCGGTCTCGATCACTTCCAATGCGTCCATCGCCTTCTTGTAGCGTTCCGCGTCCTGGATCCACGCGCCGGCCTTGGCCGCGCCCGGCATGCCCCGCACCTCGTCGATCGCGGCCTGGTAGCGTCCCTGCTCGAGCGCCCAGCGCGCGCGCTCGAGGCGCTTTTGCGGCTGCGGCGAGGGCGTGGTCTCGCGGCGGAAGATGAAGAGCTGCTTCAGTTCGCGCTTGAAGGCTCCCCATGACGGGCCCTCGCTGCTCTGCTGGAGCTCGGGGCCGAGGCCCTCGAGCCGGGCGACGAGGCTGTCGAGCCGGACGGGGTTGCGCGCGAAGTCGATGATCGTGCCGACCGCGTTGGGCCACTGGTCGCCGAAGCGCAGCCGCAGCTGGTCGGCGAGGTAGCCGAGCTCCGCCCCGCGCTCGACCGAGCGGCGCGTGGCGAAGGCGATCAGCAGGCTCTCGGCGCGCGCGGCGTTGCCGGCGGCGGCCTGGGCCTGGAGGTCGAGGCGAGTAAGGCGCTGCTCGGCGGCAGCGAGGCGCTGGTCGATGCCGCCCTGCTGCTCGGCGACGCGCTCGACTGCCTGCTCGGCCTTCTGCGCGGCGGCAAGCGGCGTGGGGCTGGCGGTGAGCTCCGGGGTGGGCGCGGCGGCGGCGGGCGAAGGCGCGGCGGTTGCGGCGGTGCGCTGGGCACCGGTGCCGGCGAGGTTGTACCACACCACCCAGCCCGCCAGCCCCGCGCCGAGCGCGAAGGCGAGGAAGGCCGCCATCAGCGCACCGCGCATCGACCCGGATGCACGGGGGGGCTGGTGAAGCGAAGGTTCTGGCTGCGATGCCATGGCGATCCGTTCTTGCGACCCTGCTTGCATGCTGTCCCCGGCGCGCGCTGCTACGGCTGCCGGGGCGGGATGGGAGGAATGGAGCGCGCCTCTCGGCACAAGTCAAATGCCAATTGCAGAAAGGTGCTCTCGTCGGGCGTGGCGGCGGTGTGGATGGCGGCCCATTCCCCGCCTGCCGCCGCCGCGATGCGCGGACCGAGCGCGGCAAGAGTGATGCACGCGCGCGGCAGGCCGAGGCGGTCCACCTCGGCGGCAAAGTGGCGAGCGGTGGCGGCGGAGTGGAGCAGCACCAGCGCCTCGCCCGAGGCCAGGAGCGGGGCGGCGGGATCGAGCGGCAGGGCCTCGCTGCGATAGGCGATCACCTCGGCGAAGGTAACGCCCGCAGGCGGCGCAAGCGGCACATGCTCCTCGCCCGCGATGCGCAGGAGGTGGCGGGGGGCAGCTATGGTGTCGAGCACGCCCTGCAACCCCCCGCTGCCGGTCATGGCGACGCCGAACCCGGCCGCCCGCGCTGCGGCGGCGGTCGCCTCGCCCACCGCGAAGACGGGCTTGGACGTGAGGCGCGCAAGCTGCGGGCCGCCGTGCAGGATCGCGTTGGCGCTGCCGATCAGCAGCCCGTCGAAGCGCGCGGGATCGGGGCAGTCCCAGGCGAGCGGCCGGATCGCCGAGAGCGGCTGGCCGGCGATGGAAAGCCCCAACGCGCGGGCCCGCTCCAGTGTCGCGGTCAGCCCCGGCTCGGGTCGCAGCGCAAGGAGATGGAACGTCAAACCGCCGCCCGGAAGTGCGCCGCGACGCTTTCCGGCGCGCGGGCGAGGAGGTCGGCCGCCAGCGCCTCGACCGCGGCGTGGTCGCCCGGCGCGAAGGCGGCGCTGCCCTCGATCCGCGCGGCCCCGTCGGGCGAGAACAGCGCGGCGCGCATGCTGAGGGTGCCTTCGCCCCCCTCGCACAGCACCGCGACCGGCGAGTGGCAGGTGCCGCCCAAGGCGGCGAGCAAGGCGCGCTCGGCCTCGAGCTCGGCGCGGGTCGGGGCGTGGTCGATGGCGGCGAGGAGCGCGGTGGTCGCGGCGTCGTCGGCGCGGCATTCGATCGCGATCACACCTTGCGCTGCGGCGGGGATCCATTCGTCGGAGCCGAGCGGCGTGCCCACCTCGGACTGGTCAAGCCGCTCGAGCCCGGCGGCGGCGAGGAAGGTCACGTCGGCCTCGCCCTCGGTAAGCTTCCTGAGGCGCGTGGCGACATTGCCGCGGAAGGTCACGACCTTGCAGTCGGGCCTGAGGTTCAGGAGCTGCGCGGCCCGGCGCGGCGCGCTGGTGCCGACGGTCGCGCCTTGCGGGATCGCGGCAATGCTCGCAGCGCCCACAAGGCAATCCCGCCGGTCGGCGCGCGGGAGGAAGGCGGGGAAGTGGAAGATGTCGGGCCGGATCGTCTCGACGTCCTTGGCCGAGTGGACCGAGAGGTCGATGCGCCCCTCGCCCAGCCACTGATCGAGCTCCTTGGTCCACAGCGCCTTGCCGCCGATCTCGGACAGGGGGCGGTCGAGCACCTTGTCGCCGCTCGCGAGCACGGGGACGAGTTCGACCGCCTCCTCGGGCCAGCCATGGGCGGCGCACAGGCGCGCGCGGGTCTCGAAAGCCTGCGCCATCGCGAGCGGGGAATTGCGGGTGCCGAGGCGCAGGCGCGGCGTGCTTCGTACAGGTTCGGTCATGGCCGCGCTTGCTCTAGCCCGCGCAAGGGCTAGATGGAAGCCGGATGGGTTCAACAGCACACACCTTGGAAGCCAAAGCACTCGGGCGACTGGTACTCGGGATCGAATCGAGCTGCGACGAGACCGCGGTCGCGCTGGTGCGCGGCGACGGGACGATCGTGGCGCAGGCGATCGCCAGCCAGGAGGCCGAGCACGCGCCCTATGGCGGGGTCGTCCCCGAGATCGCCGCGCGCGCCCATGCCGAGCGGCTGGCGCCGATGCTCGCAAAGGTGATGGGCGACGCGGGCGTAAGCCTCGATGAGGTGGACGCCATCGCCGCCACCGCCGGGCCGGGGCTGATCGGCGGGGTGATGGTCGGCCTCGTCAGCGCCAAGGCGCTCGCGATGGCCTCGGGCAAGCCGCTGCTGGCGGTCAACCATCTGGAGGGCCACGCGCTCTCGCCGCGCCTTGCCGATGCGGAGCTCGCCTTCCCCTACCTGCTGCTGCTGGTCTCCGGCGGGCATTGCCAGATCCTCGCCGTCGAGGGCGTCGGGCAATACCGCCGCCTTGCCACCACCATCGACGATGCGCTGGGCGAGGCCTTCGACAAGACCGCCAAGATCCTTCGCCTCGGCTACCCGGGCGGGCCTGCGGTCGAGCGGCTGGCGCTGGAGGGCGATCCTCACGCGGTGCCCCTGCCCCGCCCCTTGAAGGGATCGGGCGAGCCGCACTTCTCCTTCGCAGGCCTCAAGAGCGCCGTGCTGCGCGCGGTCGAGAGCGGCGCGCACACGCCCGCCGATATCGCCGCGAGCTTCCAGCAGGCCGCGGTCGAGTGCCTGATCGACCGGCTCGAACGGGCGCTGGAGCGCGCAGGGCCCTTCCCGGCGCTGGTCGTGGCCGGGGGCGTGGCTGCCAACAAGACGGTCCGCGGCGCTCTGGAACACCTCGCCGGAAAGCATGGGATGCGCTTCACCGCCCCGCCGCTCGCCCTGTGCACCGATAACGCCGCGATGATCGCCTGGGCCGGGCTCGAACGCCTCGCACACGAGGGCGCAGACTTCGCTGGCGACCCGCTAGACTTCGTCGCCCGCCCGCGCTGGCCGCTCGACCCGGCGGCCGAGGCGGTCCGCGGCGCGGGGTACAAAGCATGAGTGAGGGGGGCATGAGCGAGCTTCAGACCATCGGCGTCATCGGCGCAGGCGCATGGGGCACCGCGCTCGCGCAGATGCTCGCGAGCGACGGGCGCGCGGTGGTGCTGTGGGCCTACGAGCCGGAAGTGGCTTCTGCGATCAATGCCGAACATCGCAACCCGCTCTACCTGCCCTCCGCCACCCTCGCCCCGACGATCCGCGCGACGGGCGATCTTGCCGATCTCGCGCGGCTCGAGACCGTGCTGGTCGTCACCCCCGCGCAGGTGCTGGGCAGGGTGCTCGCGGGCCTTCCCGCCCACCCCCGCGACCTGGTTCTGTGCTCGAAGGGGATCGAGGCGGGCACCGGCAGGCTGATGAACGACGTCGCGCGCGAGGCCGCGCCCGGCAGCGCCATCGCCGTCCTGTCCGGCCCGACCTTTGCGCACGAAGTCGCCGTCGGCCTGCCGACCGCCGTCACCCTCGCCTGTGGGGGCGGCCTTGCGCAGTGGGAGCGGCTTGCCCCCGCCCTCGCCCGGCCCGCCTTCCGGCCCTACTATTCCGACGACGTCGCCGGCGCGGAGATCGGCGGGGCGGTCAAGAACGTGCTCGCCATCGCCTGCGGGGTGGTCGACGGCCTCGGCCTCGGCCAGAACGCGCGCGCGGCGCTGATCGCGCGGGGCTACGCCGAGATGCTGCGCTTCGGCGAGGCGCTGGGGGCACGCGCGGAGACGCTCGCGGGCCTGTGCGGCCTCGGCGATCTGGTGCTGACCTGCTCCTCGACCTCGAGCCGCAATTTCAGCCTCGGCAAGGCGCTCGGAGAGGGGGCAAGCGCCGCCGCGCTCATGGCCGACCGCCGCACCGTGGCCGAGGGCGCGCACACCGCGCCCGTGCTCGCCGGACTGGCCGAGGCACGCGACATCCCCATGCCGATCGTCGCCGCGGTCGACGCGATCCTCACGGGCGAGGACGCGCGCGCGGTGGTCGCCGCGCTGCTCGCCCGCCCGCTGAAGGCCGAGCGCGACGGGGCCGAACGGGACGTTCCTGCGTGACCGCACCTGCCGCCGCCACGCCCGCCGACGACAGCGACGATCTCGCCCGGCTCGCCAAGGGCGGGCGCACCAACACGCTGGGCTTCGTGATCCGCCTGATCGCGCGCATCCCCTTCCTCGTGATCGCCACCCGCCTCTACGGGGCCGAGGCGCTCGGGCGCTTCGCCTCGGCGCTGGTGCTGATCGAGATCATCGCGCTGGTGTGCTCGCTGGGCGAGAAGCGCGGCCTTGCCCAGCGCCTGTCCGAAGGCGCGGGCGAGGACCGGGAGGCGGAGACCAACCTCGTCTATGACGGCATCCTGCTCGCGCTCGCCTACTCGGCCGTGGCGGCAGGCGTGCTGCTGCTGTTCCCCGAACCGATGTTTCCCAACGGCACCAACAGCGCGTGGGACATCTGGCTGGTCGCCACCATCCCCGCCTTCGCCGTGACCGAGATCCTGCTCGCCGCCCAGGCCTACCGCTTCGACATCGCCACCACGGTGCGCGCGCGGGCGGTGGTCGAGCCGTGGACGATCTCGATCGGGGCGGGGGTGTTCTTCCTCATCCCCGCGACCCGCGATGCCGGGCTGGCGCTGGCCTTCATCGCCTCGATCTATGCCGGACTGCTCACCGCGCTTTGGCCGTTCCTCAGGAGCTACGGCCTGCCCCGCGGCTGGCAGCCGCGCCCGCGCGCGATGGCCGCGATGGCCGCGCGCGCCTTCCCGCTGGTCGGCGCCGACGCGATCGAGCGCGGGACGCGGCTGCTCGACATCTTCATCCTCGGCCTGTTCGCGCCTCCGCAGGCGGTGGGGATCTACTATGCCGCGCAGCAGATCGCCTCACTGCCGCAGAAGCTGAAGACCAGCTTCGAGCCGATTCTCTCGCCGGTCATCACCCGCAACCTGCGCATCGGCAACATGGAGGCGATCGCCGCGCAGGTGCGGCAGGTGGGGTTCTGGATCATCGCGGTGCAGCTCGGCATCGCGCTGATGCTCGGCGTTCCGGGCGAGGCGGTGATGGGCCTGTGGGGGCCGGACTATGTCGCGGGCACCGCCGCGCTCGCCTTCCTGCTCGCGGCCGAGGTCGCCGCCTCGATGGCGGTCGTCTCGGAGAGCGTGCTGGTCTACATCGCGAGGAAGCGCAATCTGGCGATTTCGGTCGGCATCATCGCGCTGCAAGCCGGGCTGACGATCGCGCTGATCGAAGCGGCGGACCGCTTCGGCCTCGGCAAGGGCTACGAGGCGGCGGGCGCCGCGGGCGCGCTGATGGTGGCGCTGGCGGTCTCGAGCCTCGTCAAGGCGCTGCTGCTGAAGCGCCTGCTGGGCGCAGCCGTATCGAACTGGCGCTGGGCGCTGGTCCACGCCGCCGCGCCCGCGGTGGTGGTGGGCTACGGCTTCACCTGGCTCCCCGAATGGACCGAGCTCGTCTTCGGCGTGCCCGCGATCCTTGCGGTCTATGCCCTGGTGGTCTGGCGGCGCGGCTTCGGCGAGGATGACAAGGTGCTGTTCAGGAAGCAGGTCGTCCCCGACCCGGCGACCGACCTGCCCTGAGTCCGTTTGCAACCTCGAGCATGGGCGAAGCCGCCTCAGGCTGCTAATGCCCGCGCCCTGTTAACGATTCGTGCCGGAGAACCCCGTCCTCATGTCCGCCGATCTGACCGCCTACCTGCCGCTGATCGTCATTGCGCTTGTCGCGCTCGCGGTGCTGGTGTGGATCATCAGCCGTCAGGGCCGCCGCGCAAGGGTGACCGACGAGGACGGCGCGCCCGGCATCTTCCGCGACGTGCTCGAGGAAGGCGCCGCGCCCGCCGCGCGCAACCAGGCGCTGATCGACGCGCCGCGCGGGCTCGAGGCGATCCAGGGCGAGCTTTCGGCCATGGCCAACGCGCAGGTCACCGCCGCCTCGCCGCTCGGCACCGATGCCGAGGCGGGCCCCGCCCCCGAGCCAGCGCCTGCCCCGGTCGCCGCCGGCCCCGCCGACGACCTCACGCGCATCAAGGGCCTCGGCCCCAAGCTCGCCGCGCTGCTCGGCGAGTTCGGCATCACCACCTTCGCCCAGATCGCCGCGTGGACGCCCGCGGAGATCGAGCGGATCGACGCCAAACTCGGCCGATTCTCGGGGCGGATCGTCCGCGACCAATGGGTGGAGCAAGCCAGACTACTCGCTGCGGGCGACGAAAGCGGCTTCACCGCAAGATTTGGCAATAATGGATGAAATACCCCGAAGGTTGACGTCCAAACCGTGTTACAGTCCCGACTTGGGATTCGTTAACGCGGGAGAAGGCCGATGGCTTTGCGAATCTTGGTGGCCGAGGACGAATTCATCACCGCCTTCGATCTGTGCGATACCTTCGAAGAGGCGGGCTACGAAGTGCAGGGGCCGCATGCCGGGATTTCCTCGGCGATGCTCGCCTGCCAGAAGGAACGCCCCGATGTGGCGCTGCTCGATATCGAGCTGGCGGACGGGCTGAGCCTTGAACTCGCGCAGAAGCTCATCGACGAGAACGTGCCGGTGATCCTCCATTCCGAACCCGAAGACACCCGCGCGCTCGCGATGCGCTTCCCCAGGGCGACGACGCTGGTGAAGCCCTGCCCGCCGGCCAAGCTGCTCGACACGGTGAGCCGGGTGGTGACGCCGGCGTGAGGGGCCCTGAGCCCCTTCCCTTGGGGAGGGGGAATTGCGGGCACCGGTGATGAAGCAACCTCGCGCAGCCCCTTGCCCGTCCGCCCCAACCCTGCGATGGCTGGGATAAGCAAGACAGGCAGGAGCAATTGCGCGTGGCTGTATGGCAAACAGGCGGCCCCGCGCCGAGATCCGCGTCCACAGCCCTCGGGCATGTCGGCCCGCAAGGCCGAACGGCCGCCCGCAGCGATGCGACCGCAAGGTCGCGTGAGCGAGGATTTCGCGCGCCGGATGGCGTGCGGGAAGCAAAAGCATGAAACTCTACGGCTACTTCCGCTCGTCAACCTCCTACCGCCTGCGCATCGCCCTCGGCCTCAAGGGCCTCGCCTTCGAGAACATCCCGGTCGATCTGCGCACCGGCGCGAACAAGGACGCTGCCTTCACCCAGCGCAATCCCTTCGGCTCGCTCCCGATGCTGGAAGCCGACGGGCGCGACCGAGCGCAGTCGATGGCGCTGCTCGAATGGCTCGACGAGGCCTATCCGAGCCCGCGCTTCCTGCCCGCCGATATCGAGGCGCGCTACACCGTGCGCGAGCTGGCCTATGCCATCGCGACCGAGATCCATGCGGTCAACAACCTGCCGGTGCTCAAATATCTCAAGGACCCGCTCGGCCACTCACAGGACGAGATCGACATCTGGTATCGCACGTGGCTCAAGCGCACGCTCGATCCGGTGGAAGCGCGCCTCGCACAGCTGGGCACCGGCGATTTCCTTCATGGCGATGCGCCGGGGCTGTTCGAGATCGTGTTGATCCCGCAACTCGCCAATGCGCGGCGATTCGATTACGACCTTGGCGCCGGTCCGCACATGACCCGCATCGAGGCCGCCTGCCTCGCGCTCCCCGCCTTCGCCGCGGCGCACCCCGACAGGCAGATCGACGCGCAATAAGCACAACGTCTCGGGAGGACACCAAATGAAACTCGCAACCCTCGACAACGGCACGCGCGACGGCATGCTGGTGGTGGTCAGCAAGGACCTCACCCGCTGCTGCGCGGCAGGCTACATCGCGCCGACGATGCAGGCCGCGCTCGACAACTGGGAGCGGGTCGCGCCCGAATTGGAAGTGCTCGCCCGCGATGTCGAGCACGAGGCGGTGCCGTGCGAGCGCTTCCACGAGCGCCAGGCGCACTCGCCGCTCCCGCGCGCCTATCAGTGGGCCGATGGCAGCGCCTATATCAACCATGTCGAACTGGTGCGGCAGGCGCGCGGGGCCAAGGTGCCCGAGAGCTTCTACTCGGACCCGCTGATGTACCAGGGCGGCTCGGACTCCTTCCTGCGCCCGCGGCAGGACATCCCGCTGGGCGATCCGGCGTGGGGCTGCGACATGGAGGGCGAGATCGCCTGCATCACCGGCGACGTGCCGATGGGCGTGAGCGTCGAAGACGCCGCTACGCACATCCGCCTGCTGATGCTGGTCAACGACGTGTCCTTGCGCGGGCTGATCCCGGCCGAGCTGGAGAAGGGCTTCGGCTTCTTCCAGTCCAAGCCCGCGAGCGCCTTCTCGCCGGTCGCGGTGACGCCCGACGAGCTTGGCGATGCGTGGAAGGACGCGCTCATTCACCTGCCGCTGATGGTCGACCTCAACGGCCAGCCCTTCGGCCGCGCGAACGCCGGGGTCGATGCGACCTTCAACCTCGCGCAGCTCGTCGCCCACGCCGCCAAGACCCGGAACCTCGCCGCGGGCACGATCATCGGCACCGGCACGGTCTCGAACAAGGGCGCCGACGGCGGCCCGGGCACCCCCGTCAGCGAGGGCGGCGCAGGCTATTCCTGCATCGCCGAGATCCGCATGATCGAGACGATCCGCGATGGCGCGCCCATGACGCCGTTCATGCAAGCCGGCGACACCGTTCGCATCGAGATGCGCGACGATCACAACCACTCGATCTTCGGCGCGATCGAACAGCATGTTGTAGCCATGTAATGCAGGGGTATTTGCTCCCCGGGGAGCGCCGTTGCGCAGGTACCGCATGATGGTAGCCCCGTATCGCCCCGTCTGATGTTCCCGAAATGTTTCACGTGAAACATTGGCGGCGCGAGCGAAGTGCCGCTAAAGCCAAACCTCCCCAGCAAGAGCGAGCCTGACAATGACCACCTACCCCACCCTCAAACTGTTCATCGACGGCCAGTGGATCGAGACGGGCGATGCCGGGGCGATGGAGGTGGTCAACCCCGCAACCGGCGCGGGCATAGCGCAGTGCCCCAAGGCGGGCCCCGCCCAGCTCGACGCCGCCTTGAAGGCCGCGGGCGATGCCTTCCCGGCGTGGAGCGCGACCTCGGGCGCCGAGCGCCACGCGATCCTGCGCCGCGCCGCCGATCTGCTGCGCGAGCGCGCGCCCGCCATCGCCAAGGTCGTCACCGCCGAAATGGGCAAGCCGCGCGCGCAGGCGCAGGGCGAGATCACCGGCTCGGCCGATATCATTGATTTCCTTGCCGAAGAAGCCAAGCGCCGCGGGGGTCGGCTGATCCCGACCCGCGGCCGGCAGCTGATCGCGCAGATGGTGACGCACGAGCCCGTCGGCCCGGCGGTGCTGCTGACCCCGTGGAACTTCCCGGTGAACCTCCCCGCCAAGAAGATCGCAGGCGCGCTCGCGGCGGGGTGCACCGCGATCCTCAAGCCCGCCGAGAACACGCCCGGTTCGGCGCAGCTGCTGGTCGAATGCTTCGTCGATGCGGGCCTACCGGCCGGGGTGCTGAACCTCGTCCACGGCGATCCCGGCCCGATTGCCGAGCGCCTCGTCACCTCGCCGGTCACCCGCAAGGTGAGCTTCACCGGATCGACCGCGGTGGGCAAGCAGCTCGGCGCGCTCGCGGCGACCCACATGAAGCGCTTCGCGCCCGAGCTCGGCGGCCATGCGCCGGTGATCGTCAGCAAGCACGCCGATCTTGCCCGCGCGGTCCAGATGTGCGCCACGACCAAGTTCCGCAATGCCGGCCAGGTCTGCGTCTCGCCGACCCGCTTCCTCGTGGCGCGCGAGATCTACGATAGCTTCGTCGCCGAATTCGCGTCCATCGCGGGCAAGATCAAGGTCGGCGATCCTGGCGCGGATGACAGCGTCGAAATGGGCCCGCTCGCCCATGCGCGGCGGATTTCCGCGATGGAGCAGGTGGTCGCCGACAGCGGTGGCAATCGCGGCGAGGTCGTCACCGGCGGCTCGGTGATCGAGAGCACCGGCTTCTTCTTCCAGCCCACCGTGATCGCCAACCCCGCGCCCGACAGCCGCTTCATGCTGGAGGAGCCCTTCGGCCCGATCGCCGGGATTGTCCCCTTCGAGACAATCGAGGACGCGGTCGGGATCGCCAATTCGCTGCGCTACGGGCTTGCCGCCTATGCCTTCTCGGGCAATCTCGACGAGGCGCACTACCTCGGCCGGGCGCTCAGGGCCGGGATGGTGGGGATCAACCAGCTGATCGTGTCCTCGCCCGAGACTCCCTTCGGCGGGGTGGGCGACAGCGGGTTCGGATCGGAAGGCGGCGAGGAAGGCTACCTGGCCTTCACCGACACCAAGCTGGTGATGCTCGCCAAATCGGGCGGGTAGAGCTTATCCGAGCAACCGCGACAGCAGTGACTTCGGCTTCTCCATCGGCTGGATGCGGCCATAGCGCGCGCGGCGCGAGTATTCGTTCGAAAGGCAAACAGTACGGCGCATGGGATCCGGTCCGCTGGACCAGATAGTCGGCTTTTCCATCGTTGCGTCCCCGAATCGGCGGCTTTGTTATGCTGCGGAAGCTAACACCAAACCTGTGGATAAAACGAGTCCTAATGACCTTCTGCGCGAAATTGCTTAAGAGGAAGTCAATAGGGAGAAGCCCGGTGAAAGCGGTTTGGTTCCCGATTTTGCGCAAATCCGGTTAAACAGCGCGTGGGGCTAGCCGATGGTGCGGCGCACACCCGCAGCGCGCACGTCGGCGAGCGTGGGGTAGCCGTTGACCGCCATCAGCAAATCGGCCTCGGCGAGGATCGAGCGCAGCACCCAGGCGGCACCCTCGGCCCCGCCGAGCGCGAGGCCGTAGGTGTAGGGCCGCCCGACGCCGACCGCGCGCGCGCCCATCGCCAGCGCCTTCACCGCATCGGTGCCCGAGCGCACGCCGCTGTCGAACAGCACCGGCACATCGCCCGCCGCGGCGACGACATCTTCGAGGAGGTCGATGGTCGCGATCCCGCCGTTCGCCTGCCGTCCGCCATGGTTCGAGCAATAGATTGCGTCCGCCCCGCTATCGACCGCTTGGGCCGCGTCGTCGCGGTGGCAGATGCCCTTGAGGACGATCGGCAGCTTGGTCACCGACTTGAACCACGCCATGTCGTCCCAGGTCAGCACCTGGCCGAATGTGGCCGCCCAGGTGAAGATCGCCGCCGCCGGATCCTCCTCCGGAGGCTTGGCCAGCAGCGAGCGGAACACGGGATCGGTGAAGTAGTTCTGGAGCACCTTGCCGCGCAGCTGCGGGAAGTTCGAGGCGTTGAGATCGCGCGGCCGCCAGCCCGTCACCCAAGTGTCGAGCGTCACCACCAGCGCCTTGTATCCGGCGTCTTCCGCGCGGCGGATCAGGCTTTCGGCGAGCTCGCGGTTCTTGGGGGTGTAGAGCTGGAACCACGCGGGCGTCTCCCCGCAGGCGCCCTTCACGTCCTCCAGTGGATCGTTCGCGAGGGTCGAGGCGCAGAACGGCACCCCCGTCAGCGCCGATGCGCGCGCGGCGGCGATGTCGCCGTGACGGTCCTGCGAGGCCTCGCCATTGAGGCCGATGGGGGCCATGAACAGCGGGGTTGGGTAGCGGTGGCCGAAGAGTTCGATCGACAGGTCGCGCGTCGAGCAATCGACCATCATGCGCGGCACCATGCCCCAGTGGTGGAAGGCGGCCGCGTTCTGGTCCTGCGTGTGTTCATCCCCGCAGCCGCCCGCGACATAATTCGTCAGCATCGGCCCGAGCGCCTCGTGCGCGCGCTTTTCAAGCGTGGCGAAATCGACCGGATAGGTGGGCAGGATGCCCCTGAGGCCGGCGTTGTAGATCTCGTTCTGCATCGCGCCGAAATAGGTCATGGCGGCGGCTCTCTCCCTGCGTTCTTGTGGTCGCATCGCTTAACGCCGAAAACCGGTTCCCACTTTTCGGCGCGATGCTTGTTTGCCCGGGAGATCAGCCGATGCGGCGCGCAAGGGCAAGGGCTTTTCTAGGCGAACAGCCGTTGCAGGCGCGGGCGCAGGCGCAGGAAGCGGATGTAGAGCGCCTCGAGCAGACCCAGCACACGCGGGTTCCTGGCGGCAAGACCGAGCGGGCGCAGCAAGGGGATCGCGCGCCACATCGCGGCAAAGGCTGCCGCGCCATCGTGGATCACCCCGTCCTCCTCGGCATGGAAGCGGGCGAGCAGCTGCGCGCGGTCAACGGGGCAGGACGGGTCGCTCCCCTCGGCAACATCGATGAAGGCGATCCGCCCGCGCCGGTCGAGCCGCCGCATCAGCGCGATCTCGCGCAGGCAGAGCGGGCAGGCGCCGTCGTACCAGACCTTGACCATCAGGGCGCGATCCACAGGCGGATGACGTAAGCGACCGCGCCGAGCACGGCGACGCTCGCGGCCCAGATGCCGACCATCCAGAGCAGGCGCTGCCAGAAGGGGCCCTCGGGCGGTTGCTCGGGGGGCTTGAGCATTATCGTTGCCCTACCGCTTCGCTGCTTGAGGGCATCAATGATACCCCTCGTCCGCGACCTTGCCGCGGAACACCCAATAGGCCCAGGCGGTGTAGCCGATGATCAGCGGCATGGTGATCGCGACCCCGATCAGCATGAAGATCTGACTGCGTTCGGGCGCAGCGGCGTCCCAGATGGTGAGGCCGGGGGGCACGACATAGGGCCAGATCGTCACGCCGAGCCCGCTCATCCCGAGGAAGAACAGCGCGATGGCGAGCCAGAAGGGCTTGGAGTTGCGGTCGCGCGTGATCGCCCGCAGCATCGAGACGGCGATGATCGCGGTCACCAGCGGCACCGGCGCGACCCAGTAGATCTGCGGCGCGGCGAGCCAGTGCGCGGCATATTCGGCGTTGAGCGTTACGTTGTAGAGGCTCACCGCCCCCATCAGCGCGATGGTGGCGATGGCCGCGCGCACCGCGAGCTTCCTCGCGTGGGCCTGCTCCTCGCCGTCGAGCTTCCAGATCAGCCAGGTGCTCCCCAGCAACGCATAGCCCGCGACCGTGCCGAGGCCGGTGAGCAGAGTGTAGGGGGTGAGCCAATCCCACCAGCTCCCGGCATAGGCGCGGCCCTCCACCTCGATCCCCTGCAGCAGCGCGCCCAGCGTCATCCCCTGTGCGAGCGCGGCGACGAGGCTGCCGCCGGTGAAGGCCATGTCCCAGAACTTCTGGTGCGCCGGGTCGCGCCAGCGATATTCGAAGGCGACCCCGCGGAACACGAGCCCGAGCAGCATCGCGATGATCAGCGGATAGGTCGCGGGCAGGATCACCGCGTAGGCCAGCGGGAAGGCGGCGAACAGCCCCCCTCCCCCCAGCACCAGCCAGGTCTCGTTCCCGTCCCACACCGGCGCGATCGAGTTCATCGCCCGGTCGCGCTCGCGCCCGGCGTTGAAGGTCGGGAACAGGATGCCGATGCCGAGGTCGAAGCCGTCCATCACCACATAGGCGAAGACGGCGAAGGCGATGATGAAGGCCCAGATGACGGTCAGGTCCATCACACCGGCTCCTTCTCGTCAGGCGCCTGGGTGGGCAGCGTCTCGGCGCCGCCCGGGTTCTGCGTCGGCCCGGGGGTTATCCCGGCGGTGCGGATCGGGCCGACATCGCCGCGCTTGACGCCGTATTCGCCCGGCTGCGGCGTCTTGCCCATGAGGCGCAGGATATACCACACCCCGATGCCGAACACGGTGAAATAGACGAGGACGAAGGCCAGCAGCGAGGCCGCGACCGCGGGCGCATCGAGCGGGCTGGCGGCGTCGGCGGTGCGGAGCAGCCCGTAGATCACGAAAGGCTGGCGGCCGACTTCGGTGGTGATCCATCCGGCCAGCACCGCGGCAAATCCGCTCGGCCCCATCAGCACGGCGGCGCGGTGGAGCCAGGGCATGTCATAGAGCTTGCCCCGCACCCGCCCCCACAGGCTCCACAGCCCGATCCCGAGCATCGCAAAGCCGATGCCGACCATGATGCGGAAGCTCCAGAAGACGATCGGCACGGGCGGCTCCATGTCGTCGGGCACCGTGTCGAGCCCGGCGAGCGGCGCGTCGAGATCGTGCTTCAGGATCAGCGAGGAGGCCTTGGGTATCTCGATCGCATAGCGCACCGTCTTGGCCTCGCTGTCGGGGATGCCGAACAGGATCAGCGGCGCACCTTCGGGGTGGCTCTGGTAGTGGCCCTCCATCGCCATCACCTTGGCGGGCTGGTGCTCGAGCGTGTTCAACCCGTGCATGTCGCCGGCGAAGATCTGCGCCGGGGTGACGATCGCGGCCATCCACATCGCCATCGAGAACATTTTTCGGGCATGCGGGTTGGCGCGGTCCTTGAGCAAGTGCCACGCGCCGACTGCGCCGACCACGAAGGCCGTCGTCAGGTAGGCTGCCATCACGGTGTGGACGAGGCGATAGGGGAAGCTGGGGTTGAAGATGATGTCGAGCCAGCTCGGCCCCGGAAGGAACTGGCCATTCGCGCCCATTTCGAAACCCGTGGGCGTGTGCATCCAGCTGTTCACCGAGAGGATCCAGAAGGCCGAAACGAAGGTGCCCAGCGCCACCATGAAGGTCGCGAAGAAGTGCAGCTTCTTGCCGACCTTGTTCATCCCGAACAGCATGACGCCGAGGAAACCCGCCTCGAGGAAGAAGGCGGTCAGCACCTCGTAGGCCATCAGCGGCCCGATCACCGGCCCGGCCCTGTCGGAGAACACCGACCAGTTGGTGCCGAACTGGTAGGACATGACGATCCCCGAGACGACGCCCATCGCAAAGGCGATCGCGAAGATCTTGAGCCAGTATTTGAACAGGTCGAGATAGACCGCCTTGCCGGTCCTGAGCCACAGCGCCTCGAGCACCATCAAGTAGCTCGCCAGCCCGATCGAGAAGGCCGGGAAGAAGAAGTGGAAGCTCACCGTGAAGGCGAACTGGATCCGCGCGAGCAGCAGGGCGTCGAGGTGTTCGAACATGGTTCGCAGCTAATCCCTTGCCGGCGGCGATCAATTGCTTTTGCCGCAACCGAGATACGGTTTGAAGCCGAAAGGGTTGCAGGAGCCTGGCGAGAAGGCGCGGCTTAGGCCCACAGCGCCTGTCCGCTGCGGTAAAGCATGTAGGTCGCGACGGCGAAGATCAGCAGCGCGAACACGGTCTTGAGCTGGCCGCCTGCGGCAAGGCGGTGCGAGGCGCGGGTGCCGATCAGGCCTCCGGCTGCTCCCCCGGCGATGAACACGCCTGCAAGGCTCCAGTCGACCAGACCGGAGACGGCATAATTGCCCGCCGTCGCCAGCCCGAAGGCGGTCACCGCGACAAGGCTGGTGCCGACCGCGTTCACCATCATCATGTCGGTCGAGGCGATCAGGCCGGGAACGATCAGAAAGCCGCCGCCGATCCCGAAGAAGCCGCTGAAGGCGCCGGTGCCGAGGCCATATGCGACAAGCCGCGGGGCATTGTCGCGGCCGAGCCTCACGCCGGGGGTGCCGACCGCCTTGCGGCTGCGCAGCATCAGGGCTCCGACCACCAGCATCAGCAGCGCAAACAGGAACAGCAGCTTTTCGCCGTCGAAGCTCTTGCCGAGGCTCGATCCGGCGAGCGCGCCAATCACGCCGACGGTCGCGTAGACCGTCCCGCAAGGCCAGCGCACATCGCCCGCCCGCGCGTGCTGGGCAAGGCCGATCGCGGCATTGGCGGCGACCGCGAGCGCGCTGGTGCCGATCGCGACGTGGGGGTTCTCGACGCCCACCAGATAGACCATCAGCGGCACGGCGAGGATCGACCCGCCGCCGCCCACAAGGCCGAGCGTGAAGCCGACCAGAACGCCCGACAGTCCGCCGAGCGTCAAGTGGAGGGTGTCGATCACGCCGTGCCCCGCCCTTCGGCGAGGCGCGCAATCCCCATGCCGACCAGCATCGCAGCAACAAAAATCGCGGCAGGCACGGGCGCCACGGCGAGCGCGGCAAAACCGGGGCCGGGGCACAGACCGGCAATCCCCCAACCGATGCCGAACAGCGCCGACCCGCCGACCAGCCGCGGGGTAATGTCGCGCGCGTCGGGGAGCGAGAAGGTCTCAGCGAAGGCAGGGCGCTGCATCCGGCGCTGGATCGCCCAGGCGAGCGCCATCACCAGCACCGCGCCGCCCATCACGAAGGCGAGCGTCGGGTCCCAGGCTCCGAACAGATCGAGGAATCCCCGCACCCGCGCCGGATCGGTCATGCCGCCGATGGTGAGCCCCGCGCCGAAGATCGTGCCCGAGACGAGCGGCAGGATGAGCGCGCGGATCATGGCAGCACCGCAAGGCCAAGCGCGTTCATCGCGGCTACGGTCGCAAAGCCGGTCGCCATGAAGACTGCCACCGCGACCAGCGAGCGCTGCGAGAGGCGGCTCATCCCGCACACCCCGTGGCCGCTGGTGCATCCACTGCCGAGGCGGGTGCCGAAGCCGACGATGAGCCCGGCGGCGACCAGCGTGACCGGATCGGCGAAGGCGGGCAGAGCGGAAGCGGTCAGGCGGGTGACCAGCAGCGCGCCCAGCGGCAGGCCGACGACGAAGGCCCAGGCTGCGCTGCGCGGCAGCGAGCTCTCGGCTATACCAAAGGCGCGCGCGGCAATGCCCGAGACGCCCGCGATCCGCCCTGCCCCCAGCAGCATCAGCGCGGCGGCGAGGCCGATCAGCCCGCCGCCGATCAGCCCCGCCAGCGGCGCGGCATCGGGAAAGCCGGGCAAGCTCATACCGCGTTGACCGGCAGCTTGAGGTAGGTGACGCCGTTCGCTTCCGGCGGGGGCAGGTGTCCGGCGCGCATGTTGACCTGCACGCTCGGCAGGATCAGGCGCGGCATGGCCAGGGTCGCATCGCGCGCCTCGCGCATGGCGACGAAATCATCCTCGGCGATGCCGTCATGGGCGTGGACATTGCCCGCACGCTCGGCAGCAACGGTGGTCTCCCACACATATTCGCTGCGGCCCTCGGGGAGGTAGTCGTGGCACATGAACAGCCGCGTCGCAGGCGGGAGCGCGAGGATGCGGCGGAGCGAACGGTAAAGCGTGCGCGCATCGCCGCCGGGAAAGTCGGCGCGCGCGGTGCCGTAGTCGGGCATGAACATGGTGTCGCCCACGAACACCGCGTCGCCCACCACATAGGCGACGCAGGCGGGGGTGTGACCGGGGACGTGCAGCACCGTGACCGGCAAGGCGCCGATGGTGAAGCTGTCGCCATCGCGGAACAGCACGTCGAACTGCGACCCGTCGCGCGCGAACTCGGTGCCGGCGTTGAACAACTTGCCGAACACGGCCTGCACGTGGGTGATCTCGGCACCGATGGCGATCTTCCCGCCGAGCCGCTCCTGCAAATAGGGCGCGGCCGAGAAGTGGTCGGCATGGGCATGGGTTTCGAGCAGCCATGTCACTTTCAATTTCTGCGAAGTGACATGGGCGATCACCGCGTCGGCGGAGGTGGTCGCGGTGCGGCCCGAGGCCGGGTCGAAATCGAGCACCGAGTCGATGATCGCCGCCTCGCGGGTCGCAGGGTCGTGAACGACATAAGTGACGGTGAAGGTGGTAGGGTCGAAAAAGCTCGCGATTTCCGCGCGCAAGGCAGGATCGGCGGCAGCGTGGGCGGCCTGCGCGCGGGCCTGCTCCAGCACGGGATCGGGGCTGCTCATCACGGTTTCTCCAATCACTTTCATAAATCGTGTATATGTATTGCCATGGGCGCAGTCAAGGACTATGCTCACCCGCATGGACCAACCCGCCGCCCCCCTGCGCATCGGCGATGCTGCCCCCGATTTCGAGGCACGCAGCACCATCGGCCCCGTGAGGCTCTCCGCGCACCGGGGCCGCTGGCTCGTGCTGTTCTCGCACCCGGCCGACTTCACCCCCGTGTGCACCACCGAATTCGTCGCCCTCGCCCGCGAGGCCGATGCTTTCGCCCAGCGCGGCTGCGACCTGATGGCGCTCTCGGTCGACAGCCTCTTCGCCCACTTCGCCTGGCTGCGCATGATCCGTGACCGCTTCGGGGTCGAGGTGCGCTTCCCGATCCTCGAGGATCCGACGCTGGTGATCGCCCGCGCTTTCGGCATGGTCTGCGCCGCCGACCGTGACAGCGGCGCGGTGCGTTCGACCTTCTTCATCGACCCCCACGGCGTGATCCGGGCGATGACCTGCTATCCGGCGAACCTCGGCCGCTCGATCCCGGAGATGCTGCGCATCCTCGACGGGCTGCAGGCGGTCGATGCCAAGGGCGCGCTGGCCCCGGCCAACTGGCGCCCGGGCGATCCGTTGCTCGAGCAGCCGGGCCACGATCTCGATGCGGTGTTCGATGCCGAGGAGGCGACCGCGTGGTTCCTGCGCGAGACGGGGCCGAACGCATGAGCATCGCCGAGGCGGCACTCGTCGAGGCGCTGAAGGCGCTCGCTCACCCGCTGCGCTGGCGGATCCTTCGCACGCTCGCGAGCGGCGAGCGCAATGTCGGCGAGATCGAGCAGGCGACGGGGATCGGCCAGCCCGCGCTCTCGCAGCAGCTCGGCGTGCTGCGCAAGGCGGGGTTGGTGGTGACCCGCAAGGATGCCAAGCTGGTGTTTTATGCGCTCGCGGCAGAGGCGATCGGGGGCATCACGGATGCGCTGTCGGGCCTCGCGCCGGAGCGCCCCGCCCCGGCGCGCGCGATGGCTTCGCCGCAGCGCACGCCCACCCCCGGCGTCGCCAACTTTGCGCGGCTGTCCTAGGACGAGGGCGGCGGGCCCGCCAGCGCTGCGCGCAGGCGGCGACGCACGAGGAAGGGCTCGAGCCAGCGGCCGACCAGATAGATCGCCGCGAAGATGCCCGCCAGCGCATAGCCCTCATCGGGCGAATGGCGTCCCTCGTCCTTTTTCTCGTCCTTCTTCTTGTTCGGATCCTCGGGTGCGGGCGCGCCGAGGAATTCGTCGACCGGGTGCAATTTCTTCACCGGCTTGGGTTTCTCGTCCTTCTTCCCGGCCTGCTCGCTCGCCTCGGCCCCGGCTGCCTCCCATGCGTTGATGGTGATCGCGGCTTGCGCGAAGCCGAGGAACAGCAGCGGGGTGAGGAAGCACAGCAGCAGAGCGTGGCTGAACAGGTCGAAGCGCAGCACCGCGCCCGCGCCCGCCTGCTCGATCCACATCCGCCCGCGGGTGAACGTCGCCAGCTTGTCCTGCGCGGCCGGATTGCGCTTGGTGTAGGTCAGCACCCCGCCTTCTTCCGAAAGGGTGGTGCCGGCGGTGCGCAGCAGCGGATCGATCCGGGCAAAGGCCTCGGCCGCGGACATGCCTGCGTCGACCGGCACTTCGCCGCGCACGCGCCAGATCTTGTCGATCAGTGGCAGGCTGAGCCCAGGCATGGCGCGGCGCGGTGTTTCGAGCGTTCCTGCAGCTCCGCTCACTCTGCCGGTTCCAGCGCGGGCTGCATCGAGCCGCCATTGCCGCCGCCGAAGCGCTTGGCGAACCACGCCTTGCCGTCACGCCAGCCTTCGCGGAAGGGGAAGATCATCGTCTCGCCGATGTCCATCCGCCGCCCGCCTTCCATGCCCAGCACCTCGGCCTCGCCGTCGACGCAGGTGCCGAACATGCGGTCCCAGATGATCCAGGTGCCCGAATAGTTGCTGCGGGTCGCCTCGTAGTCCTGCGAGTGGTGGACCGAATGGTGCTCCACGGTGTTGAAGATGAAGCGCCACCAGCGCGGCGTGTTGAAGCGCACGTTGATGTGCTGATAGACCGACACCGTCATCCCGATCGCGCCCGCCAGCAGGAAGGCGCGCGGCAGGAAGTCGAAGAAGCCGCCGATCCCGAGCCCGATCAGGAACAGCTCGACCGGATTGCCGACCGCGCCCTTCTGGACGTTGAGCTGCGTGATGTAGTGGTGCGGCGCATGGGTCAGCCACAGCGGATGCCAGTTGTGCATCGCGCGGTGCATCCAGTACTGACCGAAGTCGAAGATCATCGAGATGATCACCGCCTGCACGAGCAACGGCAAGCCGGTGAACCAGCTGAACTTATCCCAGTCGAAGGCGCCCTGCACCGCCGCGATGATCGCCCCGTCGCCGATATAGGCATCGACCATCCCGAGGAAGGTCATGCCCAGGCCGACATAGAACACGTCGGTGGCGAATTCCTTCCAGGTCAGCTGCCAGCTTTCGTAGCGCGGGTTGACCCATTCGAGCACCAGCAGCAGCACCGTCCAGCCCAGCCGGATCGCGATCGCGGTCGAGGCGACGGCGAGCCAGTTGGGGGCGTAATACCAGAAGGCGATCGCCGCGAAGAGCATGACGGGCTGGAACCAGGTGAAGACGAACCGCTTGATCGGCCCGCCCTCGACCTTGCCGATATTCTCCCAGCCGACGGTCACGGGCGCATCGGCCCCGATGATCCGCTTGCCAACCTGAACTCCGGCCATGACGCACCCCTGTTCGCAAACTGTCGCATTCTTGCCCTGCCAGCCATGGCGACCTCGCACGCGCGAGGAAGTGGACAAATGACGTAGAACTGCGCGAACCCGAAGCAAGTAACTGGTATTGAACAACCCTGCCGGTCAGTCGGCCATCAGTCTCACCGCAATCGCGGTCGCCGCCGCGCGGGTTTCAACCCCCAGCTTGCGGAACACCTGTTCGAGATGCTTGTTGACGGTGCGCGGGCTGATGCCGAGGATCTCGCTGATTGTCTTGTTGGTCTTGCCGTAACTGACCCACAAGAGCACTTCGGCCTCGCGCCGGGTGAGGCCGGCCTGCTTCTGGAGCGCGGCGATCTTGCCGTCCTCGCGCACCTCGGTGAGCTTGACCAGCACCTCGCCGGGACGGTCGCTTTCGAGCAGCGTGAGGTCGATCTCCATGCCCCGCACGCTGGCGCGCATGGTGGCGGTGGGCTGCATCGCCTCGCCCGCGGTGAGCAGCGCAATCGCCTCGTCGAGCGCATCGGGAAGCCGCGCGCTCTCGGGCGTCCAGGCGGGATCGATCGCGACGAACAGCGCGTCCGCCTGCGGGGTCGACCAGGCGAGCGCGCCGCCATCCCCCAGGGCAGCGAGGCTGCGCCCGGCAAAGCCCAGCGCCAGACGCGAACGGTGCGCCCCGCGCGCATTGGCGAGGTGAACGCGGATCCGCGCGAGCAGCTCCTCGATGACGATCGGCTTCCTCACGTAGTCCACCCCGCCCGTGCCGAATGCGGCGACGGCGTGTTCGGGATCGGTGAGCCCGGTGAGGAAGATCACCGGGATGTGCGCCGTCGCAGGCGCGCGCTTGATCGCCTGCGTCGTCTCGATCCCGCTGATCCCGGGCATCACCGCATCCATCAGGATGAGATCGGGCTGCACCTCGCCGAGCAGTTCCAGCGTCGCCTCGCCGCTGCGCGCGACCAGCACGGTCATGCCCTCGGCATCGAGGGTGTCGACCAGGAAGCGGAGCGAGTCCGGGTTGTCGTCGACGACGAGGATGGTGTCCTTATACGGCATCGGCCTGCACCGCTTTGGCGAGATCGGCGAGCGCCTTCAAGTCGAAGCTGTCGAGCGCGGCCCGCATCCTTTCCGCGAGCGGCGCGGCTTCGGGGGCGAGTGCGGCGACGGCGTCGATCTCGGCCTCGATCGCGCGGACGTGGCCGATCCGCACCAGCCGTTCGATCTCGGCGCAGTGCGCGGCCGCGAGCGGCGCGATGACCAGCGGCAGCGCGGGCATGGCTCGCGCCTCGGGCGCGGCTGTGCGCGGCTCGCCGGCGGCGCGCACCCATTCGATGCCGAGCTGGCCCGCGACCGCGTCGAGCAGCGTGTCGAAGGCGAAGGGTTTCACGATGAAGCCGTCATGATCGCCCCCCGCGCCCTCCGCCAGCGGAGCCTCGCCCGAGAGCATCACGATCCGCAGGGCAGCGCCGTGGCGGCGGCGCAGCTGGGCGGCAAGCTCCCAGCCGTTTGCCTCGCCCAGCATCACGTCGCACAGCACGAGGTCAGGCTGGAACTGCGCGGCGAGCGCGAGCGCGGTGTCCGCGTCGCCAGCGGTGCGCACCTGGAAGCCGAGCGGCTCGAGCAGCTGGCGCACCACGGCGAGGTGCGCCGCATCGTCGTCGATCAGCAGCACCCACCGCTCGCGCCCGACATAGCCGATCACCGCGCCAGCCTCGGGCGCAGGCTCGCTTGGCGGGGTGAGCGGCTGCGAGAGCATCAGCCGCACGGTGAAGCGCGATCCCTCGCCCGGCAGGCTGTCGAGCCGGATCTCGCCGCCCATGATGTGCACCAGCGCCTGGGTGATGGCGAGGCCGAGGCCCACGCCCGGGCGCTCGGCCGCAGGGCCGCCGACCCGCTCGAAGGGGGCGAAGATGCGCGCCGCATCCTCGGGCGCGATGCCGATGCCGGTGTCGATCACGGCGAAGGTCGCCAGCTCGTTGCGGTAATCGACCTTGAGCGTCACCGAGCCGGCATAAGTGAACTTGATGGCGTTGGCGAGGAGGTTGATCAGCACCTGCCGCAAACGCTTGGGATCGGCGTGGACGAACTCAGGGATGCGCTCCGGCCGCTCGAGCACCAGCGCGAGGCCCTTGGCCTGCGCCTGGAGGTCGAGCATTGCCATCAGCTGGTCGAGGAACTCGGGGAAGCGGATCGCCTCGCGCGTCAGCGTCATCGCCCCGCCCTCGACCTGGGCGATGTCGAGCAGGCCTTCGACGAGGTGCGCGAGGTGCTCGGCGCTGCGGCGGATCACGCGGGCGGCGGCGAGTGCGTCCCTGCCCTCGCCGCGCTCGATCAGCTGGGCATAGCCATAGATGGCGTTGAGCGGCGAGCGGATCTCGTGGGCGACGCTGGCGAGGAAGCGGGTCTTGGCCTCGTTGGCGGCCTCGGCGGCGTCCTTCGCGGCGGCGAGGCGCGCAAGCGCCTCCGCCTCGGGGGGCGCGGCGCCAGCCCCCTCGCGCTTGAGCCAGTCGAGGATCCGCCCCGCCACTGGGTCACCGCGAGGCGATGTAGGCGCGCCAGCCGCCCAGATGGGTGATGTCCTCGGCGCCGGTGAGCGCGCGCGGCTCGGCGACGAAGCCCTTGACGCTGCTGCCGTCGGCGAGCGTGACCGTGCCGATCGCGAGCGGCGGGGGCACCTCGGCGACGAAGCTGCCGAAGCTGGCAAGGTCGAGCTCGTAGACCTCGAGCGCGATGCTCGCGCCTTCCTCGCTGTGCACCAGCGCGGGCTTGGGCGGCACCGTGTCGGCCATCGCATAGAGCCGGTAGTTGGGCGCGGTGGTCGCCGCGCCGACGGAGCGCGCGCCGCGGCTGGTCAGCTGCCAGTGCAGCGGCATGCCTTCGAGGTGGGCGCCCACGACGGCGAGTTTGACGGTGTCCATGTGCTCTCCAAGGTCGAGTGGCGGGAGGGGTGGCAAGGCGGCTAAGGTCAGATAGGCACCCGCGAGGGCAATCAATGCCTTGTCGCTATGGGCCGGGCCGATCAGGGTGATCCCGAAGCCCGTGTTGTTGGATTTCGCCCCCGCCGAGACGGCGATGGCGGCCATGTCCAATAAGTTCACGAAATTGGTGTAGAACCCGAGGTTGCTGTTCAAGGCCACCGGCGCCTCGCGCAGTTCGGCCACCCGGTAGCTCGTGCCGGTGGTCGGGAAGGCGAGCGCATCGACCGCGCCCCACATCGCCTCGGCCTCGCGCGCCAGCTCGGCGAGGCGGTAGATCCCGTTCCACAGCTCGGTCGCCAGCATCGCCGAGCCCGGCGCGATCACCTCGCGCACCACCGGATCGATCGCGAGCGGGTTGCGCTCCAGCAGCGGGAGGATCGCGGCGGCGCGCTCGGCCACCCAGGGGCCGCCGTAGAGCAGCCGCGCGGCCTCGAGCAGCGGGGCGATGTCGATCTCGACCAGCGTGTGTTCGCGCGCGAGCGCTGCGAGGGCGCGCTCGTAGAGATATTCGGCCTCGACATCGCCGAAGAACTGGCGCTGGTCGCGGCGCGGCACGCCGATGCGCCTGCCGCCGAGCGGGATATCGGCGCGCGGGCGCGACCATGCGTCTTGCGGGTCGAACCCCGCCAGCACATCATCGAGGAGCGCGGCATCCTCCAGCGCGTCGGTGAACACCGTGATGCAATCGAGGCTCCGGCAGGCCGGCACCAGCCCGCGCGTGCTCCACCGGCCCTTGCTCGGCTTGAAGCCGACGAGGTGGTTGAACGCCGCCGGCACCCGCCCCGAACCCGCCGTGTCGGTGCCGAGCGCGAAACCCACCAGCCCCGCCGCCACCGCCACCGCCGATCCGGACGAAGACCCGCCGCTG
>NZ_LSJS01000053.1 GCF_001557325.1 Erythrobacter donghaensis
GGGACTCCTTGTTGCCCATTATGCCCGGCCACACACGGAAATCCTGACAGTCCCCGAACACGCTGCCCGCTATCACCGCGCTGAACACGACCCGGGCGTTGTCCTGCATCCGGACGAAACCATCACGCCATGCCTTGTGATCTGGCGCGCAGTTGGCCCCCGTGATCGCGACGAGCCGTCCACCGTCGGCAAGCCGCGCCACTGCTGATGACAGATGCCGGATGGCTGCGTCGGCCACACGTGAATCAACATTCAGCGCTGCCGAGAATGGCGGGTTCATGATGATGCAACTCGGCACCACAGCTGCATCGAGCCGGTCGTGGATCTGTGCGGCGTCGTGCATCGACACGTGCGAGCTTGCAAACAGGCTGCCAAGCAGGGCCGCACGCACTTCGGCAACCTCGTTCACGGCCAAACTGCATCCGGCAAATTCAGCCTGTACCGCCAACAGTCCCGTGCCTGCAGAAGGTTCGAGCACCAGTTCGTCCGGCAGAAAGCCCGCAGCAAACCCGGTCACCCATGCCAGTCCCAGCGGCGTCGAGAATTGCTGGTAGGCCTGCATTTCCTCGCTGCGCCGGGTTTGCGTCGGGGCAAGCCGGGCAATCCGTTCGACCAGTTTCAGGCGTTCGAACGGATCGGCGGTCCTGGCATGGATCGCAAGGCCGTAGCGGCGCATGAACAGCAATTGCGCGACCTCGACGGCTTCGTAGGCGATCTTCCAGTCCCAGGCTCCTGTCGCATCGCTTGCTCCAAAGGCGGACTGCATGGCGGTACGAATGGCGGGCGTGTCGATCCGGCGACCGGCGGCAAGGTGACCAAGCAGGTCATGGGCTGCGGTGATGATCGCGGTAGCGGTTTGCTGCGGGCAAGCAGCGGCAGGTGGGCGCGCGGAGGCACCCGCCAAAGGCGAGTTGGTCATGTCGGAATTCCTTCAATGAAGTTGGGGAAGTGCAGGCCGGATCAGGCGGGCGGAATATAGGCCTCGTAAGGATTGCCCGGCGCGAGGTGCCCGAACGGTGTCATCACATAGTCGCCGGCGTTGCGGCCAACGGCGCAAAGAACGTAACGGGTTTCGCCGCTGGCAACCTCGGTGCATTCCATCAGCGCGAGATCGCCCGCTTGTGCCGCTTGCAGCAGCGTCTCGAAATTGACGCGGGCATGGTCAGGAATTGCCATGGCAAGGCTCCTTCATCGGTGAGGGGGGAACAAGACACGCGGGGCGACCGGGGCCGCCCCGCGCGAGCAAAGTTCATTCGGCAGCGATTGCGAAGGCATCGTCGGCGTCCGCCTGTTCGGCATCATCCGCGAGGAAATCGGGGAGGTCCGCAATGTCAGCTTCATTTGCTTCTATGACCGGTAACCGCAGGGGTTCAGGCAACCAGCCAGTGCCGCCCAGCAGCCGTTCGGCCTCGCGCGCCATGTCACCCTTCTTGAGATGTTCGATCAGGGCTGCGGTCGCATCGCCCTTGGCTTCGCGGACCGCTTCAATGATCCGGGGTTTGGTCACCCGGCCGAGGTAGTTGTCGACCGTTGGCGTCCAGCCAGCCTCGGCCATGTCGAGCCCGACGACTGCTGCCAGAGCATCGGCGGCGGCAATGCGCTGCGCCACACCGTGCGCCGAGATGCGTCCGTCATAGCTCTTGCTCGGCTCAAACAGCGCGTTGACGCCTTGGCTGACACAGTGGGCGAGCAGCGCCATCTGCTCATCCTGCGGCATAGCGGCGAGGGCGTCCCACAGCGGCTGTGGTTCATCCGGCAGCCTTTCACCCCAATTTTCGTGCCGCGCCTGGATCGACTGGCTCCAGACACTCTCGCGCAAGTTTGGTGCGACATTGCCGAGCCAGGCCTGGGTAACGCCGATCTGCACACAGCCATGAGTCCCGTGGGGACGGAACACCGCCAGGACGAGCGCATGAAGAAGGGCGAGGAACGCCGCCTGCGGAGCGTTGGCCAGTGCATCGCGCAGCGCGAGCGTGCGTTCAGCAGTGAGTTCGGAAACGAGCCTGTCAGGCAACGGCTTGATCGCCTCATCTTCGTCGTCGTCACCGCCGATTGGCGCCGCTTGCCCTGCGACGGTGACAGTCGCGCCATCGGACATGTCGGGGTTGGTTTCGTGCGCACCGTCATTCTGGCCTTCTGCGACGGGTTCATCTTCAGGACGGACATAGCCGCGGTCGATCCGCAGGCGACCATCGTGGGTCAGCGAAATGAACACGCCAGCACGCACCATGTCGTCCGGATCGTAGACCGTGGGACGGCTGTTCAAGGCGGTCAGTTCGGCATCGATCTCGGTCAGCCGCGCATCGACTTCGTCGGGAAGGTCGCTGCCATCGCCGTAGTCGTCGCCAATGCGGTCATATTCCTCGACCAGCACATCGCGCCGTGCCTGCTCGTCGTCGGTCAACGGAACGGTCGTGCCGACGATCCGGCGTTTGCCGCGCTCGCAGCCATAGGGCAGGTCGACGGCAGCCTCGACCCATTTCCAGCCTTCGGCACCGATTTCCTGAGCCAGTTCGTTGAGCTTCTCGCTCACCAGCAATTCGACCAGTGCGGGATCTTGCAACCATCCATCCTCGTCCGTCGAGAACAGATCGCGCATCACATAGCCGCCAGCCTCGGTGTAGGCGTCAATGCCGATGAACCGGACGCGGCGGTCGCTTGCGGAAATCGCATCTTCGGTCAGCAAGCGGCGGATGTGGTAAGCTGGCACATGGTGCCCCTGATTGACCTGTTCCCAGACCTGCTCTTGGCGCGCGTGGTTGTCGGTGACCGAGAAGGCCATGAGCTGTTCGAGCGTGATGCCGTCCTCACCATAGATCTCGAGCAGGGTGGGCGAGACCGAGGCGAGCCGAAGGCGCTGGCGTACGGTCGAGACAGACACGAAAAACCGCGCGGCGATATCTTCCTCCGACAGGCCCGCTTCGATCAGCGCGCTGAAGGCACGGAACTGGTCGAGCGGATGCAGCGCAACGCGCATGACGTTTTCCGCGAGCGAGTCCTCTTCGGCAATCCCGGCTTCACGCACGACGCAAGGAACGGGCTGATCCTTGGCCATCCGCTTGGTCTTCACCAGCAGTTCGAGGGCCCGGAAACGGCGGCCACCGGCCGGCACTTCGAACATGCCGGTTTCCTTGCCGTCGGCGTCAAGCAAGGGGCGGACGTTGATGCTCTGGAGCAGGGTCCGGCGGTAAATGTCCTCGGCCAGATCCTCGATCGAAAGGCCGGCTTTCACGCGCCGCACATTCTTCTGGCTCAGCACCAGCTGCGAAAACGGGATGTCGCGCGAGGCGCTAAGCACGAGCTTGGGCAATGTCTTGGTCATGGGGTTTCTCCATGACGGGCCGCCCGAAAGACTCTCTCTCAGGCCCGAACCCGTCACGAAGCGAAGCGCCGCCCTCTCACTTTCGAGAAGGCAGCGCAACGCAGGAGTAACACGCTGGGCCCGGGGAGGCTTAGTGCACCCGGTCGAGCAACTTCTTGGCCTTGCCCTCCATGTCGAGCCGGGCGTCCTGATGGGCCTTGGACCGCGCCAATGCGGTGATGCCCTGCACGAAATCGAAGATCGATTCCGGCGGGCGGCCCTCCTCGGCGAGGACGGTCTCGATGATCCGGCCGGTTTCAGCCTTGGAGAACCCGCGCGCCCGGAGGAAATCCTGACGGTCTTCATCACTGCGGGCGACAATTCGCTCTCGCGCGGTCTTGATGCCGTTGATGAACGGCTGCGGCGAGGAATTGGCAAAGTTCAGCAGCGCCGGTTCGGCTTCGTGGGCAAAGCGGTTCGCCGCATATTTGCTGTGGCGGATGCTGATCTCTTCGAAGTCCTCCACCCCCCACAGGTTCCGGTTCTGGCAGACCGCGCGCAGGTAGAAGCTCGCCATGCCGAGCGTCTTGGCGCCGACCTCGGAGTTCCAGCAATAGAACCCGCGGAAGTAGAGATCGGGCGATCCGTCGGGCAGCCGCCCGGCTTCGATCGGGTTGAGATCATCGACCAGAAACAGGAAGACGTCGCGATCCGACGCATAGAGCGTGGTCGTATCCTTCGAGATGTCGACGTTAGGGTTGTAGACCCCGGTCGACCAGTCGAGCACGCCCGGAACCTTCCAGCGTGTGTCGCCGGTGCCGTTGCCAGCGATCTTCTGCACCGCTTCGACAAGCTCATGGTCGTAGATCCGGCCGTAGTCGGGGCCGGTCACGGCGCGCAGTTCGAGGCGGCCATTGTCGGTTTCGAGCGTCTTGATCTGCTCGGCTCGGTTGGAGGTCAGCCCGTATTGCAGATTGATCGCGGCGAGCGGCGCCGGAAGTTGGCGCAGATAGGTAGCAGGAGCGCCTACCTGGCTGGCCAGTTGCCCAAAGCTCCAGTGGGTTGGCGTCACCGGTGCCTCGGCACCCGGCAACATGAGAGCCAGGCGTTCCGGATCATTGCGGTTTGCTTCGACATGGATCAGCGCCGTCTCGACCACGCGCGTCCGGCTCCGGTCAGACCGACCGCGCACTGATCGGGCCAAATCGCCCAGTGACAGAAACCGCTCATCATCTGGGCGCGAGAACCACTCCGACGACACCCGACCCACGCGCGAGCCGCGCGAGACATCCACCTTATAGCCGCCGCTTGAGTCGCGGCGCGTATCGAGAACCTGCATATCCATGGGAAATCTCCATGACGGCTGGCCGGGAGCCTCTCTCTCGACCCTCATCCCGTCACGGCGAAGCCCGCCAGACTCTCACTCTCCCCCTCAACGCTTACAACCGCGCGAGCGGCCAGCGAAATCGCCAAAGCAAGAAACTGCACCCTGAACGAGGCGGAGCATCGCGTCATCGCTCGCGCAGGCGGAAAGGCGGGGCCTGTCGGCTTTCCCAGCCTGCGCTTCGTTTCATGTCCGCCGGTTCAGAGTGCGTGCGGGGCCCTTGTGGTGAAACGCCGCGCCCGCAGGAGTGCGCCGGAACGGCGCACGGGACCGAGCGCGTCGCCAGCCCCGCTCCTCGTTTCGGGGCGTTGTGGGGTGTCCCCGCTGAGGTGGGTGTGAAGAAGACGCACAGCGGCTTCGACCAGGGAGGAAACCTCCTCCCGCACATCGAAAATCAAGCCACTACGCCAGCCTACGAAACACGTTGATTACGTGGCGATTACGTGGCCCTCGACAGCCCCTTCGAAGGGGTGTATATTTGCACCTAAGTCATTGAGAAGTTTGGTGGACGCACTAGGGCTCGAACCTAGGACCCGCTGATTAAGAGCTGAAATCAGAGGGTCCTCGTGCTTCCGCATACGTCCAAAAACGGCTGAAATCCGCGATTCATAGTCCGCATTGTTCTTGAAATGTTCGCCAGTATCCACTACAAAAAGCTACCTAAGGTAGCAGGGACATATGGCGAACAAAGTTGGATTGACGGATGCTCGGATCGCAGGTTTGAAAGCGCCTGCGAGCGGGCAAATTGAGGTCGCTGATGGCATCGTGACCGGTCTGCGGCTCCGAATGGGAGCGAGCGGCACCAAAACTTATATCTTGCGTAAGCGCGTTCAAGGTAAATGGTTGAACGTGACTATCGGGCGGCATGGCCCGAATTTCACTCTTGCACACGCCCGTCGGAAGGCACGGGACCTACTCGTCGATGTTGAGCAAGGCAAAAGCATCGCCAGAAAGCCGGGAGCTAAGAGGAAGGGATCGAAGGGTGTCGGCACCGTCGCCGAACTATACGAGACATACCTGGCTCAACAGATCGTCGGCAAAAAGCGGAGCGCGAATGAGTTCGACCGGGTTTTCCGCAAGTACATTGAACCTGAGCTAGGCGACCGCCTCGCCGATTCGATCACCCGAAGCGACGTCAGCCGCTTCGTAGAGAAGATCGCATTTGAGCGGGGCAAGGAAACCCTGACGATGGCTCGCATCGTTTATCGGCACCTTTCGACGTTCTACTCATGGGCGCTCACCAGACTTGAACATTTGCCAGCCAATCCGTGCCGGGACGCCTGGCGCCCAAAAAGGAGCGAGCCTCGCGACCGGGTGCTCAGCGATCGAGAGGTCGCTGCACTGTGGCAAGCCGCCGTCGAGGATGGCTATCCGTTTGGTCATCTTGTGCAGATGTTGATTCTCACGGCCCAGCGCCGGGGAGAGGTGCTCGACGCCACTTGCGACGAATTCGACTTCAAGGGGAAAGTTTGGACTGTACCAGGAGATAGAGCGAAAAACGGCAAGGCAAATGTGGTGCCTTTATCCGCACAGGCCCTCGAGGTCGTCACCGACATCTTCACGGCCGCCGGGATCGCGCCTGAAGATGCTCACAAGCAATCCCAAATTCTATTGGCATCCAAGGTCACCAGCACAAACAGTGTCAGTGGGCTGTCAAAGGCCTGGAAGCGGATAAGGGCAAGCGTGGACGAGAAACTCGGCTACGAAGCCGCTCATTTTACCATGCATGACATTCGCCGGACGGTGGCGACCGGACTGCAGAGGATTGGAATACCGCTGGTCGTTTCAGAGGCCGTTCTCAATCATCAGTCCGGCTCGGCAATGGCTGGCGTCGCCGGAGTCTATCATCGGCATCAGTACACGAATGAAAAACGCGAAGCTCTCGCACTGTGGGGTAGGGAGGTTCTACTGCTCGTCGCGAAATATCCGCCCCAGAATCAAGAAAGATGACTGCCCGCGCCAATCCAGTCGGCGCGTAGGCGATCCATGCCTGCAACGACGCCTTCGACAATCACGTTCGAACCGATGAGATCGTCGGTAACTTCCTCGCTTTCGACGATCCAAACCTCGTCCGATTTCGTGGTCAGGATCATTCCGCGTCGTCCGCGGCTCAGCATTCCCGACACGCGTATTCGACCGGAACCCACAAACCACCCCCTGCTCAAAATTGCCAATGACGCAGCACGTCGCGCACATAGGCCGGTGTCTCGCCATTGCGTGGGATACCGCCGGCCCGCTCGACGGCGCCAGGGCCCGCATTGTAGGCAGCGAGGGCGAGATGAACTACCCCGAATTTGTCGAGCATCTGGCGTAGATATCTGGCTGCACCCAAGATGTTCGCCTTGGGATCGAAGCGATTTGAAACGCCAAGGTCCCGCGCTGTACCTGGCATCAATTGGCCCAAACCTGCGGCCCCGGCCTTGCTGATGGCCATCGGATTATATCGTGATTCCGTCCATACAAGAGCGTCGAGAAGGCCGCTTGGTAGCGAGTATTGAGCCTCAGCAGCGTAAACATGAGGAAGGTAGCTTGCCCGACGGAATCCCGATGGCGCGCTGCCCTGGGGCTTTGGATATCGATAGGGCAGATAGGTTCGACCCGCATCGGTAGCCGGCGGCTCGGACGAGCCCGCTGGAGGCATTCTCCAAATGCCGTGTTCGATGAGACGAAAGCCATCGGTTCCTTCTGCAACGCGGAAGCCGTCGGTCGTCAACTCCGAGGCAAAGGTCATCTGAGGGGCTTCCGGCTCCTGCGCGTGAGCGGGGAGGACGAACCCAAGTCCTGCCGTTGCCACTGCGGCTACTGCCGATTTCAGTCTCATTCCCGAATCCTTTAATGGTCGAATCGGGATGGAACATATATAGAACATATGATGTAGGAAAATGAAACGTCAGCGACGCAGAGCGGAGGCTGCGCGGGTGGAAGCACGTTACGATGGAGATGCCCCCATGCGCCAAAACCGATCATCCCGATTCCAAAGTCTGCAACTGGAAAACCGCGCGCGCAAGATAGTTGAGCAGCTAGGCGGTACCTGGTCGCGTTCGCGCGGAATGTGCTGTTGCCCGGCCCACGACGACCGCACTCCTTCGCTAAGCATCACACTCGGAAAGCGCGCAATCCTTGTTCATTGCTTTGCCGGCTGCACGAACGAGGCGGTGATAGAAGCCATGGCCGAGCTCGGAATACGAATTGCGGACCTGTTTGATGGCACGAGTGGTCCGATCGTGGCCGAACCGCGCGAGGATGTCGCCAATCGCAATGCGCTGAGGCTCTGGCGTGAGGCGTCGACCATCGCTGGCAGCCCCGCCGAAAAGTACCTCGTGTCCAGAGGCATCACGATTTCTTCGCCGGAGCTGCGTTTCCACCCGCATATGCCGCTGGGGCCAAAGGGTGCTGTCCGGTTTCTTCCCGCGATGATCGCGGCCGTGCGCAATGATGCCGGAATTCTGGCGCTGCACCGCTCCTTCCTCGACCTCGACAAAACCAGCTTGGCTTCTTTCGATCAGCCCAGGCGTGCGTTAGGCAGTCCCGGTTCTGGCGCGGTGCGTTTCGCGTACCCGGATGGGGGACGCCTTGGCCTTGCAGAAGGAAACGAAACGGCCCTCTCAGCGATGCAAATGTTCAAGGTTCCCTGCTGGGCGACGCTAGGAAACGAACGCTTCGGACAGGTCACAATCCCGGAATCGGTGCGCCAGCTGTATCTCTTTGTCGACAATGATGCGGGTGGGCGCCTTGCTGAAGAGCGCGCGCGAAACGCTTACGCTTGCGAAGCGCGGCTGATTGTCACCAGGCGTCCGCAGCAGACCGGCGATGATTGGAATGATGTGCTCATGCGCTCAGTCCGAGCTGCGGTCTGAATGTCGGTGAGAGGAAAGCGGGCTTGGGGCCTTGTGAGGCCCCCGGACGGATCCATCTGAACGGACACCCGGACAAACCCAGGGCCTCTTCAGGAGGTCTCTCATGTCACATGCAAATACCGCTTTCGCATTCTCCGATCCAGCCGAGCCGCAAGTGTTGGCAGCGGCGAGGGCGCTGGCCGCGCGGCTCGCTGCAGATCAAGCAATCTCACGGGTCACTGTGAATGCAACAATGGCCGATCACTTCGGCGGTAGCGACGCCGAAGGACGCTGGTCCGTACGTGATGCCCATGCCGCACTTGAATTGGCGCAGGTGCTTTTCCTGGCGCAGGCAACTGAATTCTCACCTGCGATGTCGTCCAGCTTCGCCGATGAGGCATTCACGCACTTCGAACGCCTGGTCCCGACCCAGTCCAACCGGAGCGATGAGCAGATCGAGTGGCAACAATTCGCAACGCCGCCCCGTTTGGCCTGGATGGCTGCAAAGGCATCCGCGATTTCTGTTAACGAACTGGTTCTCGAACCTTCGGCCGGGACCGGGATGCTGGCCGTATGGGCGGCAAAGGCAGCGGCGCGTCTTGCTCTCAACGAGATATCGCCGCTGCGCCGCGAATGCCTGGGCGCCGTGTTTCCGAACGCGACAGTCACTGGATTTGACGGGGAACTGATCGACGAACTTCTCACGCCCGACGTGGGTCCAAGCGTGGTGCTGATGAACCCGCCCTATTCACGCGGTATCGAGAGGGGCCACGATAGTCGCACTGGCGATCGCCATTTGCGTTCTGCCTGGAAGCGCCTTCTGCCCGGTGGCCGCCTGGTCGCAGTGATGCCCGAATGGTTCGAGCTTCCGAAGTTCCTTGCTGGGATTGCCGGTCCCGTTTCATTGCGCCTCAACGCGACGATCGAGCGAGGTTTCGTCAAGCAGGGCACATCAATCTCTACCCGGCTCCTGGTTCTCGACAAGGCTGATGATGTTGCCAGCCCGATCATCGCCCAGCCTGCAAACTTTGCCGAGCTTCATCTGCTGGTCGAGATGCTGCCTGACCGGGTAAGCCTGCCCTCCGAGCCCAGCATCGGCATCAAGCCAGCCTTGCCGCTTCGACTGGTGGCGAACAGGACAAAACCGGTTCCACTTAAGGTCCATCCAGCCGCTGCGGCGCCGTCGATACTGCCGCTTGAATTTACTCCGCTCGAAGCACCTGCGCCGATCGAAAGCCAGGTTGGGCATTATTTGCCTTACCGACCGAGCCGGATCTCAATTGCAAATGCGGTCTCCCACCCGACCCCGCTGGTAGAATCCGTCGCAATGGGTTCGATAACCGCACCCGTGCCGGAAGTGGTGCCTCAGCTTCCTTCGAGTATCATTGCTGAAGGCGTCTTATCCGCTGCGCAGGCCGAGACCCTGATCTATGCCGCAAGCGCCCATGCCCGCGATCTGCCAGGCCGGTTCGAGCCCGACGACAAGGGCTGCGCCTTGAAGGCGAGCGCCGAGGGGCACGCCTATCGCATGGGCTACTTTCTTGGTGACGGAACTGGCGCAGGCAAAGGCCGGCAAGTCGCATCTGTCATCCTCGACCGGTGGGTGAGGGGTGAACGGCGCCACATCTGGATCTCCAAGAACGAAGCTTTGCTCGAGGATGCCCGCCGCGATTGGAGCGCGCTCGGTGGCCTTCCCATCGACATCCAGCCGCTCGGCCAGTGGAAGCTCGGTGTCCCGATTGGGATGCGCGAGGGCATACTCTTCGTTACTTATCCGACACTGCGCTCGGGCCGCAGCGACGCGACTAGGCTCGAGCAAATTCTCGAATGGTCAGGAGAGGACTTCGACGGCGTCATCGTTTTCGACGAAGCCCATGCGATGGCCAACGCCGCTGGCGGGGAGGGCTCACGTGGTAAGGTCAAGGGATCGGAGCAGGGCATTGCCGGTGTTCGCATCCAGAATCTGTTGCCGCGCGCCCGCGTGCTCTACGCTTCTGCGACCGGGGCATCCGACGTCAATAATCTCGCCTATGCGACCCGTCTCGGTCTGTGGGGTCCCGAAACGGCTTTTGCCAATCGCGAAGCCTTCGTCGCGGACATCCGCGATGGCGGTATCGCTGCAATGGAACTGGTCGCCCGAGACCTGAAGTCACTCGGACTGTACGCGGCGAGGGCACTTTCATTCGCCGGAGTTGAGTACGAGATTCTCGAGCATGGCCTGACCCCCGATCAGGTAACGGTTTATGACGCCTATGCAGACGCCTGGGCAATCATTCATGCCAACCTGCGCGAGGCACTCGAGGCAACCCGGATCGTCGACACTGACAGTGGCGATACCCTGAATTCAGGTGCCAAATCGGCGGCGCTCTCGGTGTTTGAAGGCACCAAGCAGCGCTTCTTCGCGCAGCTCCTTCTATCGATGAAGCTGCCGAGCCTGCTGCCTGCGATTGATACGGCACTTGCCGACGGCAACGCGGTTGTAGTGCAACTCGTCTCGACCGCCGAAGCCATGCTCAATCGCCGCCTCGCTGATCTCTCCGATGCAGAACGTGAAGCGCTCGAAATCGATCTCTCCCCCCGCGAATATGTCTAATGTGGAGCTCCACATTAAACATATTCTTTGCAGTCGCAGTTTATGTCGAGCGTGGCGGCGAGAGACGCAGGT
>NZ_LSJS01000054.1 GCF_001557325.1 Erythrobacter donghaensis
GGCGGCGGGTCGCTCGAGCCCGCCGATCTCGTCATCGCCGCCACCGGCAGCGCCGCGCCCGGCTGGGCGCGCGCGAGCGGGGTGGCGACCGACGCGGGCGGGTTCCTGAGCGTCGACGCGCACCACCGCTCAGTGTCGCACCCGCGCATCTTCGCCGCCGGAGACGTCGCCGCGCGCACCGACCGCGCGCTCGCGCATGCCGGGGTGCATGCGGTGTTTGCCGGGCCGGTGCTCGCCGCCAACCTGCGCCATATGCTGGCGGGCGAGACCCCGCGCGCCGCCTACCATCCCCGATGGAACAGCCTCTACCTGATGAACACCGGCGACGGTTCGGCGATCCTCAGCTATGGGCCGCTGAGCGCGCAAGGGTCGTGGGTGCTCGCGCTCAAGCACTGGATCGACAAACGCTGGATTGCGAAATACGCTGCACTTGCGAAGAGCGAGTAACGATCCGGGGTCTGACGGCGAATGCCCGACAAGGGAGTCCCACTTTGAAAAAGCTTGCTGTCCTCGCCGTTCTGGCTGCGCTGGTCGCTGCCTACTTCATCTTCGATATCGGGCAATACCTTACGCTCGAGGGGATCAAGGCGCTCGCGGCCGATCTGGCGGCATTTCAGCAGCGCAATGCGCTGGCGGTGATTGTGGGGTTCTTCCTCGCCTATGTTGTGGTCGCCGGCGCCTCGCTGCCGGGGGCCGCGATCATGACGCTGGCCGCCGGAGCGTTGTTCGACCTCGTATTGGGCACGATCATTGTCTCTTTTGCATCCACCATCGGGGCAACGCTTGCCTTCCTCTCCTCGCGCTATGTGCTGCGCGACAGTATCGAGGCGCAGTTCGGCGAACGGCTGAAGGCGATCAACACCGGTCTGGAGCGGGACGGGGCGTTCTACCTCTTTTCCTTGCGGATGATCCCGGTCTTCCCTTTCTTCATTGTCAATCTGGTGATGGGCCTGACGCGCATCCGCACGCTGACCTTTGCGCTGGTGAGTCAGGCGGGCATGCTGCTGGGCACCATCGTTTACGTGAACGCGGGCACCCAGCTGGCGCAGATCGACAGCCTGTCCGGGATTGCATCGCCCGCGGTGATCGGCAGCTTCGTGCTGCTTGGCATCGTGCCGTGGCTCGCCAAGGGGGTGATCGGGATGCTGAAGCGCCGCAAGGTCTATGCCGGGTTCACGAAGCCTCGCAAATTCGACCGCAACCTCGTGGTAATCGGCGCAGGCTCGGCGGGGCTCGTCTCGGCCTATATCGCCGCGCAGGTCAAGGCCAAGGTGACGCTGGTCGAGGCCCACGAAATGGGCGGCGATTGCCTCAACACCGGCTGCGTGCCCTCCAAGGCGCTGATCAAGAGCGCCAAGGTCGCCGCGACCATGCGCCACGCCGACAAGTATGGCCTGTCGCCCGTGGAGCCCGAGGTGCCGTTCAAGGCGGTGATCGCGCGGGTGCTCGACACCATCGAGGCAATCGAGCCCCACGATTCGGTCGAACGCTACACCGGCCTCGGGGTCGATGTGGTCAAGGGCTACGCGAAGATCATCGACCCGTGGACGGTCGAGATCGCGCTGAACGATGGCGGTACGCAGCGCCTCACCACCCGCAGCATCATCATCGCCAGCGGGGCCGAGCCGGTGGTGCCGCCGATCCCGGGGATCGCGGAGAGCGGCTACCTCACCAGCGAGACCATGTGGCAGGCCTTCGCCGCGATGGACGCCGCCCCGCCGCGCGCGGTGGTGCTCGGCGGCGGGCCGATCGGCTGCGAGATCGCGCAGTCGCTCGCGCGGCTCGGCTCCGAGGTCACCCAGATCGAGATGGCCGACGCCGTGCTGGGGCGCGAGGATGCCGATGTCTCGGCACTCGCCAAGGAATCGCTCGAAGCTGACGGCGTGCGCGTGCTCACCGGCCACAAGGCGGTGCGCTTTGAAGGCCGCACCCTGATCGCGGAGGCGGGCGGGGCCGAGGTCGCGGTGCCCTATGACGCGCTGGTCGTCGCCATCGGCCGCAAGGCGCGGCTCACCGGCTTCGGGCTCGAGGACATCGGGGTCGATGTCGACCGCACCGTCGTGACCGACGAATTCCTCGCCACCAAGTTCCCCAACATCTTCGCCGCCGGCGACGTCGCGGGGCCCTACCAGTTCACCCACACCGCGAGCCACCAGGCCTGGTATGCCAGCGTCAACGCGCTGTTCGGCATGTTCCGCAAGTTCAAGGCCGACTACCGCGTGATCCCCGCCGTCACCTTCCTCGACCCCGAAGTCGCCCGCGTCGGGATCAACGAGCGCGAGGCGGCGGAGCAGGGCATCGCGGTGCAAGTCACCCGCTACGAGCTCGACGATCTCGACCGCGCCATCGCCGAGAGCGAGACGAAGGGCTTCGTCAAGGTGCTCACCCCGGCAGGCGGCAAGGACAAGGTGCTCGGCGTCACCATCGTCGGCGCGCATGCGGGCGAGCTGCTCGCCGAATATGTGCTGGCGATGAAGCACGGGATCGGCCTCAACAAGATCCTCGGCACGATCCACTCCTACCCCACCATGGCCGAGGCCAACAAGTTCGCGGCCGGCAACTGGAAGCGCGCCAACAAGCCCGAGGGGCTGCTCAAGTGGGTCGAGCGCTATCACGCCTGGATGCGCGGCTGAGGCGCTGGCGCTCGGCCGCGTGATCGGCCAGAGAGGCTCTCGGTACGACAACGGAACCTGTGCGAATGCCCTATTACAGTCTGGACCAGGACATGAGCATCGCCGATCAGTGGCACATCGGGGATATCCGCGAGGTGGCCGCAGACTGCTTTTTCGACCCGCTGGACGGCTCGCCTGTGCCCCTCGATCTGACCGCCCGGGTCGCGCATCACGGCCGGGAAACCGACTTCGCGGTCGGCTGGCGTTTCCTGTTCGTCAGCGAACGCGCGCGGCAGGTGATCGCGGGCACCGGCGTTTCCGAGGACGAGATCGTTTTCCACCCGGTCCGCTTCGATAATCACGCGCCCTCGCAGGCATATCACGCCCTCTCCATCCGGAAAGTCCGCGCCTGCGTCGACGAGGCAAGATCGGAATGGAGCCCCTGCTATTACGGCGAAGGCGAAACGCCGACCTCGCGCGGCTTTCTGAGGCTCTATGGCGCCTTCTTCGAGCTGGCGATCGACGAGGAGCAGGTCGCCGGTCTCGACGTGCTGCGGGTGGAGGGCGTCAAGGACCTTGTCATCGTCAGCGACAGAATAAGGGACGCATTTGTGGCGGCCGGCCTGACCGGGGCGCGTTTGACCAGAGTGTCCTAGGCCGCCGCGCACTTGACCTGCGGGCGGCGGGGGATGACACGGGCTGCAATCGGGGGTGTGATTGGAACTGTTCGACCAATTTCGCGGCGTGATCGGGCTGGCGGTGCTGATGGGCCTCGCATGGGCCTTCAGCGAGAACCGCAAGCGCCTGCCCGGCTGGCGCTGGGCGCTGGGTGCGCTCGCGCTGCAGGGGCTGCTCGCGGTGCTGATCGTGCGCGTTCCGGCGGTGTGGGCGGCGGTCGGCCTCGTCAATAACGCAGTGAGCGCCGTCGAGGCGGCGACGCTCAAGGGCTCGGCCTACATGTTCGGCTATCTCGGCGGGGCGGAGCTGCCCTTCGCGCTCAAGCCGGGCGCGCAGCCGCCGCTGGTGATCGCCTTCCAGATCCTGCCGCTGGTGATCGTCTTTTCCGCCCTCTCCGCCTTGCTGTGGCACTGGGGGGTGCTGCGCTGGATCGTGAACGGCCTGAGCTTCCTCCTGCGCCGTTCGCTGGGCGTCTCCGGCGTGGTCGGCCTGTCGGGCGGGGCCAGCGTGTTCCTCGGGCCGGTCGAAGCGCCGCTGGTGACGCGGGCCTATTTCGCCCGCGTCTCGCGCTCGGAACTGTTCCAGATCATGACCCTGACGATGGCGACGATCTCGGGCGCGATCCTGATCCTCTATGCGACGACGCTCAAGGCCACCGTGCCCGATGCCGTCGGCCACATGATCTCCGCCTCGCTGATCTCGCTCCCGGCCGCGCTGCTGATCGCCCGGCTGATGGTGCCCCCGTCGGCCGAGGACGCCGCGACCGAGGTCGACGGCGAGGACACGGGGCTCAAGTACGAAAGCAGCATCGATGCCATCATCAAGGGCACGCTCGACGGGATGCAGCTGTTCCTCGCGGTGATCGCGGTGATCATCACGGTCTTTGCGCTGGTGGCGCTGGTCGACATGGCGCTGGCCGCGACGACGCTGACGGTGGAGGGCGCGCCGCTCAGCCTCAAGCGCATCCTCGGCTGGGGCCTTGCGCCCTTCATGTGGCTGCTCGGCGTGCCCTGGGGCGAGGCGCAGGCGGCCGGCGGGTTGATGGGCACCAAGGCGGTGCTCAACGAATATGTCGCCTATCTCGAACTCGCCGCGCTGCCCGCGGGCGCGCTCGGGCCGCGGGCGACGCTGATCGTCACCTACGCGCTGTGCGGGGTCGCCAATCTGGCGAGCGTCGGCCTGCTGGTCTCGACCATCGGCACCCTCGCCCCCGAGCGCCGCGCCGAGGCGGCGGGGCTGGGGATGAAGAGCTGGATCAGCGGCAACCTCGCCAGCGCCATGACCGGCGCATGGATCGGGCTGGTGACATGGTGAGGGCGCAGCCGTGCTAGACGCCAAACTCCGCCCCCTGATCGATCCGCCATTGAACGCCCTCGGCCGCGCGCTGGCGGGCGCTGGGATCACCGCCAACGCGATCACCTTCGCCGGGCTCGCCTTGGGCCTCGGCGGAGCCGCCGCCATTGCCTTGGGCCACATCGGCTGGGGCCTCGCGCTGATCATCGCCAACCGCGTGCTCGACGGGCTCGACGGCGCGGTGGCGCGCGTGCGGGGGCCTTCGGACCTCGGCGGCTATTTCGACATCGTCGCCGACTTCGCCTTCTATGTCAGCATTCCCGTGGGCTTCGGCATCCTCGCGCCTGCCAACACCCTGCCCGCGCTGGTGCTGGTGGCGAGTTTCGTGCTGACCGGCGTCAGCTTCCTCGCCTTCGCCGTGATCGCGGGCAAGCGCGGCGCGAGCACCGAGGCGCATGGGCGCAAGAGCTTCTTCTACTCCACCGGCCTTGCCGAGGGCACCGAGACCATCGCGGTGTTCATCGCCATGTGTCTGTTTCCGGCATGGTTCGGCACCATCGCCTATGCCTATGCGGCGCTGTGCACGCTCACCGTGTTCCAGCGCAGCGCGATGGCGCTGGCCGCCTTCCGCGACTGATCAGCGCGCCGCCGTTCCCAGCAGCGCCTCGGTGCGGGCGCGCAGGTCGTCGATCCGCGCGGTGTTGGCGCCGAGATCGCTCACGCCCACCCGGCTCACCGAGCGGAAGTCGATCTGCGCCTCGCCGACGCGCGCGACGACATCGTCCTTGAAACCGAACCAGAAGCTCTGCGCCACTCCCTCGACCGTGCCGGTGGCTTCGTCCGCGCGGATATCGGTGAGGCCCATCGCGGTCATCGCCGCCTTGACCGCCGCGATACCCGCCGCCTTGTCCGCCCCGCCCAATGGCAGCGGGGCCGGGCGGTCGGGCTTGGCGGTGATGATCTGCGCGATGCTCTTGACCGCCAGCTCGTCCGAAACGCGCCCTTGGTAAGGCTTCAACTGGCCGATCGGGGTCTGAAAGTCGTTGACCGGATTGCTCACGCCTTCTGCCCGTTCGGCCATCACCGCCGCGGAGAAGACCGGCGGGTTGCCGGTGTCGGTGGCAATATCGGAAATCGGGTTCTCGGCCGCCTTGCCGCGGAGGCTCGCCAACATCCCGAATGCCGCGACGACCGCGACCAGCGCGATCCCCGCCACCGCCAGCGGCACCTTGCGCCGCGGCCTGGCGCGGATCGCCAGCACCAGCGCGACCAGCGCGACGAGCCCGAGGATGCCGAGCAGGATCGGCCCGCCCGAGATGGTCATGGTCACGAGCCCGAACCGCCAGTCCCACACCCCGAACCGGGTGCCGAGGGCTGCGATGATGAACCACAGGGGCACGATCGCCATGAGGGCAAGGGTGAGCTTGGTGGATGTGGGCGTCGGGTGCAACGGCGGGTTGAGCGGTGTGTTCATGGGGCAAGCATAGCGCATGGCCCACCCATGGCAATGCCGCCGGTTGGCGCTTGTGCATGGGCTTCGGAACCGCCTGCGATCCTTGTGCGTTAGGGGTTGGCGGAGTTGGGGAAAGGGGCGCTTGGCATGCGTGAAGTCCCGCTTTTCTTGCCCGACAAACTGGAGTAAGGCCCGCTGGGATGCGGGAGGAACAAGTTGTTCAGAGGACAAACGACCATGAAGCGTAATATCCTGATGGGCGCAGCTGCGCTGGCAGCACTCGCCACCCTTTCTGCTTGCGGCGGCAAGAAGGAAGAAGAAGCCGCCGCTCCGGCTGCGACCACCGAAGAAGCGGCCGCTCCGGCTGAAACCGCTGCCGCCACGCCCGCTGCCGCCGCCGATGCCGGCGCGAAGCTCGAATATGCCAGCTTCACCGGCGATGCCGCCGCGGGCGAGAAGGTCTTCGCCGCATGCCGCACCTGCCACGTCTTCGACGAAGGCGTGAACCGCGTCGGCCCGTCGCTGCACAAGATCGTCGGCCGCCAGTCGGGCTCCGTCGCGGGCTTCAACTACTCGGACGCCAACAAGAACAGCGGCATCACCTGGACGCCGCAGATCCTGTTCGAATACCTCAAGGACCCCAAGGGCTACATCCCCGGCACCAAGATGAATTTCCCGGGCGTCAAGGACGACCAGAAGCGCGCCGACCTGGTCGCCTATCTCGAAGCCCAGTCGAAGTAAGACCGGGCCTCAGGGCACAAGAAAAACGGGCGGTGCAGCAGGGCTGCGCCGCCCTTTTTCGTGCCCGCCTCGTCCCGCCCTCAGGCTGCTGCGAGCAGCCGCGCGTCGACCGGGCAATGGCGGACGAGGTACTCCTCGTGGGTGGGCAGGGTGCCCACCGCGCGCGCGGTCACGGTCTTCACGTTGGCGAGGAACTCGGCGAGCTGCGCATCGCTGATCTGGTCGGCCATCGGATCGTAATCGGCCGGCATCACCCCCTGGCCGAGCATCACCTGCACCCAGCTGGCGTTCTGGAACAGATCGTCCACGTCGCGGCCCACGCGGCCCGCGGCGGCGAACAGCGCGATCTTGTGGGTGAGGCTCTCGGGCACCGCCATGTGCTTGCAATAGCGCCAGAACTCGGAATCCTCGCGCGCGGTCTGGTGGTAGTGGAGGATGAGGAAATCGCGGATCTGCGCGAACTCGGCGGTGCAGCGGCGGTTGTATTCCTCGCGCATCGCGGACGGATCGCCGGCGCGCGGGAAGTGCTGGATCAGCCGGCTGACATGCGACTGGATCAGGTGGATCGAGGTCGATTCGAGCGGCTCGAGGAACCCGCTTGCGAGGCCGATGGCGGCGCAGTTGTGCGCCCAGAAGGCCTGCCGTCGCCCGGTGGTGAAGCGGATCGGGCGCGGATCGGCGAGCGGCCTGGTGTCGAGCCCCGCCATCAGCGTCTCGGCCGCCGCCTCGTCGGTGGTGAAGCCGCTCGAATAGACATGGCCGTTGCCGGTGCGGTGCTGGAGCGGGATGCGCCACTGCCACCCGGCATCCCTGGCGGTCGCGCGGGTAAAGGGCACCAGCGTGGGCAGCCGCTCGCTCGGCACCGCGAGCGCGCGGTCGCAGGGAAGCCATTTCGACCAGTCCTCGTAGCCCACGCCCAGAGCATCGCCCAGCAAGAGGGCGCGAAAGCCGGTGCAGTCGATGAAGAAATCGCCCGTGACCTGCTTGCCGCCCTTCAGCGTGATCGCGGTGATATCGCCGCTCTCGCCGTCGCGCTGGACGCTCTCGACGATCCCCTCGGTGCGCGTCACCCCGCGCCCCTCGGCATAGGCGCGCAGGAACAGGGCATAGCGGCTCGCGTCGAAATGATAGGCATAGGCGAGCCCCGTCATCGCGGTGTTGCCGACCCGGTCGAGCTTGCCGAAGCGCGCGGCCGAGGCCGCCATCTGGTGAAGCGAATAGTCCCACAGCCCCTTGGGATCGCCCGCCGCCCCGGCGCTGCGCCGCCAGTAGTGGTGGAAGGGCACATGCCCGAGGGCCATCCCCGTGTCGCCGAAGGTGTGGAGATAGCGGCTGCCCTTCGCGCCCCAGTCGACGAACTCGATCCCGAGCTTGAAGGTGCCCGATGTGGCGCTGAGGAATTCGTTCTCGTCGAGCCCGAGGATGGCGTTGAGCCGGATGATCTGCGGGATCGTCGCCTCGCCCACGCCGACCGTGCCGATCGCCTCGCTCTCGACCAGCTCGATGGTGAGGCGCTGGCCCAGGAGCCGCGCGAAGGCGGCCGCTGTGATCCACCCGGCGGTGCCGCCGCCGACGATCACCAGCTTGTTGACTTCAGGCCTGTGCATGTGTCCTCGTCCCCTCTGTGCCGCCACCTCAACCCGGAGCCGGGCGGAAGAAGGCGTTGATCGTCAGCCTGCCCTCGCGCGGGGCGGCGCTCAAGGGGGCGTCGTTGTCGATCACCCCGCTGTGGAGCAGGTTGCCGCGGTAGAACACCGCGCGATTGAAGCGCCCCTCGGCGACGTGGATGCGCTCGAAATGCGGCGCGCCGTCGGTGGGGTAGGCAGCAGGCGGCATGCCGGTGCGGCCATATTCGGCCTGCACCGCGGCCGCATAGCGCGGGTAGGTCTCGGCAGTGAGCGCCGCGAGCCCGGTCGAGCGGTGGCGGAAGAAGGCGGTGCCGCCATGCCCTGTGCGGTGGAGATAGAGCATCATCGCGATCTGCTGCGGATCGGTGCCGTCGACATGCGGCAGGCGCTGCACCGGAGCGAGTGCGGCGGGCGGCGTCGTCACCAGCGAATACCACGCCTGCATCGCCCAGGGGCGCCCTGAGCCGCCGAACCACCGGTCGAGCAGCGGGCCAAGCTGCGCAAGCCACGCGCCGCACACCGCCGGCTCGAGCGCGGCGCGCACGCCGGGATATTGCGGCGTGATTTTTGCAAATTTTTGCAAAGAGGCCTGTGAAATCGCGTGTTCGGGATTCCCCAGAAAATTGTCCAGACTGACAAGATGCTGATCGGTCGAAGAAATTGCCTCGACCAGCGGATCGGCAAGAGGGATTTCCCATGCCGCGCGGGCGTCGTGTCCGGAGAAGGCGGGCTGACTGACCATGCGGGGGAGCCTATCAAACTCGCGGCAGGGCTCCAAGCTGCAAGGATAAGCCTTAGGAATCACGTCCGAAAAAGGGGAGAAGGCAAGGTCTGCGGGCGTCAGCGCGGCGGCCCGCCCGCGCGGCTCGTCATGCTGCACTGCGGCACGAGGCAAAACTGTGACAATCGCGCAACATTCGCCTGTATGATAGCGTTAACATGATGCCGCTTCGTTCGAAAAATATCATCCAACCGCCCAAAAATGCACGAAAACACAAGATTTTCGGGGTCTCCGCGAAACGCCCCCATTTGGCGATTTACCTGCGGTTCAGGTTGGGCTATGAAAAAAACTGCAAAAGCGCCATCGAAGGGCGCTTGCGGGAGGGGACTTCTGATGAAAATGAACGGGATCAATGCAAGCGCGCGCCTGCTGTGCGGGGCCGCGACCTTCATGGCGCTGGCGGTCACCGGCACGCCGGTGATGGCTCAGGAGCAGGCTGACGAGAAGCCCGCGGTGGTCGAGGGCGAGGAGGAGGGTGACGCGATCATCGTCACCGGGATCCGCGGCTCGATCCAGTCCTCGCTCGATGCCAAGCGCGAACGCGTCACCAGCTCCATCGGCACGCCGCTCGGCGGGTTGTCGCGCAGCTCGGGATCATGCATCGAGAAGTTGAGCGCATCGAGCCGGAACCCGTCCACCCCGCGCGCCAGCCAGAAGCGCGCGACATCCAGCAGCGCATTCTGCACATCCGGGTTGTGGACGTTGAGATCGGGCTGCGAGGTGAGGAAGTTGTGCAGGTAATACTGCTTCCTCGGCCCGTCCCACTGCCATGCCGAGCCGCCGAACACCGACTGCCAGTTCGACGGCGGCGAGCCGTCGGGCTTGGGGTCGGCCCAGACATACCAGTCGGCCTTGGGATTGGTCCGGTCGGCGCGGCTTTCCTGGAACCATGCGTGCTCGTCCGAGGTGTGCGAATAGACCTGGTCGATGATGACCTTCAATCCAAGGCTGTGGGCCTTCTCGATGATCCGGTCGAAATCGGCGAAGGTGCCGAAAGAGGGGTCGATCCCGCAGTAATCGGCAACGTCGTAGCCGAAATCCTTCATCGGCGAGGTGAAGAAGGGGCTGATCCAGATGCCGTCGACGCCGAGCTCGGCGATGTAGTCGAGCCCGTCGGCGATCCCGGCAAGATCGCCGATACCGTCGCCGTTGGTGTCGCGGAAGGAGCGCGGGTAGATCTGGTAGATGACCGCGCCGCGCCACCAGGCCGGCGCGGTGTCCGTGGCAACAGAAGTGTCGGCAAGTGCGGTTGCCATTAGTTGTCGGTCTCCAGAATGCAGGCGGCAAAGCCGAAGGCGGGCAGCGTGACCGTGACCGCGCCGGGCGCGGCGAGCGCGGCAGGGCAGGGGCCAATGAGGGGTGCGACGCCGCGCGCCGCGTAGCTTACCTCGATGCTTTGCGAAAGTGGGCTTTCGCCGGTGTTGAACAGCGCCAGAACGCGCTGTCCGGTTTCAGGATCGTGGCGCTCAACGGCTAGCAACCCGGGGCCGGCTTCGGTGAAGGCGCGCACCGTGGTGAGCCCGCGGCGCAGCGCCGGGCTCGCGGTGCGGGCGGCCGAAAGCTCGGCGATCAGGCGGTAGAGCGGGTGGGCGGGATCGAAATTGTCCTCGGCCGTCGTCGCGTCGCTGCCGATCAGGTCGTTGTCGTTGTAGAAGGCGACCTTGCTGGGGAACATGTCCTCGCGCGCCAGCTGGTCGTTGCCGTCGGAGATGAAGCCCTGCTCGTCGCCGTAGTAGACCGTCGGCACCCCGCGCAGCAGGAACATCATCGCATGTCCGAGCCGGACGCGGGCGAGGAGCTTCGCCTCCTCGGCATTGCCGCTCATCTCGCGCACGAACATGGAAAAGCGCCCGAAATCGTGGTTGCCGAGGAAGGTCGGCAGGCCCAGCGCGGTCTTCGCGCCGCCGGGATAGATCGCGTCCTGCTCGAGGAACTCCGCCATCAGCCGCGGGCCCGCCTTGCCGCTCGCGACAAGCTGCGCCGCCTTGGCGAAGCCCATGTCGAGCGCATAGGGCAAGCCGCTCTGCGCCATCACCTGCGCGGCGAGGGTGGCGGTGGGCTCCTCGTAGGCGATCTCGCCGAAGATGTGGAAGTGCTTGATGCCCTTGTCGTGCGCGCGCTTGAGGATCGCCGGGGTGAAGGTCTGCCAGAACTCGGGGTTCACATGCTTGGCGGTGTCGATGCGGTAGCCGTCGATGCCGTAATCGTCGATCCACTGGCCGAAGATTGCGATCATGCCGGAGACGACGCGCGGGTTCTCGGTCGCCAGATCGTCGAGCCCCGAGAAGTCGCCATAAAGGCTGCTCTCGCCCACCCAGTGCGAGTTGCCGCGGTTGTGGTAGAGCGTGACATCGTTGAGCCAGGCGGGAACCTTCACGTTCTTCTCCGCCTCGGGCACGACCGGGGTGTAGGCGAAGGTCGGGTCGGTGAGCTTGGCCCAATTGGCGGGATCGGCGTTCGCGTCGCCCGCAAAGCCCGGGTTGATCGCCTTGCCGTCCACACCGCCGCGGCGCGAGTGGGGGTATTCGCCCTTGTTGCGATAGCGGTAGCCGTTGGCCTCGCCCTCGGCATAGCCGATCACGTCGGCGGTGTGATTGATGATGATGTCCATGTAGACCTTCATCCCGCGCGCATGGGCGGCATCGACGAAGGCCTTGAACTCGGCATTGGTGCCGAAATGCGGATCGACCTGGGTGAAGTCGGTCACCCAGTAACCGTGATAACCCGCACTCTCCTCGCCCGGACGGCCCTGGACGGGCTTGTTCTTGAAGATCGGCGCGAACCAGATCGCGGTGACGCCCATGCCCTGGATGTAGTCGAGCTTCGCGGTCAGCCCCTTGAGGTCGCCGCCGTGGTAGAAGCCCTTGTGGGTGGGGTCGAAGCCGTGCTGGAACGGGTCGCCCTTGAGGCCGCCCTTGTCATTGGCGGGATCGCCGTTGGCGAAGCGGTCGGGCAGGACGAAATAGATGATCTCGTCCTCGAGCCCGCGTTCGGCGAGGGGAGCGGCGGCAGGGGTTGGTGCGGGGGGCGTTTCGGCCGCCAGTGGTGTCCCCATCAAAGCGGTGCCTGCACACAGCACAGCCGCCGCCTTCGCGAAGATTCGCTTCATGATCCAACTCCCTCCGCCGCCGGTTGTGACAGCTTGGGAATTTTTTTGCAAATCTTTGTGGCGCGCATCGGGCGTCCGGCGCGGCACGGTCAAGCCGCTTGATTTGCTTGCGAAACTGCCTCCCGGTGCGACGAGCTGCCGATTTTTCCCGTCCTGACCTGCAAAGTTTCTTGCAAATTTTTGCAGGGCGTCCAGATTGGCCCCCGGCCACGCAAAGCCGCCACGCCGGTCGCAAGAACCGGAAAGCATAGGCCGATGGCCGTGCCGCGTCACGCCCGGGAAGGCGCGCGCGGCGGGGAGAGGGATGAAAGCGACCATGACGCAAGTCGGCCACAAGCCTGCGCTGAGCGCGGGCCAGATCTGGAACATGAGTTTCGGGTTCCTCGGAATCCAGATCGGCTTCGAGCTTCAGAACGGCAATGTCAGTCGCATCTTCCAGACGCTGGGCGCGGATGTGAGCGAGCTTGCGATCCTGTGGATCGCAGCGCCGATGACCGGGCTGATCGTGCAGCCGATCATCGGGCACCTGTCGGACAAGACCTGGAGCGAGCGCTTCGGCCGCCGCCGTCCGTTCTTCCTGATCGGCGCGCTGCTGGCGAGCCTCGCGCTGTTCGTCATGCCCAACGCGCCGGTGCTCTGGATTGCGGCCGGGATGCTGTGGGTGATGGACGCCTCGCTCAACATCACGATGGAGCCGTTCCGCGCCTTCGTCGGCGACAACCTGCCCGATCGCCAGCGCACGATGGGCTAGCCGACGTTCGAGACCCACTCGAGGTGGGTCCAGATCCCGTAGGGGAAGCCGTTGCCCCACGCGCCCATCCACAGCGGACGGATCACGTTGAGCGAGACATAGGCGAAAACCGCGACGCTGAAGGCGATCGGCACGTGGTAGCTCATGCCGAGCTTGCGCGAGATTTCCGCCTGCCGCAGCACCCACGAACTGAACGCGATAACGGCGCAGCCGGTGATGATCTGCCAGTATCCGCCCTGCTCCATCGGAGCGAGGCTGAGGCCATATTCGATCGGCGGCGGGTTGATCGAAATAAGCCACGGGTTGAGGGTCGGCCCCTGGGTTGCAGCAGCAAAGATCAGCATGGTGCCCAGAAGGGCGCTGATTGCCGCAGTCACTCCAAAGAATCCGACATAAAACGGCCCGACCCAGAAGTCGAAAAGGTCGCCGCCGATCAATGTGCCACCGCGGACGCGGTATTTCCGCTCGAAACTAAGGAGCGCCATAGGTCCATCCTCCCCGCCACAAGGGCGGGTGCTATAGGTTGTCGACGAGTGTTAGGAGGCAGGCAGGCGAACCTGCCCCCTCACATTTCGCGTGGGTTACTATCCCGCCGCCGGAGCTTCCGACGAGGTGACAGCAGCCGCAGCCGGCGCAGCGCTGGCGTCTTCGAGCCAGTTGTAACGATCGGTGCTGAGCAGGATGAAGTGGATGGTGAACGCCAGGACGGCGAGACCAACGTGCAGCGCCACGAGGGTGCGGCGGATGTCAAAGTAGAACCAAAGTCTCCACATGGTGAATTCCTTCGAATGTTTCGCAGTAATAGTCGGGTGTCAGCCGTGACGGCGCGGGGACGGGCCCCGGCATCGCGGCAGCAAACCGGCTATTGATCAGATCGGCAGCCAGGGCTTGTCGGCCCAGACGAGCGCGTGAGCGACGAGCGCGATCACCACGTAGATGGTGAAGGTGCCCATGAAGCCCTTGTGGATTTCCTGAGCCTCTTCAGGGGTCAGGTGAGTCCCGATGCGTTCATTCATTGGGTTGTCTCCGTTCAGTTGGGTGTGATTGGGAGCCCGAAGGCCCCCGTCGGCATCCCCGCGTGATCCCCCACGTGGATTGGAGAGCCCCCTGTGGAAGGGGGGCATGGGCTTGTGCCGATGCGGGGCGCGCCCGCAGCAGCGACAAAGGGTGGTGAAGGGCAGGACGCATCATCACGCTCCCGTTCCTTCGAGCAGGCTGTCTGCAAGGCAGTCTGCCGTAACCGTGGTCTCGCCCCGCTGGCGCGCCCGCCATTCGGCCGCGTCGCGCAGACGCTTGGCGGCGGAAATGCGGATCAGCACCGGCTGAGCCTCGACAAGCTGGTCGAGCTTGGCCTTGGCGTCATTGTCCCAGGTCAACTGGGCTTCATTGCGCACCGGGGTCGGATCGACCTTGTCCATATCGGTGCCGAGCGGCAGGATGTGGAACAGCGCGTCGAACAGCGCATTGCACACTTCCTGCACCAGATAGGTCGCGCCCGAATAGCCCATGAAGGGCGTGCCGGTATGGCGGCGGATCGCAGCGCCCGGGAAGCTGGCGGGGATATACATCCCGCGCGCGCCGCACTCGGCCATGTACATGCGCTCGTTATAGCTGCCGAACACCACCAGCGGCGGGTTGGCGCGGATCGCGGCGCGCACGTCCTCGTTCCTGGGCTTCACGCCCGCGCAGCGCGAGAAGGCGAAGGCGCAGGGGAGGCCCATGTCGTCTTCGAGGAAGTGGCGGATGCCGCGCGCATAGGTCTCGTTGGCGACGATGCCGAAGCTCGCCGTGCCGAAGAAGTCCTGCGTGACCGAGCGCCACAGGTCCCACAGCGGCTTGATGGTGGTGTGCTTCTCGCGCTCGATGAAGGGCTCGGGATCGAGGCCGAGCTCGGCGGCGAGGGCGCGCAGGAACTTGGTGGTCTGGCTGAGGCCGACGGGTGCCTGGAAATAGGGCCGCTCGAGCGTTTCGCACAGGTTGCGCCCGAACTCGCGGTAAAGGCAGACATTGGCGTCCGCGTTCGCCAGCTTGGAGATGTCCGCAAGGTGCGTGCCGAGCGGGAAGACCACGCCGACCTCGGCGCCGATGCCTTCGACCAGCCGCCGGATCTCGGCGAGATCGCTTGGCATGTTGAACATGCCGTAGCTGGGGCCGATGATGTTGACGACCGGCTTCTCGCCCTCGCGGCGTTCGCGGCGGGCGGGCATCTTCTTGGGGCCGAATTCGGTCCACAGCCAGGTCAGCGCGCGGTCGGCGCTCTGCCACTGGTCCTCGTCGATGGTGCGCGGCAGGAAGCGCTTGATATTGGTCCCTTCCGGCGTGACGCCGCCGCCGATCATTTCGGCGATCGAGCCGGTGACGACCACGGCGGGCAGCTCGGGATCGAGGGTCTTCCATGCCCGCTTCATCGCGCCTTCGGTACCGGTCTTGCCGAGCTCTTCCTCGCCAAGGCCGGTGACGACGATGGGGAGTTCATGCGGGGGCAGCGCGTCGGTGTAGTGGAGCACCGAGGTCACCGGCAGGTTTTCGCAGCCGACGGGGCCGTCGATGATGACCTGCAAGCCCTTCACCGCGGTGAAGACATAGGTGGCGCCCCAGTAGCCGCCTGCCCGATCATGATCGAGGACGAGCGTCATGATCCGATCGCCTCCGATGCCTTGCGCGCAGCCTCGTTGAGGGCGGCGTATTTCTTGCGGAACTTGGGCCGGTCGACCGGGAGATCCTCCCACACGCCCGCGGCGTGCTCGGTGCCGACGCCCTCGAAGAAGTCGCGCATCGCATCGAAGCGCGCCTTGTTGCCCATCGCGGCGTTGATCACGGTCGCGAGGCTGCCCGCCCCTGCCGGGCCCATCAGCGGCCGGGCCGAGATCAGGTTGGTGAAATAGAGCGCCGGGATCGCCTTCGCCTTGGCGTGCTGCACCACCGGCGTGGTGCCGATGGCGAGATCGGGGCGATATTCCTCGACCGCGGCGATGTCCTGCTCGAGGCTGGCGCGGAACTGCACAGCCACGCCGCGCGCCTCGAGCCATTCGCGGTCGGCATCCGACCACTTGGTGCGCGGGCAGGCCGAGCCGACATAGCGCACGTCGGCGCCGCTTTCGACCAGCAGGCGGGCGACCAGCAGCTCGGAGCCCTCATAGCCCGAAACGGTGATGCGCCCCTTGATCGGCATGTTCGCCAGCGCGCCCCTGCAGGCGGCGATCATCGCGTTCTTGACGCCGTCGACCTTGGCCTGGGGCAGGCCCATGACGTCGCCCAGCGATTGCAGCCAGGCGGCGGTGCCGTCCGCGCCCACCGGGGCCGAGCCGATCACCGGGCGGCCCGCGGCTTCGAACTCGCGGATCGAGGCGGTGTAGAAGGGGTGGATCGCGGCGACGACCGCGCAATCGAGTGCCGCATAGAGCTCGCGCCATTCGCGGGTCGGGACGACCGGGCCGGCGGCGAGGCCGAGGGGCGCGAGCATCTGCCCGATCACCACAGGGTCAGCCGGGAACATCTCGCCCAGCAGCGCCACCGAAGGCAGGTCGGAGCGTTCGCGGGGCGCCGCAACCGGCCCGCTCATCACTTCCTCGCGCGCATATTGGAGCATTGCGCCCGCCAGCACGTCCTTGGCTTCCGCGTGGGTCGGGATGCCGAACCCGGGAACGTCGATGCCGATGATCCGCACGCCGTTGATCGCCTTGCCCAGAAGCCGCAGCGGCACACCGCTCGCGGTCGGCACGCACAGGTTGGTGACCACGATCGCGTCGTAATTCTCAGGGTCGGCGAGGCCTTCGACCGCTTCCTTGATGTCCTCGAACAGCTTGCCGGTGACCAGCGTTTCCGAGGAGAAGGGCACATAGCCCACCGTCCGCCGCGCGCCGTAGAAGTGCGAGGTGAAGGTCAGGCCATAGACGCAGCAGGCCGAGCCTGAGAGCACGGTCGCGGTGCGCCGCATTCTCAGGCCCACCCGGAGTGACCCGAACGCGGGGCACATGGATTGGGGTTGGTCATGCGGGCCGACGGGGTAGTCGGCCGCATATTGATCGAGGATGTCGCTCTTGCCGGCGGCGCGGGCGGCCTCGTTCATGGTGTCCTTCGACGCGCAGGCCCCCGCGGCCGGATCGAGGTCGATCCGGTCAGCAGCGCGCGGGACGGCGTCAAAGGCGTCAGGCATGCTCATGCTTCGTCGTAGATCACTTCGAGGCTGGGCTTCGTTTCGAACACCCCGCCGCGCATGTCCGCCTGGGTGGCGGGGACGAGCTCGACATTGCCGCCCACCACATCGGCGCTGAACAGGCCGAGCAGCCCGTCCTGATCGAGCGGCGTGGGCCGCAGCGGCGGGGCGTTGGCGACATTTTCGGCCAGGGTTTCGAACAGGCTGCCCCATTCGCCGCCGGGGATGCCGATGATCTGGTAATTGGCGCTCTTGCGGCGGATGTCCTCGTTGGCGGGGATCGCGGTCAGCACCGGGATGCCCACGGCCTCGGCAAAGGCATGCGCCTCGCCCGTGCCGTCGTCCTTGTTGACGATCATCCCCGCGACGCCGACGTTCCCGCCCATCTTTCGGAAATATTCGACCGCCTGGCACACGTTGTTCGCCACGTAGAGCGATTGCAGGTCGTTCGATCCGACCACGATCACCTTCTGGCACATGTCGCGCGCGATCGGCAGGCCGAAGCCGCCGCACACCACGTCACCCAGAAAGTCGAGCAGGACGTAATCGAAGCCCCAGTCGTGAAAGCCCAGCTTCTCGAGCGTCTCGAACCCGTGGATGATCCCGCGCCCGCCGCAGCCGCGACCGACTTCGGGGCCGCCCAGTTCCATTGCGAAGACGCCGTCGCGCTGGAAGCACACATCCTCGATGCGCACTTCCTCGCCCGCCAGTTTCTTGCGGCTGGAGGTTTCGATGATCGAGGGCGTCGCCTTGCCGCCGAACAGCAGGCTTGTGGTGTCGGACTTGGGGTCGCAGCCGATCAGCAGCACGCGCTTGCCCTGCTGGGCCATCATGTAGGAGAGGTTGGCGAGCGCGAAGCTCTTGCCGCTCCCGCCCTTGCCGTAGATCGCGATGATCTGGGTTTCGCTCTTCACCTCGCCGGTGTGGACCGGATCGGGTTCAAGCGAAGCCTCGTCGCGAAGGTGGGCGGCCTGGGTATCAAGCACGGACATCAGCATTCGCTCCAATCGAGGACCATCTTCAGGCAATCGGGATCGCTGAAGGCTTGGGGGTAGGCGTCGAGCGCCTCTCCGGCAGGGCGCCGGTTGGTGACGAGGCCCTTCAAGTCGAGCCGCCCGCATTCGATCAGCGCCCGCGTCTCGGCGAGGTCGCCGGGTTGCCATTCGGCGGCGACGCGGAAATGCGCCTCGCGCATGAAGGCGGCCGGGAAGGCGAAGCTGACGCGTTCGGAATAGAAGCCCGCGAGCACGATCTCGCCGCCCTTGGAAAGGCGCATGACGAGTTCGTCGATCAGGCCGGCATCGCCGCTCGCGTCATAGATCGCGTGGTAATCGCGGCGCTCGTCGGCGGCGGGGTCGATCACATTGTATCCAGCAGCGCCCGAACGGCGGGCGGCGTTGGTTTCCCACACCGTCGGCGCGGTGCCGCCCAGCGCCAGCGTCAGCCGCGCGAGGAGGCGGCCCAATACGCCGTGGCCGACGATCAGATCGGGCAGCGCCTCGCGGCGGGCGAAACCGCCCTTGATCGCGTGAAGTGCCGTCGCCGCGAGGGCACAAAGCACCCCGGATTCGCCGAGATGCTCGGGGATCGGCAACGCCCGCGCCGACGGCACTATCACGCGGCGCGCGGTGCCTCCGAAGAGGCCGCGCGCATCGGTGTAGCAGTTTGCTCCAGGGACGAAGACCCAGTCGCCGATCCGTGCGCGGGCTTCGGGCCCTGCGTCCACGATGCGGCCGACGGATTCGTAACCCGGCACCAGCGGATACCCGAGCCCCGGGAAGGGCGGCATGCGGCCGGTGAAGAGGAGTTTTTCGGTGCCGGTGCTGATCCCGCTCCAGGCGATCTCGACCAGAACGTCCGCGGCCTCCACCGGCTTCATTTCGAGCGCCCGGAGAGCGAGGCGCTCCGGTGCTTCGAGAATGACGGCCAGCGTGTTCATGTCCTCGGTCTCCCTGAGGGGTGCATTCGAGGCGCGAACGCCGAGTCGAAAACCCCGCAGCTACGTTCTCCCAACTGTGTGCTACGCCTTACGTTCCCTACTGTCAAACAACTTGGACAAATTATGCTCAGGCGGTGGCCATGACGATGCTTGCGTTGACCGGTTGCGCGGTTGCGACGAAGCGCGCCTGCGCAAACCCGGCCGCGCGGCACATGGCGATGATTTCCGCCGGGCTGCGCGGGCGGCCCGATCCCATTGCCCACAGGTAGAGGCCGAAGAAGGCCTCGCCCATCGCCTCGGTGCCGGGAATGCGCGCCATCGGCTCGGCGATCAGCAGGCGGCTGCCTGGCGCGAGGCTCTTGCGGATATTGCCGAGCAAGCCCTGCGCGGGGGCATCGTCGTGATCGTGCAGGATCCGGATCAGCGACACCATGTCGTAGCCTTGCGGTATGGAATCGCTGAAGAAATTGCCGGGATGCGCGGTGATGCGGCGCTCGCCCAGCGCCGCGCCCAGGACGCTGGCGCCGGTGGCGGCGACTTCCGGCAGATCGAACAGGCCGAGCGCCAGATGCGGCCAGGCCGTGCCGATATGCCGCAGGAACGCCCCGTGCCCGCCGCCGACATCGAGCAGCTTGCGCACGTCGCGGAAGGGAACGCTCGCCAGCACCTCGTCGGCGACGAAGTGCTGCGAGGCGGCCATCAGTCGCGAATACTCCGCGGTGTCCGTCCCCCGCTCGGTCGCGCCCTGGAGCGCCCCGGCATAGGTCCAGAAGCGCGAGAGCGCGGTCGGCTCCTTGCGGTCGGTGCGCAGCAGGGCGAGCGGATCGGCGAGGTCGGCATAGAGCAGGCGGTGGTGGCGCACCATCGCCTGGACGCCGGGATTGGATGCGAAAACAGCGCCCTGCTCGCCGAGCATCCAGTGATCGGGGGCGGGCTCCTCCGACAGCATCAGCGGCCGGCCGGCGCGCAGCAGGGTGAGAGCGGCGGCTTCGGAAAGCCCCATCCGCGCCGCGATCGCGCCCGCGCCGAGCGGGCCGTCCTTGAGAATGTCGAACAGCCCGCCCTCCACGAAGGCGCGCAGCACCTGCGAATAGGCAAAGCCCGCGAGCAGGTCGAAGGCCCCATTGGCGCGGGATCGCGCAATCCAGCGGATCAGCGGCAGGCGCGCGGCCCAATGCTGGAATTTCGGCGAGGCGAAGACCCGGTTGCGGCGCGCCACATAGCCGAGCCTGAAGGCAGCCCGGCGGCTCACTTGGTGGGTGCTTTGCAGGCCATATGTCTAAATAATTGGACAGAGCGACGCGTAAGGTCAATGATAATCGCGGGATCGACGGGAGCGAGGGCCAGTGAACGCGCGAGTCGTCGTCATCGGAGCAGGCATCGGCGGGCTGACCAGCGCCGCGCTGCTGGCTGCGCGCGGGTGCGACGTGACCGTGCTCGAAAAAGAGGCATGGGTGGGCGGCAAGGCGCGCCGGGTCGAGGTGGACGGTGCCCAGATCGACGGCGGCCCCACGGTCTTCACCTATCGCGGCGTGTTCGACGAGATCTTCGCGGCCTGCGGCGCGCGGCTCGAGGATCATGTGACGGTCAGGAAGGCCGAGTTGCTCGCGCGGCACTGGTGGGACGAGGTCTCGGGGCACCTCGATCTCTTCGCCGACCATGACGCCAGCGTCGATGCCGTGGGCCGCTTCGCCGGGCCCGCTGCGGCACGCGGCTATGCCGCCTTCGCGGCCGAGGCGGCGCGGATCTTCGCCGTGCTCGAGGAGCCCTTCCTCCACGGCGACAAGGCCTCGACCCCGCTGCCGATGATGTGGCGCATGGGCCTGTCGAAACTCCCCGAGATGCTGGCGATGCGGCCCTTCGACCGGCTCTGGCCGGCGCTGGGCGAGCACTTTGCCGACCCGCGCCTGCAGCAGCTGTTCGGGCGCTATGCGACCTATTGCGGCTCCTCGCCTTATCTCGCCCCCGCCACGCTGATGCTGATCGCGCATCTGGAGGCGCGCGGGGTGTGGCTGATCGAGGGCGGCATCCACGCGCTGGCCAAGGCGCTCGCCAGCCTCGCCGAGCGGCAGGGGGCGCGGGTGCGCACCGGCGCTGCCGTGGCCGAGGTGCTCGCCGCGGGCGGGCGCACCAGCGGGGTCAGGCTCGCGAGCGGCGAGGTCATCGCCGCCGACACCGTGATCTGCAACGGTGACCCTTCCGCGCTCGCCACCGGGCGCTTCGGCGCGGCGGCACAGCGCGCCGTCCCCGCGATCCCTCCTGCCAAGCGCTCGCTTTCCGCGCTCGTCTGGTACGCCCATGCCGAGACGCGCGGTGCGGCCCTCACCCATCACAACGTCTTCTTCTCGCGCGACTACGCCGCCGAGTTCGCCGACATCGCCGCCGGGCGCACCCCGGCCGAGCCGACCGTCTACGTCTGCGCCATCGACCGCGGCGCCGACCGCCACGCGCCCGCGCCACAGGGCCGCGAGCGGCTCCAGATCATCGTCAATGCCCCAGCCGACGGAGACGTCCACACCTACACCCCCGAGGAGACAGAGCGATGCACGCGACGCATGATGGCCACGCTGAGGCGCTGCGGCCTGACACTGGACGAGCCCTTCCCGCATCGGCTCATGACGCCCGAGGACTGGGAGCACCTCTTCCCGGCCACGGGCGGCGCCCTCTATGGGCGAGCGTCGCACGGCTGGGCGGCCTCCTTCCAGCGGCAGGGGCCGCGGACCCGGCTGCCCGGGCTCTACTGCACGGGCGGGGCGACCCATCCGGCGGCCGGCGTCCCCATGGCAGCCTTGTCCGGGCAGCTGGCCACGCGGGTGATCGCGAAGGACCTCGCTTCGACGAGGCGATCCCGCCCGGCGGCTACACCTGGTGGTATGTCGACGCGATCAGCGACGACGGGCAGCACGGGCTGACCATCATCGCCTTCCTGGGCTCGGTCTTTTCGCCCTACTACAAACGGAGCGGCCGCACCGACCCGCTCGACCACGCCTGCCTCAACGTCGCGCTCTACGGCCCGCAGCACCGCTGGGTGATGACCGAGCGCGGCCGCTCCGCCGTCGCGCGCGACGCCTCCAACCTCGCGATCGGCCCCAGCAACGTGCGCTGGGAGAACGGCGCGCTCACCATCGACATAGTCGAGGGCGACACCCGGCTGTTCGTCCCGTGGCAGCGCAAGGTGAGGGGCACCGTGCGCGTCTATCCCGAGATGCTCAACCGCGCCGCCTTCGCCCTCGACCCTGCCGAGAACCACATCTGGCACTGCCTTGCCCCCTGCGCCCGGATCGAGGTCGCGATGACCGCGCCCGAATGCCGGTGGAGCGGAAAGGCCTATCTCGATCACAACCGCGGCGCCGAGCCGCTCGAGAGCGGCTTCAACACCTGGCACTGGTCGCGCGCCCACCTCAAGGCAGGGGCGCTGGTGTGCTACGAGGGCGAGCGCGGTGACGGCTCGCTCTTCGCCAGCGCCCTCAGGTTCGACCGCCACGGCGTGCCCGAGCCGGTCGAGCTGCCCCCGATCGCCGCGCTCCCCGACAGCCGCTGGGGCATCGCCCGCCGCACCCGTTCCGACATCGGCGTCGCCGAGGTGCGCCGGACGTGGGAGGACACCCCCTTCTACGCCCGCAGCGAGCTCGCCTCGCGCTTCCTCGGCGAGGAAGTGGTCGCGGTGCAGGAGAGCCTCGACATGCGCCGCTTCTCCAGCCGCCTCGTCCAGTTCATGCTGCCCTACCGGATGCCGCGCCGCGCGCGCTGAGGCGGGGCGGCGACGCCCCCGCGCGACTCGGACGCCCTGCGCCGCGCAGCCGCGCGCGGATGCCGTGCCGGTTCAGCAAGCGCGGCGTTTTCCTGTCTGTTGGAGACAGATGAGACACTGTCCAGAGGCCAAATTCCCGCCCTCGGATCCGACCTCCCGCACCCGCACGGCGTCGCCGCTGCCAGAGCGGGCGAAAGCTGCGGGGAGGGGGTGGCAAGGGTCATTCGGCGAGACTGACAAATGCGCAGGCTGTAGGAAAGTTGTTTCGGCAAAAGGCTGCGCTGGGGCTGCTGCCGGCCCCGGGCCGGCCCCCGGCCGCCCGCCCGCCGCGCGCATGGGGACACGCTTGTCGCTTGCCCTGCGAATGAAGCTGCGGCACTTCGCGCGGGATGAAGCTGCTGCGCGATCCAATCCGGCTGGTGCCGAGCCTCTTCGCGCTCGCGATCCTGTTCGGCACCGTGCTGCTCAGCCTGCCCTTCGCCACGGCCGACGGTGCCCGCGCGCCGCTGCTGACCGCGCTGTTCACCACCACCTCGGCGATTGCCGTGACCGGGCTGGTGGTGGTCGATACCGGCTCCTACTGGTCGCCTTTCGGGCAGGTGGTGATCCTGCTGATGTTCCAGATCGGCGGGCTGGGGATCATGACCGCGGCGACCCTGCTGGGGCTGCTGGCCGGGCGCGGGTTCGGGCTGCATGACCGGCTCGCCACCCAGGTCGAGCGCGGCCGGCTCGAACGCGGCGATGCGCTCTCGGTGCTCAAGCTGGTGCTGGGCGTCACCATCGCGGTCGAGGCGGTGATCGCCCTTGTCCTCACTCTTCGCATGGCCGCCGCCTATGACATGAGCCTTGGTGCGGCGCTGTGGAACGGGGTGTTCCATTCGGTCAGCGCCTTCAACAATGCGGGCTTTTCGACCCATGCCGACAGCGTGATGGGCTATCAGAGCGATCCGCTGATCCTGGTGCCGATCATGGCCGCGATCACGCTGGGCGCGATCGGTTTTCCGGTGATGCAGGACCTGCGCGACAAGCGGCTCGATTGGCACCGCTGGTCGCTCCATTCCAAGGTCACCGTCTGGGGCTCGGCCGGGCTGCTGGTGGCGGGCTTTGCCGCGATCCTGGCGATGGAGTGGAGCAATGCCGCAACGCTCGGGCCGATGGCGCTGGGCGACAAGCTGCTCAATGCGGCGTTCCATTCGGTGATGTCGCGCACCGCGGGGTTCAACAGCCTCGATGTCGGCGCCTTTCGCGAATCGACCCTGATGGTCAATTACCTCCTGATGTTCATCGGCGGCGGCAGCGCGGGCACGGCGGGCGGGATCAAGGTGACGACCTTCGTCGTGCTGTTCGCGATCCTGCTCGCCGAGGTGCAGGGCCGCCGCGATGTCGGCCTGTTCGGCCGCCGCTTCGGGCACGAGGTCGAACGCCAGGCGCTCACCGTCACCGTGCTTTCGGCGGCGCTGGTGTTTTCGGCGACGACCTATATCGTCGCGATCACCGGCCTGCCGCTGGGCGAGGTGGTGTTCGAATGCATCTCGGCCTTCGCCACGGTCGGCATGTCGACCGGCATCACCGCCGAACTGCCGCCCTCGGCGCAGATCGTGATCGCGGCGCTGATGTTCATCGGCCGGGTCGGCACCATCACCTTTGCCACCGCGCTGGCGCTGGTGGGCACCCCGCAGCTCTATCGTTATCCCAAGGAGAACCTCATTGTCGGCTGACAAACGCAAGCCCGTTCTGGTGGTGGGGCTCGGCCGGTTCGGCGGGTCGGTCGCGCGGCGGCTCGCCGCGATGGGCACCGAGGTGCTGGGGGTCGATAGGAGCCCCGATCTGGTGCAGGACCATGCCGATCATCTCACCAAGGTGGTCGAGGCCGATTGCACCGATCCTGCGGTGCTGCGCCAGTTGGGCGCGGCCGATTTCGCCACCGCCGTGGTCGGCATCGGCAGCGATGTCGAGGCCAGCGTCCTCACCGTGCTGGCGCTGGCCGACATGGGCCTCACCAATATCTGGGCCAAGGCCTGCAACACCAATCACGCGCGCATCCTCGAGCGGATCGGCGCGACCCACGTGGTCTTCCCCGAGGAACGCATGGGCGAGCGGGTGGCGCATCTGCTCAACGAGCGGCTGCGCGATTTCATCGCCTTCGACGATGAATTCGCGATTGCGCGTCTCGCTGCGCCCGAGCCGATCGTCGGCCTGCCGCTGGTGACCAGCGCCTGCCGCAAGAAGTACAGCGTCACGGTGGTCGGCGTGAAGCGCAAGGGCGAGGCCTTCATCCATGCGGTGCCCGACACGCTGATCTTCCCCGAGGACGAGCTGGTGGTGTCGGGCCGCATCGAGGATATCGAGCGCTTCTCGACGATCTGAGCGGGACTGTGGCGAGGAGGGCCTTCAGGCCACCAGCCACTCGGCCTTGAGCGTCCCCCGGTGCCCCTCGGGCGCGAGCGCGGCGCGCAGCGCCTCGAGCAGCGGCGGCAGGGCTTGCGTGAAGGCATAGGGCGGGTTCACGATGAACAGCCCCGCGCCGTTGTAGATCCCCGGCTGGTCGGCATCGTGGAGCCAGTGCTCGACATTGAGGAACTTGGGGATGCCGAGCCGCCGCAGCTTGTCCTTCCACAGCGCGTGCGCGGGCCGTTCCTTCAAGGGATACCAGATCACCGTCACCCCGTGCGCCCACTTGCGGTGCGCGGCGGCGAGGGTGGCGGTGATGCGCGCGCGCTCGTCGGTCGCCTCGTAGGGCGGATCGACCACCACCACGCCGCGGGGGGTGCGGGTGGGGAGCAGGGCGGGCCACAGCTCGTAGGCGTCGCGGGTGTGGATGGCGGCGGGGGTGCCCTTCATCGCCTCGCGCAGCGAGCGGGCGTCCTCGGGGTGCTTCTCGTTGAGGATCAGCGCGTCCTGCGGGCGCAGAAGTTGCGCAAGGATGCGCGGGGATCCGGGGTAGAGGCGGGGTTCTGCGCCTGCCTCGTTCACCGCGCGCACGGCGGCGCGGTAGTCATCGAGCAGCGGGTTGGCATCCGCAAAGGCGCGCAGCACGCCGCCCGCCGCCTCGCCGGTGCGCCCGGCCTCGTCGCCCTGAAGGTCGTAGAGCCCACAGCCCGCATGGGTGTCGATCAGCGTCAGCGCGGATGGCTTGAGCTGGAGCGCGCGCACCAGCGCGATCAGCAGCGCGTGCTTGACGACATCGGCGCTGTTGCCGGCGTGGAAGGCGTGGCGGTAGTTCATGCGGCGACCTCCCTGACCTCGCCGGGCGCGATGCCCTCGAGCGTCCAGTCGCCCACCGCCCAGCGCACCAGCCTGAGGGTGGGCAGACCCACCGCCGCGGTCATGCGCCGCACCTGCCGGTTACGGCCCTCGCGGATGGTGAGCGAGAGCCAGCAATCGGGGACGGACTTGCGCACCCGGATCGGCGGATCGCGCTCCCACAGGTCGGGCGGGGCGATGCGGGCGGCCTCGGCGGGCAGGGTCATCCCGTCGTTCAGCCGCACGCCCCTGCGCAAGGGTTCGAGCGCCGCGTCCTCGGGATCGCCCTCGACCTGCACGAGGTAGGTCTTGGGCAGCTTGAAGCGCGGATCGGCGATGCGCGCCTGCAGCCGCCCGTCGTCGGTGAGCAGCAGCAGCCCCTCGCTGTCGCGGTCGAGCCGGCCGGCGGGGTAGACGCCCTTCGTCGTGATGAAGTCGCTGAGGGTCGCGCGCGTGGTGGGCGAGCCCTTGTCGGTGAATTGCGAGAGCACGCCGAAGGGTTTGTTGAACAGGAGCAGCCGGGCCATCGCGCGCTCATATCGAGCGATTGCGGGTCTGTCTTTACTCGGGTGCCTGCGGCCCCTCGCGCTCGGCAGCCTCGCGCGCCTCCCGCTCGGCGCGGGTCTGCTTGAGCTTGCGGTCCATGGCGATGTATTGCCACAGCCCGAAGGCGACCGCGACGCCATAGAACAGCCCGATCTCGATCCAGCCGAAGTTCATCGCCCCACCTCTCCCGCACCTGCTGCCACGAGGAACGCCGCGATCCGCGCGGCGATGCCTTCCGGCGCTTCCTCGTGGGCCAAATGGCCGAGGCGGGGAAGGAGTTCCAGCCGCGCGTTGGGCAGCCAGCCCGCGGCATCGCGCGCCCAGTCGGGCGGGATCGCGGGGTCGTTGGCGCCGTGGAGCAGCAGCACCGGATTGCGCACCGCGTCCATCTGTTCGCGCAGGGCGGGCAGGTCCCAGTTCGCCATCATCGCGAGCGCCCCGCCCGCGTGGCCGGGGTGCTTGAGCAGCCTGGCGTAACAGGCGAGACCCTCGCGATCGATCCGCGAGTGGGTCGAGCGCCACAGGAACCTCTCCGCCCCGCCGACAAGGTCGATGCTGCCGGTGAAGATGCGCGGCACCAGCGGATTGACGAACAGCGTCTTGGCGATGGCGGGGAAGATCTGGGCGAGGGCTCCGGGGAAGGGGCGCAAGGCGGCGCTGAGGCCGATGATCGGACCCTCGTGGGCATGATCCAGCGCCAGTTGCAGCGCAATCGCCGCGCCGGCGGAGTGGCCGATGATCGCGGCGGGCGTGACCTCGAGCGCCTCCAGCAGCCGCGCCACCTCGCGCGCCATCGCGGGCAGGCTCATGGCATAGGCATCGTGGCCGGTGGTGAAGGCGTGGCGGGGGAGGTCGGGGGCGATGACGTCGTGATGCTCGGCCAGCAGCGGCATCAGGGAGCGCCACGAATGCACCGAGGCGCCGGTGCCGTGGAGGAGGAGGAGCGGCGGTCCCGCTCCCATCCGCTGTACATGCCAGCGCGCCGCGCCGACCGGCACGAAGGTGCTCGCCGCGCGGTGCGGCCAGATCAGGCCCTCAGCGTTCCAGTCGAGCGCGCTCATGCCGCGCGGGCCGGAGATGGCCCGACGGCGTCGATCGCCTGCTTGAGCATCCGCGCATCGGCGCGGGGGAGGGCGAGGAAACGGCCTCCCAGGGCGGCCGCCAGCGCAGCGCCCTCGGGGCCGGGGCGGGCGGAGATGTCGACCACCAGCGCGTCGATGCCGCGCGCGGCGATGGCCTTGGCGGCAGTCTCCGCATCCTTGGCGGCCTGCGGGCGTCCCGGAGAGCCGTCGGCGGCGGTATTCGCTCTGCCATCGGTGAGGATCACCAGCGCGGCGCTGCGGCCCTTGGCGATCACGGCCTCGGCCACCTCGCGCGCGGCGTTGAGGCCGAGCGCCAGCGGCGTCCCCCCGCCGCCGGGCAGTTCGGCCAGCGTCCGCCGCGCGCGGGTGAGCGAGCGGGTGGGGGGGAGCAGCAGCTCGGCGCTCGTGCCCCGGAAGGCGACCAGCGCCACCTCCGAGCGGGTGACATAGGCCTGCGCCAGCATCAGCTCGACCGCGCCCTTGGCCTCGGCGAGCCGCGCCGCCGCCGCCGAGCCGCTCGCGTCGACCGCAAAGATCGTGACGCGGGCGGCGCGTTCCTCGAAGCGGCGGATGCGCAGGTCTTCCTTGCGCATGATGATTGGGGCATCGGCGTCCGCGCCCTGTTCCTTGCGCCGCACCGCCTGCCACGGGACGGCGGCGCGCAGGGAATCGATCAGCGCCAGCTTGTGCCCGCCCCTCGGCATTCCGGGCCGCGCGCCCAGCGGCTTGCCGCGGGTCGCCGCCTTGCGCTTCTGCCCGGTGCCGCTCGACGCCGCGCGCCGCGGGGCCTTTCCTTGCGCGAGTTGTTCAAGCAGCCCCGCCGGGATCGCGGCCTTCGCCGCCGCGACGAGGATCTCGGAGAGGTCGGGTTCGGGCTGCTGCCGGTCGATGTTGGATTGGTCCTCGGGGGATCCATCAGGGGGCGGAGCAGGAGGCTCCTCGGGCGGGGCCTCGGGAGCCTCCTGCGGCGGCAGGCGCGTGGCCCGCGGCGCAAGAACAAGCCGCACCGCCGCCGCATGATCCGATGTGTTCGTAACCGAGCGCCCCTCAAGCGCTGCGATGCCGCGGGCGGCTTCGCCGGCGACGATCAGCGCGCGCAGGCTCTCTACCCCGAGCGCCTCTGCGGTCGCGGCGAGCGCGCGCAGGTCACCCTCGGCAAGCGGCGCGACATCGGCGAGCCTGCCTGCCGCTGGGGCCAGCGTCACCCCCTGCCAGCGGCGCGAGGCGCAAAGGTCGCACAGGAAGGCCAGCCTTTCGGTGAGGCTCGCGGGCGGCGCTTCCTCCGGCTCCACCGCATCGTCGAGCAGCACCAGCGCCGTGCTGCCTTCGTCCAGCGCCTGCGCCAGCCGTCCGGCGATGCTTGCGTCCATCCGCTCGGCCATGCCGGCGATCAAGGCACCGCCGCGCGCCTCCTCGATCAGCCCGGTCTGGCGGATCGGCTTTCCCGCCGAGAGGCTCGCCGCAAGGTCGATCCCGCCCAGCAGCCGCTCGTCATCGACATGGCCGGGCAGGCGGCGCAGCGGCAGGGCCTCGGCGAGCGCGGCCACCAGCGCCTCGCGCGCCGGGCTGCTTCCGCGCAGGGTGAGCCCCTTGAAGGTGCCGGGCGCGAGAACGAACAGCCGCGCCGCCAGCACCGCGTCCCCAAGCGGATCGGCTTGCGGATCGGCGGGGGCGGGCGTCATCCGAACAGCTCGGCGATCGCTCGGGTGATGCGCGCGGTGGAGCCGGTCTCGTCGAGCACGTCGCGCCGCAACCGGTGGCGCAGCGCGGAAGGGGCGATGGCGATCAGATGCTTGCGGGTGACCTTCTTCGCCCCCTCGAGCGCGGCCAGCGCGCGGGCGGCGCGCATCAGCGTGAGCTCGCCGCGCAGACCGTCGGCGCCGACCGCAAGGCACAGCTCGGCGGCATCGCGCAGCACGTCCTCGCCGGGGGTGAGCTTGGGCAGCTTGGCCTTGCCCTTGGCGACCTGCTTGAGGATCGTCTCGTCCGCCTCAGCCCAGCGCGCGGCGAAGCCTTCGGGGTCGGCCTCGTTCTCGGCGACCAGCTTCATGATCGCGATGCGGGTGTCGATATCCTTGGGCGTCCTCACCTCGACCGAGAGCCCGAAGCGGTCGAGCAGCTGCGGGCGCAGCTCGCCCTCCTCGGGGTTGCCGCTGCCGATCAGCACGAACTTGGCCGGGTGGCGGACCGACAGCCCCTCACGCTCGACCACGTTCTCGCCCGAGGCGGCAACGTCGAGCAGCAGGTCGACGAGGTGGTCTTCGAGCAGGTTGATCTCGTCGATATAGAGGAACCCGCGATGGGCCTTGGCGAGCAGCCCCGGCTCGAAGGCCTTCTCGCCCGAGCGCAGCGCGCGTTCCAGATCGAGGCTGCCGATCACCCTGTCCTCTGTCGCGCCCAAGGGCATGTCGACGAAGGGCACGGGGCGCTTGACCAGCTTGCCCTGCCCGCAGACGTCCGGGTAGCGCGCCTGATCGTCCTTCGAGGCACCATAGGGGCAGCCGTCTGCCGCCATGATCGGCGGGAGCAGGCCCGCGAGCGCGCGCGCCGCGGTGCTCTTGCCGGTGCCGCGGTCGCCGAAGACCATGACCCCGCCGATCGAAGGGTCCACCGCCGCGATCAGCAGCGCCTGTTTCATCTCGTCCTGACCGACGATCGCGGAGAAGGGGAAGCGTGCCATTATCGGCGCTTGTGAACCTTCCGGGCGCTTTGGACAAGCGGAAGTGACAGGCTGGCCTGACAGTTTTGCTTATCGCTTCCCCAGCCGGTTCAGCACCAGCACCGGCAGCAACCCCGCCGCCAGCAGGATCAGCGCCGGGATCGCCGCCTCGACCAGCCGCTCGTCGCCCGCCAGGCGATAGGTGCGGGTGGCGAGGGTTTCGAGGTTGAAGGGGCGCAGGATCAGGGTGGCGGGCAGCTCGCGCAGGGTGTCGATGAACACCAGCGCGGCCGCCCCGGCAAGGCTCGGGGCGAGGAGCGGGGCGTAGATCCGCGCGAGCACCCGCGAGGGCGACGCGCCGAGGCTCCGCGCGGCGGCGTCGAGGGCGGGGGGGATGCGGGCGAGGCCCCCGCTCACGCTGTTGTAGGCAACCGTCATGAAGCGCACGCCCAGCGCATAGACCAGCACCGCGCTCGTCCCCGTCAGCAGCAGCCCGCCGCTCCAGCCGAGGCTGTCTCGGGCGAAGCGGGTGAGCGCGATGTCGAAGGCTCCGAGCGGCGCCAGCAGGCCCACCGCGAGCAAGGCGCCGGGCAGCGCATAGCCGAGCGTCGCCAGCCGGATCGCGCCTGCGGTCACCCGCGAGCCCGAGCGCGCGCGGGCGAAGGCGAGCAGCAGCGCGGCAGCCACGCACAGCCCCGCCGCGACGCTGCCGAGCCACAGGCTGGCGCGCAGATAGGTCGCGAGGTCGCCCGCAGCGGCTTGCGCTGTCGGGGTCATGGCGAGGCTGACGAGGTAACCGGCGGGCGCCACGAAGCCGAGCAGCACCGGGGCGAGGCAGGCGGCGAAGGCCAGCGCCTTGCCCGCGGGAGAAAGGTGCACCAGCGGCTCGTCGGTCTCGCGCGCCGCAAGCCCGTCGCGGCTGTCGCTGCGCCCGCGCCGCGTGTAGGCCTCCCACGCGACCAGCGCGATGACGAAGACCAGCATGACGGCGGCAAGCTTGAGCGCGGCGGGCTTGTCCCCCATCGCCAGCCACGCGCGGAAGATGCCGGTCGAGAAAGTCGGGATGGCGAAATATTCGGCGACCCCGAAGTCGGCGAGCACCTCCATCAACACCAGCGCGAGGCCCCCGGCTATGGCGGGCCGCGCTGCGGGGAGGGCGACCTTCCAGAAGGCGCGGCCAGGCGCGGCGCCAAGGCTCCTTGCGGCGCGGAACTGGGTGCGGCTCTGGGTGGCGAATGCCGTGCGCGCGAGGAGGTAGACATAGGGGTAGAGCACGATCCCCAGCACGAAGGCCCCGCCGGGGAGCGAACGGATGTCGGGGAACCAGTAGTCTCCCGGCCCCCACCCCGCCCATGCGCGCAGGGCGCTCTGCACCGGCCCGGCGAAATCGAGCAGCCCCGCATAGACATAGGCCGCCAGATAGGCCGGGAGCGCCAGCGGCAGCACCAGTGCCCAGCCCAGCACGCCGCGTCCGGGAAAGCGGGTGGCGGCGACCAGCCAGGCGGTGCCGGTGCCGATCCCGCCCGCGATGCTGCCTGCGAGCAGCATCAGAAGGCCGGTGTTGGCGATGTAGGTCGGCAGCACGGTCCCCGCCAGCGCGCCGAGGGTTCCTCCGCGCGCGCCGCCCCCCAGCGCCGCCCAGCCAATCGCGGCGATCGGCAGGCCGACCAGCGCCGCCAGCGCCAGCGCGCCCAGCGTCCAGCCGCCCGCGCCCGCCGGCCCGCTTGCAGCCCCGCTGGCAGTTCGCCTAAGGCGGCCTACCGGTAAATCTGCGGACAGCGCCATTGAGCCTCGAATTTCGACATATTGCCCATGCTTACGGTGCGGTGCGGGCGCTGGAGGACGTGAGCTTCACCGCGCCCGCGGGGGAGATCACCTGCCTGCTTGGCGCGTCGGGTTGCGGGAAGTCAACGCTTTTGGGCCTCGCGGCGGGGCTCCTGCGCGTGCAGCGAGGCGAGATCGCGCTGGGTGAGGAGGTGCTGGCGGACCCCGCGCACAACCCCCCGCCCGAAGCGCGCCCTGTCGGCCTCGTGTTCCAGGACGGCGCGCTGTTCCCGCACATGACGCTGGCCGCCAACGTCGCCTTCGGCCTCCCGCGCGAGCGCCGCTCCGAGGCGGACGCGTGGCTCGCCAAGGTGGGTCTGGCGGGCATGGGCGCGCGCTTCCCTCACGAATTGTCGGGCGGCCAGCAGCAGCGCGCCGCGCTCGCCCGGGCGATGGCGCCCGAGCCGCAGGTGCTCTTGATGGACGAGCCCTTCGCCAGCGTCGACATCGTGCTGCGCCGGGCCCTGCGCCGCGAATGCCGTATCCTGCTGCGCGAGGCGGGCTCGACCGTGATCCTCGTCACCCATGACCCCACCGAGGCGCTCGATATCGGCGACCGGATCGCGGTGATGGAGGCGGGGCGCATCGTCCAGTTCGGCACGCCGCTGGAGCTCCACGAGGCGCCCGCCACCGCCGCCGTCGGCGCGATCTTCTCGGGCGCGCAAGTGGTGCCGGGGATGGTCGCCGAAGGGGGGCTCGATACCGCCTTCGGGCTGTGGCCGTTCGCGAGCCTCATGGGCGAATTGCCCGAGGGGGCGGGGCAGCTCGATCTGCTGGTGCAGGCTGACCGCCTCGTGCCTGTCGCCGATGTGCGCGGCGGGCGGGTGCGCGACATCCATCCGCTGGGGCCCCGCGCCCGCGTCCTGCTCGACGGCGCGGACGGGGCGGCGATCACGATCGAGACCGCGCTGACGGTCGATCCGGCGCGCAGCTACAGCGTCATTCCCGATCCGCACAGCGTGCGCGCCTTTGCGCGATATTGACGCCGGTTCGCGGTTCTGTCTTGCGCAGCCAGCGATAATATTGCAAGTCATTCGCAAATACCTGCCTCTCAAGCGTCTGCCGCGAAAGCCTCCCACCCGATGAAGCACCTGTTCCTTGCCGCAACCATCAGCGCCGCCCTGGCCGCCCTGTCCGCCTGCGCCGGTGAGGGCGGGGGCGAGGGCAAGGCCGCCTGCGCTGCACCCGCGGGAGTGGTCAATGTCTACACCTCGCGCCACTACGATACCGACCTCGCGCTCTACGAGGATTTCACCTGCACCAGCGGGATCGAGGTCAACCGCCTCGAAGCCGATGCCGACGCGCTGATCGAGCGCATCGCGGCCGAGGGCGAATACAGCCAGGCCGACCTCTTCGTCACGGTCGATGCGGGCCGGCTGTGGCGCGCCGAGCAGGCGGGGTTCCTCGCTCCGGTGGATTCGAAGGTGCTGCATGAGCGCATTCCGGCTTCCTTGCGCGATCCGCAGAACCGCTGGTTCGCGCTCACCACCCGCGCGCGGATCATCATCTACAACAAAGGCAAGGGCGCGCCGCAGGGCCTTGCGAATTACGAGGATTTGGCCAAGCCGGAGTTCAAGGGCCGCCTTTGCATGCGCTCCTCCTCGAGTGTCTACAACGTCGCGCTCCTCGCCGGCATGATCGCGCATGACGGCGAGGCCAAGGCGGGCGAATGGGCCAAGGGCGTCGTCGCCAATTTCCAGCGCCCGCCGCAGGGCAACGACATGTCGAACATCGAGAGCGTCGCTGCGGGCGAGTGCGACATCTCGCTGGTCAACACCTATTACCTCGCGCGCTTCGACACGCCCGAGAAGCGCAAGGTGCTGGACTCTATCGGCATCATCTTCCCCAATCAGGCGACCACCGGCACCCATGTCAACATGAGCGGCGCGGGGCTGGTCAAGACCGCCCCCAACCGCGCGAACGCGGTGAAGTTCCTCGAATACCTCGCCTCGGACAAGGCGCAGCAGGTGCTGGCGAACGGCAACAACGAGTACCCCGCCGCCAAGGGCGTCGCGCCGACCTCGGCGGTCGAGGCGCTCGGCAGCTTCAAGGCAGACCCGCTCGCCGCTGCCGAGATCGGCAGGAATCAGGCCCGCGCTGTCGAGCTGTTCAACGCGGCCGGGTGGAATTGATGGCTTGCCCGATTTGCGCGCGATCAAGGCCCGCTTTCACGGCCTATCGCTAATCTGTCTTGAAGCGCGGGGCTCGCTCGTCCATTTGCGCCGCCATCCGAGCTGCCCCTTCCGGGCGGCCTGTTCCTGTATCCGAGGCCTGTCTTGACCCAAACCACTCTGACCCGTGACCAGTTCACCGAAAGCGCCGCGCTCTCGGTCGAGACCATCACCGATGTCCACCACTGGTGCGATGGCCTCTTCAGCCTCAAGATGACGCGCCCGGCGAGCTTCCGCTTCCGTTCGGGCGAGTTCGTGATGATCGGGCTGCCCGGCGACAACGGCAAGCCGCTGCTTCGCGCCTATTCGGTCGCCTCGCCAAGCTACGCCGAGGAACTGGAGTTCCTCTCGATCAAGGTGCAGGACGGACCCCTGACCTCGCGCCTCCAGCACATTCAGGTCGGCGATCCGATCTACCTCGGCAAGAAGCCGACCGGTACGCTGGTCACCGACGCGCTGCTGCCGGGCAAGCGCCTCTTCATGCTTTCGACCGGCACCGGGCTGGCGCCGTTCATGTCGTTGGTGCGCGATCCCGAGGTCTACCAGATGTTCGAGGAAGTGATCGTGGTGCATTCGGTGCGCAACGTGAGCGAGCTGGCCTATCGCGAGCTGCTGGAAAGCAAGCTCGAAGGCGACCCGCTGCTCGAGGACGAGGACCGCGCGCGGATGATCTACGTCCCCACCGTCACCCGCGAACCCTTCCGCACGCAGGGCCGCATCCAGGCGCTGATCGACGACGGCCGTCTGTTCGAACAGTCGAAGGGCCCGCAGCGCTTCGTGCCCGAGGAAGACCGCGTGATGCTGTGCGGCTCGATGGCGATGATCAAGGACCACGCGGCGGATCTGGAACGCCGCGGGTTCGAGGAAGGCGCGAACAACAAGCCGGGGCAGTTCGTGATCGAGCGGGCGTTCGTGGGGTAAGACCTTCCCCCCTCCTCTTCAGAGGAGGGGCCGGGGGTGGTGGCGCGGGCCGAAGGCACACGCGCTGCCGCAAGGCACCACCCCGCTGCGACTAGCGAGCAAGCTCGCAAGTCTCGCGCCCCTCCTCTGAAGAGGAGGGGGGATTGCGTCCGACCTCCCCGTCACCCCAGCGGAAGCTGGGGCCTAGAGCCTCATAGGGCAGTGCTCGCGATCATCTTCCAAATAGCCGACTGAACCAACCTTTCTTCGGCTGTGCAAAGGCTTGACCACCAGACTTAGCCAGTTCCGTAAAGTCGTTCTCTTGCATTCTGCCAGCGGCTTGCTCTCGGTCCACGATCGCTGCCAAGATCGCAGGATGATACAACTCACTTCGGCTAACTATCTGTGCTTCTTGTAAGCACAGCACCCTCCAATCGGTCTCCCGTGCCTTACGGAACTCTTCGAGGCGATCAGGAGAGCCTTCTAGTGCACGCTCGAACAGATCGAGAAATGACTTGTAACTGTCCAGAACGACGACTCTGGATTCTTCGTCGAGGGGTTCAGCCAAAACAGCCTGAAACCGCTGCCGCCAACGATCAAAGTCGAGGTTCCGATCCCTCGGATGAGTCGTCAATTCCTCCAGCAACAAGACGGCGCGCTCGTCCACTCTCTTCTCCTACGGGTGATTCATGACAACATCCTGAGGGCATTACTGCACCTTATCGGTGAGTCACAGTGATCTTGCCTGTTCCCCACCCCCACTTTCGCGCTTGACCCCCGCGCCCCCGCACGGTTCTATCGTGGCAAATCAAAACCCATCTGCCGGAGAGAACCCCCATGCTCGCGACCTCCTACCGCACCGCCTATAACGAAGACCACGAGGCCTTCCGCGACACCGTCCGCAAGGTCTTCGCCGAGCATCTGACCCCGCACATGGACGAGCACGAAGCGAACGGCATCGTGCCCCGCGACGTCTGGAAGAAGATGGGCGACGCCGGGATGCTGTGCATGACGGTGAAGGAGGAAAACGGCGGCCTCGGCCTCGATTTCGGCTTCAACTGCGTGCTGACCGAGGAGCTGTCCTACCTCGGCTCCTCGGCCGGCTTCACGCTTCAGAACGACATTACCGCGAACTATTTCGAGCGCCTCGGCACCCCCGAACAGCGCGCCAAGTATCTCCCCGGCATGGTCAGCGGCGACATCATCACCGCGATCGCCATGACCGAACCGGGCGCAGGCTCCGACCTTCAGGGCATCCGCACCACGGCGAAGAAGGATGGCAACCACCTCGTCATCAATGGGTCGAAAACCTACATCACCAACGGCCAGAACGCCGACTGCGTGATCGTGGTCGCCAAGACCGATCCGGAGAAGGGCGCCAAGGGCATCAGCCTCGTGCTGGTCGACGCCGACACTCCCGGTTTCGAGCGCGGGCGCAATCTCGACAAGATCGGCCAGCACGCCGCCGACACCTCCGAGCTGTTCTTCAACGATTGCCGCGTGCCGATGACCAATATCCTCGGCGCCGAGGGCATGGGCTTCGTGCACCTGATGGAGGAGCTGCCGCAGGAACGCCTCGGCATCGCGGTCGGCGCGCAGGCGGCGGCGCAGCGGGCGTTCGACGAGGCGGTGAAGTTCACCAAGGACCGCAAGGCCTTCGGGAAGACCGTGTTCGAGTTCCAGAACACCAAGTTCACCCTCGCGGACCTCAAGGCCAAGCTGCAGGTCGGCTGGGCGCATCTCGACTGGGCGATCCGCAAGCACCTCGCCGGCGAACTCACCACCGATGAGGCCTCCGCCGCCAAGCTGTGGCACACCGACCTCCAGTGGGAATGCTGCGACACCGCGCTGCAACTCCACGGCGGGGCGGGCTACATGAACGAATATGCCATCGCGAGGCTGTGGCGCGACGCGCGCGTGACGCGGATCTTCGGGGGGACGAACGAGATCATGAAGGAGGTGATCTCGCGGAGCATCTGACCATGACCGAACCCCTCGACTTCACCGGCCAACGCGTCCTTGTCATCGGCGGGTCGAGCGGGATCGGGAACGGCATCGCTCACGGCTTCCGCCATCGGGGCGCGAGCGTGACCGTCACCGGCACCCGGCCCGACTTCGGCGACTATCTCGAGGCCGAGGACTCCGATTTCACGGGCCTAGCCTACCGCCAGCTCGACCTCACCGATCGCGACGCGGCATGGCGATTGGCGGCCACCTTCGGCGCGCTCGATGTGCTGGTGCTGTGCCAGGGCACCGTCCGCTACGGCCGGCAGGAGTTCACCCGCGAAGGCTGGGACGCTGTTGTCGACATCAACCTCAACTCGGTGATGGACGCCGCCACCGCCTTCCACCCCGCGCTCGCCGAGGCGAAGGGCAAGGTCATCATCGTCTCCTCGGTCGCCGCCTTCAAATCGACCATCGGCACGCCCGCCTACGCCGCCTCCAAGGCCGGCGCGGCGAGCCTTACCAAGACGCTGGGCGAGGCCTGGGCGCGCGACGGGATCCGCGTCAACGGCATCGCCCCGGGGCTGGTGCCGACCAAGCTGACGAGCGTCACGACCGATCACCCTGAGCGGCTCGAAGCCAGCCTCAAGCGCATCCCGCTCCGGCGCATGGGCACGCCCGAGGACATGGCCGGCGCCGCGCTGTTCCTCGCCTCGCCGCTGTCGGCCTACATCACCGGGCAGACGCTGGTGGTCGACGGGGGGCTGACGCTCGCCTGACCCTGTGCGGGACAGGCCGCAAGGCTTCCGGCGACGATTACCTACAACTGAAAACCAGTCACAAACGCGTCACACCCTTGCGCCACTCCCGCAAAAAACCGGGGCTGGCTGAGACATGGATGTCGTCAATATCTTCCTGACGAGCGAACTGGGCGAAAGCCTCGAGGATTTCGTGCACGACCAGCGCCGCTTCACCTTCGACCGGCTGGGGCCCGAAGGGCCGCGGCGGCTGGTCGAGGGGCCGATGTGGGCCTTCGTCGACTGGGTGATGCCCGAACTCGCCGGGCTCGAGATGTGCCGCCGCCTGCGCGCCGATGCCCGCACGGTCGATGCCCATGTCACCATGGTGCTCGAGGAGGACGACCCCGAGGACCGCCGCCGCGCGCTGCGGGCGGGGGCGGACGACTACGTGATCGGGCCGCTCACCCGCACCGCGGTGCTCGACCGGGTGCTGGCGCTGCAATCGCGCGGGGTCGAGCGCCAGGCGACGCGCCGCTTCGAGCTCGGCGCGCTGACGATCGACATGGCCGCGCTTCAGGCGCGCTGGAACGAGGTGCCGATCGTGCTGCGCCCCAACGAATTCCGCCTGCTGCGCTTCCTCGCCGAGAACCCCAACCGGGTGCTGACCCGCGAAGACCTGATCAACGGCCTCGGCAAGCGCGAACCCCCGATCGACGAGCGCACGGTCGACGTGTGGATCGGCCGGCTCCGGCGCGCGATCAAGGCGGCAGGCGGCGGCAACCCGCTGCGCACGGTGCGCTCGCTGGGCTATGTCTTCGATCTGGGGTGAGGTGAGGGCGCGGCTCGGACGTGCCGCAACGCGGACAAAGCGGACACCCTGTCCGCTTCGCTGTATCGGGAATTCCTCACGTATATAGAGACTTGGCCCTTATCCGTTCGAGCGGACGGACAGGGAACCGGGGGCCCTGTCGCGCCTCCAGCATCTCACGGCCTCGCAGGCCGGGCAGAACAATGGGAAAGAGCCAGCATGGACGATAGCGGCTGACCTGAGTGTAGGAAACATCGGCGGTCGCTGCCAATCCGGCAATAGCCGAATTCCCGCATTCGACCCCAATTCAGACGCAAACTCTAGCTTTGCAAGCCCTCGACAGCGGACCTAGAAATGAAGCGATCTTCAGCCGCGTAATCAAACATGTCGTAAGGATAAAGTGCCAGCTGCGGGAAGCGTGCTCGCCAATTATCGGGGTTGTGCTCCATCAACCAGCGGCATGTCCGGGACACCGTCTCTCGATAGGAACCTACCGGCCGATAGCCAGCGCTACGCGCCTTTGCATCGCTTATCGTGAATGGCTTTGGAACTGACCACGGTGTTGCTCCCACCCGAGGCGGGTAGGTTTGCGTGTCGACCAGAACCAGATCCGCATCGATCGCGCATTCAGCAACTATCGCCTTGCCAATCTCCAGCACCGTGGGTGCGTCGGGGTCACCAATGTTAAAGATCCCACCAAGCCTGGAGCCTGCCAAGGTCGAAACCAAAGCTCCGATGTTTTCCGTCGCGCTGGTCTGGAACTGACTCCGGCCATCATAAGCCAAGGGAATTCTCTCGCGCCCGTCGAGCAATCGTTTCACGAACCACCATTCGCGCGGGTGCGCGCTGAACGGTCCATGGATCGCGCCTGGACGCAAAACAGCAACCGGGCACTTCGCCCCCTCCATGAGAGCACGCTCCATCGCGACCTTTCTAGTGGAATAGGTTGATGGTCCTGGCTCTACTGTCGATTGCTCTTCGGTCATCCGATGAGGCAATTCGGGGAAGCCATTCTGGCGGGCCTCATCGAGCGTTCGTCCTTGCGCATCGGAATATACGCTCGCAGACGAAATTGCGATGATCTGCCCAACATTGTGCTGAACAGCCAATAGCTGGCGGGCGTGAGCGGCGTCAAAGGCGACCGTATCGATCAGCAAGTCACAACCGCTATCGATTGCCGACGCGAGTTCCACGAACTCTGAGCGATCAACACGACAGAGTTTCGCACCTATCTCGGTGATGTGAGACGGCAGTTGCTGCCTGCCGCGACTCCCCAAAGTGACTTGCCAGCCATCCTCGAGCAGGCGCTCGGCAACAGCGAGACCGATTTGTCCCGTTCCCCCTAAAATGAAGGCCTTCGACATGCCGCGATCTTACATCAAACATCGTGATTGTCAGCATTCGCTCGTGCTATTCTCAAAAGGCGCCATTCGCGTTCCCACCCACTTGCGGTCATCCGCCCCGCTCCGCCACCATCCTGACAGCCGACATCGGCTGGCCGGAGGAGATGCATCATGCGGGCGGTCCGCCTTGCCAAACAAAAAGGCCGCCTCGTGACGAGGCGGCCTTTTCTTTAGGCAGTGCGCCGTGGATCAGAAGCTCGCCTTGAGCCCGAAGTTGAAGCTGGTGCCGACTTCGAAGGTGTTGATTTCGATCCGGTTGCCGTTGAACTCCTGGAACTCGAAATTGTCGCGGCCGAAGATGTTGCGCACATCGAAGCTCAGCTCGAGCGGCACGCCGCCCAGCTTGAGCTCGCCGCGCGCGACGAAGTCGACCGTCAGGCCGGGATCCTCGACCACGTCGGGCAGCGGCCCGCCGCGCAGGGTCACGCGTTCGCTGGCATAGTTGAACAGGAAGGTGAACTGCTGCACCTTCTCGGTGTCTTCGAGGCCGATCGAGAGGTTCGCCACGTGATCCGACTGGCCGACCAGCGATGCGCCTGCGTCGAACAGCAGGCTCGCGTCCTGGCTGGGCGTGCCCGGCACCGGCGCGAGATCGCCTGGCGAGACCGAGATGCTCGAGGTGCTGTAGGTGTAGTTGGCCAGCACCAGCAGCTGCTTGGTCGCGAAGAACCCGCCCCAGTCGTAGAGGTCGAAGGCGTAGGAGGCGTCGACTTCGGCGCCGTAGAGCTCGGCCGAGGGGGCGTTGGCGAAGCTGGTGCGCAGTTCGCCGGGCACGAAGATCAGGAAGTTCTCGATCGGGTTCGAGATATCCTTGTAGAACCCGGCGAGGCTGACCCGGCTGCGTCCGCCGAAGTAGTACTCGGCGCGCGCTTCGAAGTTGGTCAGCTCACTGTCCTGCAGGAACGGGTTACCGATATAGCGGCGGTTCGATTCCGGATCGAAGTAGAGCTGTTCGACCAGCTCGCGGAACTGCGGGCGCGCGATGGTCTGCGAGGCCGAGACCCGCAGCTGCAGATCGTCGGTCGCCTCATAGGTGATCGTCCCGCCCGGGAGCAGGTAATCATTGGTGATGTTGGTCGGGGTGGCGCCGGCGATCGGCGTGTTGAAGATCGTCTGGTCGATCGCGACGGTCTGGACGCCGTCCTCGTAGCGCACGCCGGCTTCGACGGTCAGGCGGTCGGTTGCGGCCCAGCGCACCTGGCCGTAGCCGGCATGCACCGTCAGCGCGGCATCGAACACCGGGAAGGGCGAGCGCTCGAACAGGGTCACGTCGAAGAACCGGCTGCCGGCCGGCACCACGGTTCCATCGGGAAGCGTCACCGGCGCCGAGGTGGTTGCGGTGGTTGCCCCGTTGATGATGTCGCCCGGCTGACGCAGGCCGATCGCGTTGATCAGCGCATTGGCCTGCTCCCCGTTGAGGAACGCCGAGCAGACCGTGCTGCACGACACCAGCGGCTGGAAGGCGCGGCTGGATGAACGGCGGCTCGTGTCGAGATAGGAGTAGCCGACTGTCAGATCGAGCGTGTCGAGCAATTCGTAGGAGACGTCGATTCCGCCGAAATACTGGTCTTCCTGCAGATCGTCGAATTCGACCAGCGGACGGGCGGCCGACACTGCGATCCCGCCGATATTGACGAGGTACCGGTCACCGAAGGGATCGCCCGGGTTGTTGGTGCGGACATATTCGAAGGTCGCGTTGTACGGCGCCTCGCGATCCGTACGGGCAAAGCCGCCGCGCAGGTCGATGCCGAGCTTCCCGAAGTTCAGCTCGGTGACGAGCTGCGTGTCGATCAGCTGCCGTTCGAACCAGGCGGTCTGCTGCTCGAGATAGTCGATGCCGTCGACGCCGAGCAGGAAGTCGGTCCGCTCGCCGAGACGCGCGGTCTTGAGCGTGTCGCGGATGTAGAGGTTGGTCCAGCGCACCGTATGCTCGCCGATGTCGAGGCCGACACCGATCAGCGCATTCACCAACACGTTATTGTCGGTGATGAAGGTGGTGCTGGTCTCGTTGAGCTGGCTGAGATCGCCATTGCCGACCTGGCTGAGCACCGAGCGGTTGCGATACTTGTTCGAGATCCCGCCCGTGGCGATCACGCCGAGATAGGTTTCATCGCCCAGCTCGACCGAGAAGCCCCCGGTGATGTTGGCGCTGAAGTTGGGGCGCAGGTTGGGAATGCGCTGCAAGGTCACGAGGTTGGTCGGGAACAGCTGGGCTGCGATCGGGCCGCTGACATCGGGGCTGACCTGGTCGATCCGTTCGCCTCTGTCGAAGAAGGCCTGCAGGTTCGAAGGGATGTCGCGGTTGCCGTTGTCGAAACCGAAGACGTCCCAGTCGCTGCCGAAATAGGTCAGGCCGTTCTCGAAGGTCGTCTCGGTGTCGCCGCTGCCGCTGATGCTGAGCGTCAGGAAGTCCTCGGTCGGCACGGCCTTGGTGGTGAGGTTGATCACCCCGCCGCCGAATTCGAGGGGGAAGTTGGCCGAATAGGTCTTCTGCACCAGCGAGGAGGAGATCACGCTGGTAGGGAAGATGTCGAGCGGCACCACGCGGCTCAGCGGCTCGGGGCTCGGCAGCGGCAGGCCGTTGAGCAGGGCGAGCGAATAGCGGTCGCCGAGACCGCGCACGAAGACGCGGCCGTTGCCGACCAGCGACAGGCCGCTGACGCGGCCGAGCGCGCCGGCGATGTCGCCGTCGCCGGTGCGGGCGATGTCGGCTTCGGTGAGGACGTTGAGGACCTGGCCCGAGGAGCGCTCGGGATTGCGGCCCCGGCGGCCGGTGACGACGATCTCGCCGCCCGGGATCGAGATATCGGCCTCTTCGACCGGGGGTTCGCCCTCGACCTGTTCGGTGAGCGGGTCCTGCGCCGCTTCCGCTTCAGTCACGGTGTCCTCGGTCACTTCCTGCGCTTGCAGCATCGAGGGCAGGGTGAGTGACGTGGTGAGAAGCAGCAGCCCTGCCAGGCGCGTGCCGGTCAACATAAAGCGAGACCCCCTCATGAATAGGCCTTTGAACAGATTTGGCCCGCGCGGGGCCTCAAAGAAAGAAAGGGGAGGCGCGCGTCACGACGCGGCGCCCCCCCGTTTCGAAAGGCGCGATCAGCTGAAGACCGGCAGGGTCGTGCAAGCAGTGCCGGTGCCGCCGAAGCTGAACACCGCCGAGTTGCAGGTCCAGCCGCGGAAGGTGTCGAGCGCTGCCGCGTTCGGCACCGCGCCGATGAAGGTGCGGGCCGGAGCGAAGAAGCTCGAGCGCGGCGTGGCGTCGAAGGCGGTCACGCCGCTTTCGCCGGTGCCGTTCACCACGGTGTCGGTGAGGGTGATCGTGAAGTTGAGGTTCACGTTCGACCCGGCGGTGATCGCCGCCGCCGCGGTTGCAACACCGCGCACCTGGTTCGAGGCGCCGCCGTCGCAGACGACCGAGTTGAACCCGATGAGGTTGTCGACGGTCAGCTGCTCGTCAACGCGCACGCAGTGCGTGCCGGTGCCGTCAAGGCGGTTCATGACCGCGTTGGTGAGGCCGAAGGCCGCACCGCCGCGCAGACGCAGCATCGCAGCGTTCGAACCGGCAATCCGCTCGACGAACGTGGCGTTGTTGATCTGCAGGCGGGTGCGCGGGAATGCCGTGATCGGGGTCGCGACGTTGTCGTTCGAGTCGAGCTCGAGGATCGAGTCGCCGGTGCTGGCGCGCTGCACCGCGATAACGGTGTCCATGTTGATCTGCGCACCGGTGTCGGCGTCGATCGAGTCGTCCGAAGCGCCGATCGCAGCGACGTTGCGGATATTGAAGCCGCCGCCGAAGAACTCCATGCCGTCATCCGAGCTGTTGAACGACTGCAGGTTGGCGATGGTGGTGCCCGAACCGACGCCGCCGGTGGTCAGCGACTGGAGTTCGTTGCCCGGCGCCAGTTCGAAGCCCGAGAAGCGGATCTGGTTGAAGGTGAACGAGCCCGAGTTGTCGGCCGCCTGGTTGCCGCCGTAGGGCACGGTGACGGCCGAACCTTCGAGGTTCTGCTGGCACGTCGGGTTCTGGGAGAAGGTGCCATCGGTGTTGACGCCGCCGGTGGCGCAATCCGACACGCGAGCGCGGCCGAGCAGCACGACGCCGCCCCACTGCTGCTGGCTGTTGTCGTTGGCGAGGCCGATGACGTTGTCGCGGCTGGTCCAGATGATCGGGCGGGTCGCGGTGCCGTTCGAGATCAGGCGGTTGCCGCGGTTGACGATCAGCGCCGAGTTGCCCTGGGCGAACAGGATCACGCCCGGTTCGATGGTCAGGGTCACGGCATTGTTGGTGGTGCCGAAGCCCTGATCGGTGCCGACCAGCGTCGAGCCCGAGATCTGGTAGAGCAGGCCCGAGATGAAGGGCAGCGTGTCGGTCGCGTTGACGGTCGAGGGCAGGGTGCAGACGCGGTAGGTGCCGGTCGGGCCCGCGAGCGTGCCGGCATCGGTCAGGCCGCCGGTCGAGTTGATGGTCGGGCAGCCCGCGGCCGGGGTGACCAGCGACTGAGTCGGGGTCGGCGTCGGAGTGGGCGTCGGGGTCGGCGCGGGGTTGTTGATGATGACTTCGATGTTGCCGCCGGTGCCCGGCGAGACGATCTCGTCAGCGCCGCAACCCGCCAGAGCGACCAGGCTGCAACCCAGAATCAGAGTGCGTTGGATGTTTTTCACGAGCGTGGGTCCCCTCTTGAGCCGAGAATCGAGTTAGGCGCTTGGTTGGATGCGCTGAGAGGTCGCTAGGGGTCGTTCGTGACAGAATTCTTGCAGGATGACAGTGCGGTTGCATTTGCCGTAATATGACCAAAGAAAGACCAATATGACAAAAAAATCTTCGTTGCCGTAACCGCGCGGCAGGACAGGTGTAACAAAAATTTCACGATTCTACAGTGGATTGGGCGATAAAATTACAAACAAAAGACAATGTTACAGTTATGTTGCATTCACTCCCCCAGCCATGCATTATGCGTGCCTGTAGAAGAGGAGCCATGCCCATGTCCGTTGCCTTTCTTGCTCTCGCGCTCGCCGCCGCAAGCCCGCTTGCACAGGCCACCGAGGCGCCCGAACTCGCCGCGCGCACGCTGGCCGCAGGCCGTGCCCAACAGGCCGTCACCGTGCTCGAGAAAGCCAGTGCCGCCGATCCGCACGATGCCGCGGTGCTGATCAATCTCGGCATCGCCTATGCCCAGACCGGCGACGAGACCCGCGCCCGCGATGCCTTCCGCCAGGCTCTGGCCTGCCATGAGGTGGTCGAGCTCGAGACCGCCGACGGCCTCGCCACCGATTCGCGGCGGCTGGCGCGCAAGGCGCTCAAGATGCTCGAGCGCGGCGAATTCCGCAGTTCCGCCGTCGCCGCCGGGCAGCTGACCTACCGCGACCGTTGATCCTTTGATGTGGAGCCCGGGGCACACTTGCGCGATATTGCGCCAATGGACGCCCCGGTAACCCGCCGGTAACCAACTCGGGGCTTTCCTCATACTGTCACCTGCCTGTCATTTAGGATAGACAAAGGGGGACACTCTGGAGGGCCGAGACATGATTCTCGCCGCGGCTTGCCGCGTCATGACAATTGCTGCGGGTGCCGGACTTGCGTTCGGCCAGGCTGCCGAGGCGCGTGCCGATGTGCTGGAACTGGATGCAGGGGGCGCGCGCTGGGTCGCGGGCCCGCTCGCCGGCCAGAGCGCGGTGCCTGCGCCTTCCGCTGCGCCGACGGGCACGCCGGCCGAGCCGGTGCTGCCCGGCGAGGTGCCGCCGATCCCGGCCTATGCGATCGCCGATCCCGCGCAGGCCGCGCGCGGCGTCCCTGCGCGCTATGCGGCAAAGATCGCCGAGCTCTCCGTCCGCTTCGACCTCTCGCCCAGCCTGCTCGAGGCGCTGGTGTGGCAGGAAAGCCGCTGGAACGAGAACGCGCGCTCGCCGGTGGGGGCGCAGGGGCTCGCGCAGCTGATGCCGGGCACGGCGCGCTATCTCGGCGTCAACCCCAATGATCCTTTCGCAAATCTCGAGGGCGGGGCGCGTTACCTGCGCGAACAGCTCGATCGGTTTGGCGGCGATATCGAGAAGGCGCTCGCCGCCTATAATGCCGGCCCCGGACGGGTCGAGCGCGCCGGCGGTATTCCCAATATCCGCGAGACAAAGCAGTATGTCGCCGCCATCATGGGGCGACTGTCCAACCACGCGCGCGCACCCGGCCGGTAACCGGCCACCCCACGCGCGCGAACGCCTGAACGAGAAACCGAGAAAGACATGATGCCGCAGCTTCGTATTCCCGCCCGTATTGCCGCCGCGCTCGCGCTCGTCTCGGCGCATTCCGCCGCCTTCGCGCAAGGCGCGGATCCCGCCGGTTCGGGCCCGATCAACAACGCGCTCCTGTGGCTCCAGGGCACCCTGCTCGGCACGGTCGCGACCACCATCGCGGTGATGGCGGTCGCCGCGATCGGCTTCATGATGCTCACCGGCCGGATGAACTGGCGCTTCGGCGCGACCGTGATCATCGGCGTCTTCATCCTGTTCGGCGCGACCACCATCGTCGCCGGCATCCAGGCGGCGGCTGGATAAGTCCATGACCGATCTCGTCCGCAACCCTGTCCACCGCGCGCTCACCCGCCCGCAGATGTTCGCGGGCGTGACGATGAACTTCTTCATCATCAACATGATGGTGACGACGATCGCCTTCCTGATCCTGAGGAACCTGCTGATCCAGAATGGCCTGTTCCTCGTCGGCTTCCTGATCATTCCGCTCGTGATGCACGGGGTCGGCTACTTCGCTTCGCTGCGCGAACCGCGCATCTTCGACCTGTGGATCACCAAGGTCTCGAAGTGCCCGCGCGTGCCCAATTTCAAGCGCTGGGGGTGCAACTCCTATGCGCCTTAAGGATTGCCCGTCATGGTGAAGTGGATCGGAGCCGCCGCCTGGAGCGCCAAGGAATCCCGCGTCGGCGACCGCCTGCCCTATGCGCGCCTCGTCGACGAGAACACCGTGCTGCTGCGCGATGGCTCGGTGATGAGCGCGATCCAGGTGCCCGGCCTCTTGTTCGAGACCGAGGATTCGGATGCCCTCAACGCCCACGCCGCCACCCGCGAGGTGATGCTGCGGAGCACGCTCGATGCGCGTTTCGTGCTCTATCACCACGTTATCCGCCGCCGTGTGGAAGTTGAGCTCGACGCCGAGTTCCCCGATCCCCTGTCGCGCCATATCGACGCGCGCTGGAAGCAGCGGCTGGCGGGCGGATCGCTGTTCATCAACGACCAGTTCGTCACCCTGATCCGCCGCCCCGCGCGCGGCAAGACCGGACTGCCCGAGCGGCTCTCGAAGATGTTCAGCCGCGCGGGGGCCGACGAGCTCGAGGCCGATCCCAAGGACCTGCGCAGCCTCAAGGCCGCGATCACCGGCCTCGTCGCCAGTTTGCAGAGCTATGGCGCAGCGGTGCTGGGGGACTATCAGGCCCCCGGCTCCAGCGGCACCAATTCGGAAATGCTCGAGCTGCTGAGCGCGCTCTACAACGGCGAGATGCGCCCTGTCCGGCGCCCTTCGGAAGACACCGACATCGGCCACATGCTGCCCTATCGCCGCGCCTCCTTCGGGCTCGACGCGATGGAGCTGCGTGGCAGCGCCGCACCCGATTTCGCTGCGATCCTCGGCCTCAAGGACTATCCCGAGGCAACCTCGCCCGGCCTGCTCGACAACCTGCTGCGCCTGCCGTTCGAGATGGTCGTCACAGAGAGTTACGCCCCCAACGAGCGCACCACCGCCAAGGAACGCATCGACCTCGCGCTCAGGCGCTCTCGCTCGGTCGATGAAGAGGCCGCCGCCGAGCGGGCCGACATGCTCGCCGCGCGCGACAGCCTCGGCAACGGGGCGGTGGGCTTCGGCGACCATCACCTGACCGTGCTGGTGCGCGAGACCACGCTCCCCCGATTGGACGACGCCATGGCCGCCTGCGCCGCGGCGCTGGCCGACACCGGCGCGATCGCGGTGCGCGAGGATACCAATCTCGAGCCCGCCTTCTGGGCGCAGTTCCCGGGGAACGAGGAATATATCGTCCGCCGCGCGCTGATCTCCTCGGCCAACATGGCAGGCTTCGGCAGCTTCCACGGCTTTGCGCTGGGGCAGGCGAGCGGCAACCACTGGGGCGATGCGGTGACCCTGCTGGAGACCACCAGCGCGACGCCGTTCTTCTTCAACTTCCACCACGGCGACCTCGGCAATTTCTCGGTCATCGGGCCGAGCGGTTCGGGGAAAACCGTGGTGATGAACTTCCTCGCCGCGCAGGCGCAGAAGTTCAAGCCGCGCACCATCCTGTTCGACAAGGATCGCGGCGCGGAGCTGTTCATCCGCGGGATCGGCGGGCGCTATGACCGGATCGCGCCGGGCTTGCCGACCGGGTTCAACCCGCTTGGCCTCCCCGACACCCCGGCCAACCGCGCCTTCCTGCGCGACTGGCTCGCCGTGCTGCTCAAGGCCGACGGGCCGGAGGAATTCGCGACGCTCTCCGCGGCGGTCGATGCGACCTATGCCAACGACCCCTCGCTGCGGCGCTTGCGCCACTTCAAGGAGCTGCTCGCCGGTGCCCGCCGCCCCGAGCCGGGCGATCTGGCGGATCGCCTCGGCGCGTGGATCGGGGAGGGCGAGCACAGCTGGTTGTTCGACAATGCCGCCGACCGGCTCGATCTCGAAACCCGCGTGATGGGCTTCGACATGACCGCGCTGCTCGAGAACCCGCGCCTGCGCACGCCGACCATGATGTACCTGTTCCACCGCATCGACGAGCGGCTGGACGGCCAGCCGACCATGATCCTGATCGACGAGGGCTGGAAGGCATTGGACGACGAGGTCTTCGCCGCACGCATCCGCGACTGGCTGAAGACGCTGCGCAAGCGCAACGCGCTCGTCGGTTTCGCGACCCAGTCGGCGCGCGACGCGCTCGACAGCCGCATCTCGACCGCCTTGGTCGAGCAGACCGCGACGATGGTGTTCATGCCCAACAGCCGCGCGCGGCCCGAGGATTACTGCGACGGCTTCGGCCTCACCAGCCACGAATTCGCGCTGATCCGCTCGCTGCCGGCGCACAGCCGCGCCTTCCTGGTGCGCCAGCCCGATGCGAGCGTGGTGGTGCGGCTCGACCTGTCGGGGGCTCCGGAAGTGCTGACGATCCTCTCGGGCCGCGAGAGCGCGGTGCGGCGGCTCGATCTGCTGCGCGAGGCGGTCGGCGATGCGCCGTCCGCCTCGCGCAGCAG
>NZ_LSJS01000055.1 GCF_001557325.1 Erythrobacter donghaensis
AGAGCGCCAGCGCCCCGGCACCGAGCCCGCCCCAAAGCACGAGCCGGCGCGCCGAAGCTGAGCGGATCAAGAGATCAGCGGGCTGCATCGGGAATGGCTCCCATCCGGCGCACAACATCGGCACGCACAGACCCGGTCAGGTCCGGTGTGCTCCCGGCGACCACTGCTTCGGCAACCAGAACTGTCCGACCTTCGCGGCCGAGCTTCTGTACCGAGGCTTCCACGGCCTTGAGGTAGGCCTGGACGCGCAGTCTGGTTTCTTCAGGCGGCCGACCGGCACGCGCTTCGGCTTCGATGAAGTCGCCCATGATCCGGCTCAGCTGGACCGTGACGACCTCGCGTTTTTCCAGGGTGAGCAGCTTGTCCGTCGCCCAGACACCCCACAGCACCTGACCGATCATGCCGGCGCCGACCACGACAGCGGTGAGATTGATCGATGCAAGCCGCCAGCGCAGGCCCGACGTTGCCAGAATGTTCTTCACAGCTTTTCTCCCGAGAGTTCGCGGTCGAGGTCGCGGATGAAGCGCGGCATGCGCCACACGACGACGAGCGTCGCGAGACCGATCAGAACGAACTTGCACTGGCCGAGGAAAGTCACGCGCCGTGCGAGGTCGGCCGCCAGGAAGCGGTCACCGAGATTGGCGACATGGGCGAAGAAGGCATCGGGATTGCCGCCCGACAACAGCAGGAAGAACAGCAGCGGCAGGCCCAGCGCCATCAGGTAGGATGAGCCGAGAAACAGGCAGCCGCGAAGCAGAATGTAGCAGCCATCGGCCATGCGCGAGCGCAAGGTCTGGACTGGCTGGCTGACGGGCTGTTCGTCTTCGGACGGGTCGGTCCGGTCGAAGGGGGTGACGAGGTGGAGAGGCATGGAGATAGGGATCCTTTGGTGATGGGGTGTCAGCGGGTGGGATGAGCGATGCGCTCGATCGCATCGGCGAGCTGGTGCCCGCGCGCGATCTCGGCATCGATGGCGGCGAAGGTCTGGGGCGAACTCGAGAAGAGCGTTG
>NZ_LSJS01000056.1 GCF_001557325.1 Erythrobacter donghaensis
CTCCTGCGCATGGGCCGCGCCCGCCAGCAGGCTCATCGCGGCGGCCGAAGCCGAGCACCGCATCAATGTGATCGCACGCATTGTCCATCTCCCCTTGTTGTCGTGTTCTCGCCGCTCTTCCGGCGGCGGTTCCATCACGCAGATTAGCCGATTGCTCCCCTTTAGTCGCTATATATAATATAAATACGTTTTAATAAGGCAAGCCCGGCGCGAGTCACCACTCGGCAAGACTGCCGTCGGCGTGGCGCCACAGGGGGTTGCGCCAACGATGCGGGCTGGCGGCGGCGGCGCGGACGCGGGCTTCGTCAATGGCAATGCCGAGACCCGGGCCGCCGGGGATCACGAGGTGGCCATCCACCGGGGTCAGCACCCCCGGATCGGTCATGAACTCGAGCAGGTCGTGTCCGATGTTGTAGTGGATGCCGAGCGACATCTCCTGAAGCACGACATTGGGCGCGCAGCCGGCCAGCTGGAGGCAGGCGCCCAGTGCCAGCGGCCCGAGCGGGCAATGCGGGGCAACCGCCACGTCATGGGCCTCGGCCATGGCGGCGATGCGGCGGCATTCGCTGAGGCCGCCGGCGTGGCTGAGATCGGGCTGGATCACATCGACCGCGCCGGACTCCAGCAGCGGCCTGAAGTCCCAGCGCGAATAGAGCCGCTCGCCCATCGCGATCGGCGTCGCGGTGAGCGCGGCGATCTGGCCGAGCGCCTCGGCATTCTCCGATAGGACGGGCTCCTCGATGAACAGCAGCCCGAGCGGCTCGAGCGCGCGGGCGAGCTGCTTGGCCATCGGACGGTGCAGGCGGCCGTGAAAATCGAGCGCGACATCCATGCCCTCGCCTTGCGCCGCCTCGACCCGCGCGATCACCTCGGCAAAGCGCGGCGCGGCGAGCATCGCCATGTCGCCGGTCGCATTCATCTTGACCGCGGTGAAGCCCTGCGCGCGGCGCGCGGCGGCGGCAGCGGCGATGTCGTCGGGACGGTCGCCGCCGATCCAGGCATAGGCGCGCACCCGCTCGCGCACGCGGCCGCCGAGCATCTCGTGGGCGGGGAGGCCGTAATGGCGGCCCTTCCAGTCCCACAGCGCCTGGTCGAGCCCGGCAATCGCCGACATCAGCACCGGCCCGCCGCGATAGAAGCCGCCGCGATAGCAGGTCTGCCAGATGTCCTCGATGGCCCGCGGATCGGCGCCGATCACCCGGTCGCGGATCGCCTCGAAGGCGCCGACGACGGCCTCGCCATGCCCTTCCAGGCTCGCCTCGCCCCACCCGGCGCTGCCGTCATCGGCCTCGACCCGCACGAACAGCCAACGCGGCGGCACCAGAAAGGTCTCGATACGGGCAATCTTCATGGGGCGCGCACTTCGCTGCTGGCATTTGATTGAGTCTTATTTATAAGATAAATAATTCAAGGCAAGCGGCAAGGGAGCCAGAGGTTGATCGGCAGCTTCATCGGTGGGGAGCCATTCATCGCGGTCGATTGGGGCACGACCAACCGCCGCGCCTGGCGTCTCGGCCCCGATGGCGGCGCCGAGGCGGGGTGCGTGGATGAGGCCGGCGTCCTGACCCTCGGCCCGGACGACTTCGCGCGCGAGGTCGCCGCGCTGCGCGATTGGCTCGGCGATCTGCCGATGCTGATGGGCGGCATGGTCGGATCGAACCGCGGCTGGCGCGAGACGCCCTATGTCGCCTGCCCTGCCGATGCCCGGACGGTCGCCGAGGCGATCGTGTGGATCGACGCGCGCACCGGCATAATCCCCGGGGTCGCGCAGGAACGCCGCGATGCACCCGGGGTGATGCGCGGCGAGGAGGTGCAGATCATCGGCGCGCTCGCCAGCGGGCTGGTATCCGGGGATGCGACAGTCTGCCTGCCCGGCACGCACGCCAAGTGGGTGCGGCTGCGCGGCGGGCGGATCGCGGGTTTCTCGACCTGGATGACGGGCGAGATCTTCGCTCTGCTGGGCAAGCATTCGATCCTTGCGCCGCAGATGCGGGGCAAGGCGCAGACCGGCCCCGGCTTTGCCGCCGGTGTCGTCGCCTCGGCGGGCGGCGATCCGCTCGGCCAGCTTTTCGCCTTGCGCGCCGCGCACCTGCTCGATGCGCCGATGATCGACGGGGCTGGTTATGTCAGCGGGCTGTTGATCGGTGCCGAGGTGCGTGCCGGTCTGCGCGAGAGCGGGGGCGAGGTGCCGTCGTTGATCGGTCGGCCCGATCTCACCGCGCTCTACGCCGCGGCCATCGCGCAGGTGCGGGGCGAGCCTGCCGCAAGTGCCCCGGCGATCGACGGCAACGCCGCCTTCCGCGCCGGTTGCCGCGCGCTTCTGAAGGAATTCGCATGACCGAGGCCCCCGCCGCCGCCTTTACCCGCCATTTCGCCGCCTGCCCGCTGGTCGCGATCCTGCGCGGCCTTCCGCCCGAGGATGCCGTCGCGGTCGGCGAGGCGCTGGTCGCCGAAGGGATCACGATCATCGAGGTGCCGCTCAATTCCCCCGACCCCTTCACCAGCATCGCGCGGCTGGCGGCGCGGCTCGAGGGGCGGGCGCTGATCGGGGCGGGAACGGTGATCGCCATTGCCGACGTTGCCCGCGTGGCCGACGCCGGCGGCGGTCTGATCGTTGCCCCGGGCACCGACGCCGGGGTCATCCGGGCCGCCAAGGCAGCCGGAATGGCAGCTGCCCCCGGTTGCCTCACCCCCACCGAATGCTTCGCCGCACTCGAGGCCGGGGCCGATGCGCTCAAGCTGTTCCCGGCCGAGATGGCCTCGCCTGCTGTGGTCAAGGCGCTGCGGGCAGTGCTGCCGCGCGGCGTGCCGCTGCTGCCGGTCGGCGGAATCAACCCCGCTGCCATGGCCGCCTACCGCGCCGCCGGGGCCGACGGGTTCGGGCTCGGCAGCGCGCTCTATGCCCCCGGCATGAGCGCCGCCGAGGTTGCCGCACGCGCCCGCGCTTTCACCGCCGCGCTGGCGCAGAGGGAGACGCACGCGTGACAATCCGCCCCCCGATCCGGATTGCGATCATCGGCTACGGCAAGATCGCCCGCACCGAACACGCCCCCGCGATCGCCGCGCATCCGGGGTTCGAGCTTGTCGCGGTGGTCAGCCCGGGTGAGGTGGGGGATGCGCGGGTGCCGGTGTTCCCGAACCTTGCCGCCGTGCTCGAGGCGATGCCGGGCGGGCTCGACGCGGTGGCGATCTGCACCCCGCCGCGCGTGCGCCGCGCCATCGCCGCCCAGGCGATCGACGCGGGGCTCGCGGTGCTGCTCGAGAAGCCGCCGGCGACAACCCTAGGCGAGCTCGAGGGGCTGATCGCGCTGGCGCGCGCCGCCGGAACCTGCCTGTTCGCCGCCTCGCATTCGCAATATGCCCCCGCAGTCGCCCCGACCGCCGCGCTGCTCGAGGGCGAGCAGCTCGCCAGCCTTGCCATCGACTGGCGCGAGGACGTGACGAAGTGGCACCCCGGTCAGGAGTGGATCTGGGAGCCTGACGGGTTCGGCGTGTTCGATACAGGGGTCAACGCGCTCTCGATTGTCACCGCGATCCTGCCCGAGCGGCTCGAGCTAGAGGCGGCCGAACTGGTGATACCCGAAGGCAGGCAGGCCCCGATCGCGGCATGCCTGCGCTTTGCCGGGCGCGACCGCGCGGCACGGTTCGACTGGCGCGAGCAGGGCGAGGAGGCGTGGTCGATCCGCCTCACCACGCGCGCAGGCCGCTCGATCGCAATCGAGGGCGGCGGGGCGCGGCTGGTGGTCGATGGCACGGCGCATCCGCTCGGGCCCTTCGCGGAATATGCGGCGATCTATGCCCGCTTCGCCCGGTTGGTGCCGGCCGGCTCGCTTGCGGTCGACTGCGAGCCGATGCGCCTGCTCGCCGACACCGCGCTGATCGCGCGGCGGGTGACAGTTGCAGCCCGTGCGTAAGCCTCTGGATTGCGTCGCGGAGCGTTATCTGCAACCTTCGCAAAAAGACGAGAAAGGGGCTTCTCGCACATGATGAAGATGGAAACCGTCGGCTCGGGCCGGAACCTGACCTATGCGCTGCTCGATTCCGTCGGCAAGGCGATCGTGGTGGGCGCCTATGACGCCATTCCCTTCCCGACCGAGGCCGATCTTGCCAAGCAGTACGAGGTCAGCCGCTCGGTCACGCGCGAGGCGGTGAAGATGCTGACCGCCAAAGGCCTGCTGGCGGCGCGCCCGCGCAAGGGCACCAGCGTCCAGCCGACACGGGCCTGGAACCTGTTCGATCCCGACGTGCTGCGCTGGATGCTGGAACGCAAGTTCTCGCTCGATCTGCTGCGCCAGTTCAGCGAGCTCAGGATCGCGATCGAGCCGATGGCGGCGGCGCTTGCGGCAGGGACGGCCGATGCCAAGGGGATCGCGGCGATCGAGGCGGGCTACCAGCGGATGGTCGCGGCCGAGGCGGGCGACGATGATCCGCTGGAGGCCGACATCGCCTTCCACATCGCGGTGCTCGAGGCCTCGGCGAACCCCTTCTACGCGCAGTTCCGCGATGTCGTCTCTACCGCGCTCAGAACCTCGATCCGCTTCACCAACCGCTTCAAGGGCCGCACCGCGAGCCTGCCGCAGCATCGCGCGGTGCTGACCGCGATCGCGGCGCGCGATCCGGTCGCGGCGAAGGCGGCGATGCAGGCGCTGATCGAGGACGTGATGGCGCTGATCGCCGATGCCGAAGCGCGGGCCTGAGGCGCCTCACATCATCTGCGCATAGAGCCGGTTCACCCGCCGCTCGGCATCCTTCAATGCCGCATCGACCGGCTTTGCCCCGGTGATCGCCGCCTCGAGCTCCTCGCCGATCAGGCCCTGGACGGCGTTCTGGCGCTCGACATAACCGGGCAGCTGCCGCCCGGTGCGGGCGAGCGCAGCAATGTCGGCGCGGTGGGGGAGAGCGCGGAAGGCGGCGCTCTCGACCACCGGCGCGAAAGCGGGCAGCTGCCCGGTGCGCGACCAGTCGTAATTGTAGCGCGCAAGGAAGGCGAGGAAGCGCGCCATCGCGGCGCGTTCGGCGGGCGGGCGCGGCGCGGCGGGGACGACCCAGGCATGACCGTCGACGAACCCCGCCGCCTCGCCCCACAGCCGCGGGAAGGGGGCGACCGCGTAGTTGCCGTGGAGCGGCGATCCGGGCCGTGCCGCCTCGGCCTCGTAAGGCCCGAGCATCCATGTTCCGACCGGGAAGATCCCGCCCTCGCCCCGGATGAAGCTCGCCGTGGCGGCGGGGAAATCCTGGTTGAGGGTGGTGAGGCCTTCCGCGTTCAGCTGCCGCAACACGGTGACGATCGCGTGCGCTTGCGGCGTGTCGAGGCGGATGTGCCGCTCGTCCGGGAAGATCACCGCATCTTGCGCGAGCAGGTAGGTGTAGAGCAGCGCCACGTGGAAATCGGGCGCGCTGACCTGCGCCTGGATCAGGTAGGGCTTGCCGGTGCGCTGCTTGAACTGCCGCGCCTGCGCCAGCAGCTCCTCCGGCGAATTGGGCAGCACCGGCCTGCCGCCGCGCATCAGCCCGGCTTCGGCCATCAGCGCGGTGTTGATGTGCCACAGCCGCCCGATGGTGTCCCACGGCATCGCGTAGAGCCGGCCTTCCTTCTCCACCCCCGCGCGCGCGGCCGGGGTGAAGCTGGCCGGATCGATCCGCGCGCGCGCCAGCAGCGGCTCGACCGGCTCGATCAGCCCGCGCCCGGCATAGTCGGGGATCACCGACTGGTGCATCGTCACGAGGTCGGGCGGGTCGCCGGCCGCGATCTGCGCGGCGAGCTGCGGGTAGCCCGGCCATGCCACGACATTGACCTTGACGCGAATGTCGGGGTTCTCGGCCGCGAAGCGGTTGATGAGCGTCGTCAGAATCCCGCATTCGGTCTCGGCGGCGGCGACATCGGTGCTTTCCCCATAGGCCGCGCCGCATTCGCCGAAGAAGCGCTGGACGACGATCTCGGGCCGCTCGTCGGCAGGCGCGCAGCCCGCCAGCAGAACCGCGAAGCCGAAGGCGAGCGCCCGCACCCTCATCATCGCACCGCCGTCCCCGCCATCGCGCGCACGATCTGCTTCTGGAAGGCGATGTAGACGACGAGGATCGGGATCGAAGCGAACACGGCCTGTGCCATCAGGAAGCCCAATCCGCTGGTCTGCGCATAGTTCATCTGCGCCGAGGCGAGGCCGACGGTGAGGGTGAAATAGTCGCTCGTCGTCGCCGAGATCAGTGGCCACCAGTAGTCGTTCCAGGCGGCAAGGAAGGTGAACACGCCGAGCGTCGCCTGCGCTGGGAAGGTGAGCGGCAACAGCACCTTCCAGAACAGCGTGAAGCGCGATGCGCCGTCGAGCAGCGCCGCCTCGTCGAGCTCCCGGGGAATCGCGCGGAAATACTGGGTCATGAAGAACACCCCGAAGCTGCCGGTGAGGCTCGGCAGGATCAGGCCAGGGTAGGAATTGTGGAGGCCCAGCATCGCGAACAGCTGGTGACGCGGCAGGATCACTGCCTGCTCGGGCACGGCAAGACCCAGCAGCACGATCACGAACAGCGTGCGGCGGAACGGGAATTCGAGCCGCGCGAAGCCGTATCCGGCAAGACTCGACAGGACGAGCACGCCGATCGTCGCCCCGGTCGCGACGATCAGGCTGTTCGCCAGCCATTGCAGCGTCAGCGAGCCCTGGAGGATCGCGGCGTAGTTCTCGAGGGTGTAGGGCGCCGCGAAGGCCGCGCCGCTATCGGCCATCAGCGCTGCGTTGCTCTTGAAGGAGAGGAGCAGCGTCCACATGGGGTAATCGCGGGAAGCGAGTCGCCCCCTTCAGCAGGACATGGA
>NZ_LSJS01000057.1 GCF_001557325.1 Erythrobacter donghaensis
CGATCCGGCCGCAACCGCTCTCGAGCAGCTTTCGCGCCTGAACGTAATCCTTCATCGTCCCCACGCAGTCGAAGGCGATCGGCACGCCGTTCCTGAGGTACACCACGGTGAACTTGCGGCTCTCCGGATCGCCGCGCAGGATCGTCTGGTCGTATCCGAGGCTCAGCCCTGCGGTCTGGAGCTTCAGGTCATACTGGTTCGACCAGAACCACGGCAGCGCGTTGTAGGCCTCCTTCTCGCCCATGATCGCGCGGGCGACCGTGTTCGCCATGTCATGCGCGTTCTGGACCGATTCGAGCCGGATCACCGCGTTGCCCGCATAGGGATTGGCGTGCGCCGCGCAGTCGCCGATGGCATAGACATCGTCGAGGGTGGTGCGGCAGCAGAAGTCGACATCGACCCCGTTCGAGCCCGCCGCGCCGGCCGCGATCAGCGGCGCGACGGCAGGCACGATGCCGATGCCGACGATGACCATGTCGCAGGGCACCTCCTCGCCGGTGTCGAGGCGCACGCCGGTGACGCGCCCCGCGGCCTCGCCCAGCACCGAATGCACGCCGGTGGAGAGGCGGATGTCCACCCCCTGCCGACGGTGCTCGGCGGCGTAAAAGTCGGACAAGGCCTCGCCCGCCACCCGCGCCAGCAGGCGGGGGAGCATCTCGACCAGCACCACCTCGCAGCCAAGCTTGCGCAGCACCGCCGCCGCCTCGAGCCCGATATAGCCGCCGCCGATCACCACCGCGCGCCGCGCGCCATCGGCCAGTGCCTGCATCATCGCATCGGCATCGCGCTTGTCGCGGACGTAGAACACGCCGGGCAGCACCGCGCCCGGCACCGGCAGCCGCCGGGGATCGCCGCCGCCCGACCAGATCAGCTTGCGATAGGTGACCCTGGCGCCGTCCGAGAGCGTCAGCGTCCGCCGCGCCGGGTCGATCGCGGTCACCGCCGCGCCGAGCCGGAGGTCGATATTCTTCTCCGCCCAGAACTTCTCGGGCCGGATCATGATCCGCTCGAAGCCCTTGTCGCCCGCGAGATATTCCTTCGAGAGCGGCGGGCGTTCATAGGGCGGCGCGTCGTCGCGGCCGATCATCACGATCGAGCCCTCGTGCCCGTGCTGGCGCAAGGCGATCGCCGCCTGCGCGCCGCCGTGCCCGGTGCCGACGATCACGACGTCCCCATGGACGACAGCCTGCTGGTTGGTGGATGTCATTGCGCCGCTATGCCCTTCCGCTGACCCTGGCGAATTGACTTGCCGCAATTCCGGCGGGGGTCAACCTGCTGGTGCGAGAGCGAGTGAGGCTGCGATCGGCACACCCCCTCCCTGGAGGGGGGCCTTTTCGTTCACCGCTCCAGCAGGTTCCTCGCCTGACTGGCGATCTGCGCCAGCATCGCCGCGCCCACCGGCGGGCGGGCCTGGGCGCGGGCGACGAGCTTGCGGAACTGGGCGACGCCCTGGCTGTTGCGCGCCGTCCATTCGGCCACCGCAGCGCGCGGGTCGGCCTTGCCGCCGCCCGCCCGCATCAGCCGCCGCAGGAACTCGATCCGCATCTGCTGGAAATCGCGCGCGAGGCCCGAGATCAGCAGCCGCTCCCACACGTCCGAGGGGCTCATGTGCGCCGCCGTGCCCTGCGCCCAGTCGAGGCCCAGCGCGGTGCCGATGTCGGTGAAGGCGTGGGTCAAGAGGCGCGGCTCGATCCCGCCGCTGCGCGCGGCCTGTGCGAGGCCCACCGCCCCGTCGAAATCGAACAGGCAGGTGACGCGCTGCGCCAGCCCCTCGGGCGCGCCGACGCCGACGAAGCCGTCGCGCAGCGCCTTCGAGCGGGCGCGGGGCTCCTCGGTGAGCAGCTCCTCGCGGCCTGCGACCAGCGCGGTCACACCCTCGGAGAGCGTCGCGATCATCGTGCCCGCGGCGACCTTGCCCGCGGCGGTGCGCAGCACGTCGCTCATGAGGTTGCCGACCGCCGCCGCCAGCCGGTCGAACAGCGCGAGGCGGGCGGTCTCGGGCATGGCGGCGCTCTCGAGATCGCGCCACAGCGCTTCCAGCCCGAACAGGTTCTCGGTGACGACGAAAGCCGCGGCAACCTCGGCAAGGCCGACGCCTTCCTCCTCGGCGAGTTCGAAGGGATGGACCATGCCGAGCCGGTTGACGATGCGGTTGGAGAGGCTCGTCGCGATCATCTCGCGCCGCAGCCGGTGGCCCTTGATCTCGGCGGCAAAGGTCTTGCGCATCGCCGCCGGGAAGCGCGCGAGCAGCAGCGGTTCGAGTACCGGATCGACAGGCAGGTCGCTCGCCTCGATTGCCGCCTGCAATGCAAGCTTGCCGGAGGACAGCAGCACCGCGAGTTCGGGCCGGGTCAGCCCCTGGCCTTCGGCGGCGCGGCGCACCAGCACCTCGCCCTCGGCCAGCCCTTCGGTGCGGCGGTCGAAATCGCTCACCTCTTCGAGGCGTTCGATCAGGCGCACATAGGCGGGAATCGCGCCCGCC
>NZ_LSJS01000058.1 GCF_001557325.1 Erythrobacter donghaensis
GGGCTCCACGCCTGAGAGGGCAGAGCCCCCATCCCCAACCCCTTCCCCGCAGGGAAGGGGCTTTAGTGATCCGGCGTCGCCGAAGCCTTCTCCTCGCCGCCGAAGATCGCCACTTCGTTGACACCGGCGCTGGTCGCGCGGCCACGATACATGCCGGTGGTGTTGAAGCTGAAGATCGCATCGCCCGCGGGCGTGACGAGGATCACCCCGCCATCGCCGCCGAGCGCCGCGACGTCGGCCATGACGTCGTCGGCGATTGCCTGCGCTAAATCTTCTGGAGCACTAGGCAACCTAAGCTCAAACGAATTGGCATCATCAGAGCCTGCCTTTTCGAGCGCCTCTCCCAAAGCCGATGCCATTGTTTGCGGGTCCACAGTCCACCACGTTCGCAACCGCGCGCAAATCTCGTGCGCCACGCCCACGCGGATGAAATATTCCCCCCACCCCGTCGCCGACACGGCGCAGGCGCGGTTATCCGCATAGGTCCCCGCGCCGATCATCGGCGCATCGCCCACGCGGCCCCAGCGCTTGCCGGTCATTCCGCCCGTGGAGGTGCCCGCCGCCATGTTGCCGCTCTGGTCGAGCGCCACCGCGCCCACCGTGCCGAACTTGTGGTCGACATCGAGCGCCGAGAGCTTCTCCGCCTTCAGCCGCTCCAGCGCCTCGCGCCGCGCCTGGGTGGCGAAATATTCGGGCGGCATCACCGCAAAGCCCTTGGAGACCGCAAATTCCTCCGCGCCCTTGCCGACGAGGAACACGTGCTCGCTCCGGGTGCGCACCGTGTCAGCGAGCAGGATCGGGTTCTTGACCGTCTTCACCCCCGCGACCGCGCCCGCGCTGCGGTCGCGCCCGTCCATGATCGAGGCGTCGAGTTCGTTGGTCCCGTCCCACGTGAACACCGCGCCCTTGCCGGCGTTGAACAGCGGCGAATCCTCCATGATCACGATCGCGGCCTTGACCGCGTCCATCGCGCTACCGCCGTCTGCAAGGATCTTCGCCCCCGCATCGAGCGCGCGCTGCAAATCCGCCTCGTAGGCCGCGCGCTTTTCGGGCGTCATCTGCGCAGGGTCGAGCGTGCCTGCCCCGCCGTGGATAGCCAGCGACCACTTCGGGGCGTCCTGGGCAAGAGCGGGCTGGGACATGAGGGCGAGTGCAACCAGTGCGAGGAATTTCTTCATGGCGACAGGGTGTAACGCGGCCCCGTCCGTTTCGCCAGCTTAACAGTGCGCTTTCCGCGCGCTAGGGCTGCGCGCATGATCTACCGCCCCGCCACGCTCGCCGATGCCCCCGCCCTCGCCCGGCTCGGCGCGGAAACCTTCGTTGCTGCCTTCGGAGACCTCTACACGCCCGAAGACCTCGCCACCTTCCTTGCCGAAGTGCATAATCCCGAGGCGGTCGCGGGCGAGATCGCGGGCGGGAGCTGCACGCACCGACTGGTGGAAGACGACGGCCAGCTCGTCGCCTTCTGCAAGCTGCGCTACCCGACGAAGTTCGGCGGCTACACCGAGGCGCGCGACCCCATCGAACTGGGCCAGCTCTATGCCCTGCCGACCCACACCGGCCACGGCATCGGCGCTGCTCTGATGGATTGGGCCATCGCCCACGCGCGCGAACATGGCAACGATGCCATTCTGCTCAGCGTCTATGCCGAGAACTTCGGCGCACAGCGCTTCTACCAGCGCTACGGCTTTGCCAAGATCGCGGACATCACCTTCAAGGTGGGGGAACAACTCGATCCCGAATTTCTATATGAACTGAGGCCATAACCAAGGGAGAGGGCAATGCACGAATTCGGCTGGGGCAGCACCGCCGACGAGGTGCTGGCAGGCAAGGACCTGTCGGGGCGCACGGTGTTCATCACGGGGGCCAACTCCGGCCTCGGGCAGGAGACCGCCCGCGCCATGGCGAGCCGGGGCGCCGAGGTGATCATGGCCGGGCGCGATCAGGGCAAGCTCGACGAGAGCGTCGCCGCGATCAAGGCCGATCACCCCAAGGCGCAGCTCGAGACGATCACGGTCGACCTCACCAGCCTCGAGAACATCCGCGCCGCGACCTCGCGCGCGCGGCAGCGGTTCCAGAAGATCGACATCCTGATCAACAATGCCGGGGTGATGGCGACCCCGTTCCTGCACACGCATGACGGGTTCGAGATGCAGATCGGCACCAACCATTTCGGCCACTTCGCGCTGACCGGCGAGCTCTTCCCGCTGATCGAGCGCGGGGCGCTGAAGCGCATCGTCAACCTCTCGAGCCGCGGGCACCACTTCGCCCCGGTCGATTTCGACGATCCGTTCTTCGAGCACCGCCCCTATGATCCGTGGATCGCCTACGGCCATTCCAAGACCGCCAACGTGCTGTTCTCGGTGGGGATCGAGGCGCGCTACGCAGTGCTCGGCATCCACGCCTACGCGGTGCATCCGGGCGGGATCCAGACCAACCTCGGCCGCCATATGACCGAGGAAATGCGCGCGGCGCTGATGGCGCGCGTCACCTCGCGCGACACCGGCTTCCAGTGGAAGACCATCCCCCAGGGCTCGGCGACCTCGTGCTGGGCGGCGACCGCCGAGGAGCTCGAAGGCAGGGGCGGGGTCTATTGCGAGGACTGCCACGTCGCCGAGGTCGACGACGAAAGCCCCACCCACGGCGTGCGCTCCTACGCGGTCAATTCCAGCTACGCCGACCGCCTGTGGGCGATGAGCGAGGAGCTGACCGGGGTGCGCTACCCGAGCTAGCGGCCCACGAACTCCGCCAGCAGGCGCAGCGCATCCTTCGCCTCGCGGGTGGGGAGGATCGCCATGAAGACGTGCGGTGCGGCCTCGTATTCGTAGAGCTTGGCGTCCACCCCGGCCTCGACCAGCCGCCCGGTGAAGGTCCGCGAATCGATGATGAACAGGTCGTGCCGCCCGGTCCAGATCCGCGTCGGCGGGAGCTGGGCGAGCGCCTCGGCAGGGGCGTAAAGCGGGCTCACCGCGGGATCGTCCATCGCACGCCCTGCGGCGACCAGCCCCCCGCAGGCGCGCAAGGTTCCGATCTTGAGCATCACGTCATGCGGCTCGATGGCGGCAATCGCCGGGTCGGCAAGCCCGAGGTCGAGCCACGGGGCGAACAGCGCGAGCTTGCCGGGCAGCGGGTCTCCGGCCGCGATCAGCCGCAATGCCAGCGCCAGCGCCATGTGCCCGCCCGCAGAATCGCCATTGAGGATGATCCGTGCCGGATCGTGGCGCGCGGCGAGATCGGCCCAGGCCGCGTCCGCCAGATCGTCCTGCGCGGTGTAAGGTGCCTCGGGCACCACCGGGTAGAGCGGCACGGTCACGCTCATCCCGCAGCGCCTGACCATCTCGGCGACCAGCGGCCAGTGGACCTTGAACATCGGCCGCACGAAGCCGCCGCCGTGGAAGTAGAGCATGTGCCATGCGCCCGGCCCCGCCTTCGGATGCAGCGTCACGAGCCTGTGGCCGAGCAGCTCGCGCTCCTCGACGTTGAACTTCTGGCGGAAGCCCTCGGGCATCGGCGCATCTTGCGGAGCCTCGCGCCCCGCCATCGCCGCATGAAACCCCGCCTCGTCGAGCGGGAAGACCGGGGTCTGGCGGCTCACCAGCCATTTGATGCCGCGCATCAGCAGGCTCGGGCCAGGGCTGCGCAGTTCGATCGCGGAGCGGGTCAGCATCGTCTCTCCCATTTTTTTCGCAAACTGCCGCGACGCCGCGCCAAGTCAAGCCGGGTGCCCGCTTGTGATTGCCCCGACGCGCTTTGCCGCCTATATGCGCCTCCATGTCTTCCATCCGTCCGTGGCGCACGATCGAGCGGCGCAAGTCGCGCCAGATCATGGTGGGGAATGTCCCCGTTGGCGGTGATGCTCCCATCACCGTGCAGACCATGACCAACACGCCGACCGAGGACGTGCGCGCCACGATCGACCAGATCCGGCGCTGCGAGGAAGTGGGCGCGGACATCATCCGCGTCTCCTGCCCTACGGAAGAATCGACGCGCGATTTCAAGAAGATCACCCGCGCCGCGCGCATTCCGATCGTCGCCGACATCCACTTCCACTACAAGCGCGCCCTGGAAGCCGCCGACGCGGGCGCGGCCTGCCTGCGCATCAACCCGGGCAACATCGGCTCGGCGAGCCGCGTTGCCGAGGTGGTGCGCGCCGCCAAGGCCAATGGCTGCGCGATCCGCATCGGGGTGAACGCGGGCAGCCTCGAGAAGGACCTGCTCGAAAAATACGGCGAGCCCTGCCCCGAGGCGCTGATCGAAAGCGCGCTTGATCACATCAAGCTGCTGCAGGACCACGATTTCCACGAATACAAGGTGGCGGTGAAGGCCTCCGACGTGTTCCTCGCGGTGGCGGCCTATCACGGGCTTGCCGAAACCGTCGATTGCCCGCTGCACCTCGGCATCACCGAAGCAGGCGGCCTGATCGGCGGCACCGTGAAGTCTTCGATCGGGATCGGCTCGCTGCTGTGGGCGGGGATCGGCGACACCATCCGCGTCAGCCTCTCGGCCGAGCCCGAGCAGGAGATCAAGGTCGGCTTCGAGATGCTCAAGGCCCTCGGCCTCAGAACCCGCGGCGTGCGCATCGTCTCGTGCCCGTCGTGCTCGCGGCAGGGCTTCGACGTTATCCGCACCGTCGAGGCGCTGGAACAACGGCTCGAACACATCAAGACCCCGATGAGCCTCTCGATCCTCGGCTGCGTGGTCAACGGACCCGGAGAAGCGCGCGAGACCGATGTCGGCCTCACCGGCGGCGGCGCGGGCAAGCACATGGTCTATCTGCGCGGGGTGACCGACCACACGATCCAGGACGAGGACATGCTCGATCACATCGTGCGCCTCGTCGAGGAGAAGGCCGCCGAGATCGAGCGCGGCGAGGCGACCGCCTTCGACCCCCACGCCGCGCCGCAGCAGGCGGTTGCCGCCGAGTGATCCGCGCCGCGATTGCCGCAATGCTGGCACTCGCGCTGGTGTCCTGCGCGAGCGTGCCGAAGACCGCCGCCACGCCTCATCCCGAAGCGCGGGCCTATGCTGCCGAGGCCGATGCCGCCGCCGAGGTCGACGCCGCCCTCGCCCGCGCGGCTGTCTCGGGCAAGCGGGTGCTGCTCGTGCTGGGCGCGAACTGGTGCCACGACAGCCGCGCGCTTGCCGGGTGGCTCGAAACCCCGCGCTTCGCCGCGCTGGTGGCCGAGCGCTACGAGCTGGTCTTCGTCGATGTCGGAATGCCGCAGACCGGCGAGGGTCGCAATCTCGAGATCGCCCGGCGGTTCGGCCTAGAGGAAATGAAGAACACCCCTGCGCTGCTGGTGCTCACCCCCGATGGCCGCGCCCTCAACGCCGACACCGCCCGCGACTGGCGCAACGCCGCCAGCCGCAGCGAGGATGCGATCCACGCGGAGCTGACAGCGCTGGCGGACAAGCCCGCCGCATGATCGAAGCCCTGCTGCTCGCCTTCGCGCTCGCGATGGACGCCTTTGCGGTGGCGCTGACGCAGGGCGCGCGGTTCCGACCGTCGGCGGCGGGGGGCCTCACCATCGCAGCGACCTTCGGGGTGTTCCAGGCGCTGATGCCGCTGGCCGGGTGGGCGATCGGGACGGTGGCGCTGGCATACGTGGCGGCGGTCGATCACTGGATCGCCTTCGGCCTGCTCGCCTTCCTCGGTGTCAGGATGCTGGGCGGGCATGTCGGCGAGGGGGAGGCCGCCCATGCGCTCACCGGGCGTGCGCTGCTGATCGCAGGGGTCGCGACCAGCATCGACGCGCTCGCGGCGGGCATCACGCTGCCGGCGCTCGGCGTCTCGCCGTGGCTGGCGGCGGGGCTGATCGGGCTCGTCACCTTCGCCCTCTCCGGCGCGGGGGTGGTGCTGGGCCACCGCGCGGGGGAACATCTGGGCCCATGGGCCGAGCGCGCGGGCGGCGTGATCCTGATCGGGCTCGGGGTGAAGATCCTTGGCCAGCACTCCGGCTGGATGTGACGGCGTGCTCCACGTCGTCCACCACGCCGACTATATGGCACCGAGGCCCGAGCGCGGCACCTTCCGCTTCGACAAGTATTTCCTCGTGATGGAGGAACTGCGGGCGAGCGGCGCTGCAATCACCGAGCACGCGCCCGACCCCATGCCGCGCGAATGGCTCGAGGCGGTGCACTGCCCCGACTATGTCGACGAGGTCTTCCGCGCCGAAGTCCCGCGCGCCAAGGAGCGGCGCATCGGCTTTCCCGTCACCCCCGCGATCACCGCGCGGGTCAGGCACACCAACGGCGGCACGTGGCTCGCCGCGCAGCTTGCGCGCCGCCACGGCTATGCCGCCAACTCCGCAGCCGGGAGCCACCATGCGCTGCACGATACGGGCGCGGGTTACTGCGTGTTCAACGACCTCGCGGTGACCGCCAACCGCCTGATCGCCGAGGGCCACGCGGCCCGCGTGCTGATCGTCGACCTTGACGTGCATCAGGGCGACGGCACAGCCAGCCTCACCGCCGGGCGGGAGGACATCTTCACCCTCTCGCTCCACGCGGAGAAGAACTTTCCGGTGAGGAAGGCGCGATCAAGCCTCGATGTCGGCCTGCCCGACGGGCTGGACGACGATGGCTACATGGCAGCCCTCACCCGCCACCTGCCGCAGGTGCTGGCCGACTTTGCGCCCGACTTCGTACTCTATCAGGCAGGCGTCGATCCCCACCATGACGACAAGCTCGGGCGGCTCGCCCTCACCGACACGGGGCTGGCGATGCGCGACCGCTTCGTCATTGCCGAGGCGCGCCGCCGCAACCTGCCGGTGGCCAGCGCGCTCGGTGGGGGCTATGGCGATGATCCGCGCAAGGTCGCCGCGCGCCATGCGGCCTCGATGCTGACGATGGCCGACGAGAACAGGCGCTACCGGGGGGAACAGGCATGGTCGATCACGCAACCGATTACCTGATCGTCGGCGCAGGCGCGGTCGGTCTTGCCTTCGCCGATTCGCTGCTGGACGAGGACCCGGACTGCCACATCACCTTCGTCGACAGGCACGCCAAGCCCGGCGGGCACTGGAACGACGCCTATTCCTTCGTCGCGCTGCACCAGCCCTCGGCCTTCTACGGGGTCAATTCGATGGCCTTCCCGGGCGAGACGATCGACACGCATGGGCCGAACGCGGGGCTCCACGCGCTCGCCAGCGGAACGGAAGTGCTCGCCTATTTCGAGAAGGTCATGAACCTGCGCCTGCTGCCGAGCGGGCGCGTCGCCTACCACCGCCTCGCCGAGTTCAAGGGCCGCGACGCGGGCGGCACCGCCACGGTCAGAGGCGTGATCTCCTCCGAGGAAACGCGCATCCACGTGCGCCGCAAGCTGGTCGATGCGACCTTCTACCAGACCTCGGTGCCCTCGACCCACACACGCGCCTTCGCGGTGGACGCGGGTGTGCGCATCGCCATCCCCGGCGACCTGCCCGACCTGTGGAAGCGCCCCGCCGACATCCCCGAGACCTTCGTCATCCTCGGCGGCGGCAAGACCGCGATGGACGTTGCGGTGTGGCTGATCGAGGCGGGCGTCGCGCCTGAGCGCATCCACTGGGTGCGCCCGCGCGAGAGCTGGCTCAACAACCGCAAATATGTCCAGCCGGGCGAGGACTTCCTCGCCGCGACGGTCGAGAGCCAGATGGCCCATCTCGAAGCCTTCCGTACCTCGCAGAGCGGCGAGGAGGTGTTCGAACACCTCGAAAAGGGCGGCTATATGCTGCGCATTGACCCCGAAGTGACGCCCGAGATGTATCACTACGCCGTGATCTCGGAGGGCGAGATCGCAATGCTGCGGCGCGTGCGCCAAGTGATCCGCAAGGGCCGCGTCACCCGCATCGGCGAGGGCGTGCTGCACTTCGGCGACGTCACCCACCCTGTCCCGCAAGGCGCGCTCCACATCGATTGCACCGCGCGCGCCGTGCCCTTCGCGGCGGCCGAGAATGCCGGGCCGCAGTTCCGCGGCGACACCATCGTGCTCCAGCCGGTGATGGTCCCGCTGGTGACCTTCAGCGCCGCGCTCACCGCCTTTCTCGAGGCGCACTTCCCCGACGATGCGACGAAGAACCAGCTCGCCCGCGCCGCCGAGCTGACCGACACCCCGGCGACCTTCCCCTACGCCTTCATGATGAACCTCATGAACCGCGGCACCTGGATGCAGACCCCCGAGATCGCCGCGTGGCTGGCGAAGTCGCGGCTCGATCCGACCGGGCCGACCGTGGCGCGGATGAGCGCGGCGGGCGACCCCCGGCTCGCGGCATTGAGCGGCTTCCGGCAGGCGGTGATGGCGGCGATGCCCGATGTGATCCGGCTCGGCATGGCGGCCAAGGCGCTCCACGAAAGCACGTCTTCCCCCGCGAGTTGACGCAGGTTTGCGACGAAATGCTGATCTACGTTAAACCGCGGCTTGGGAACCGGACGCTTGGCCGCTACGTTACGGATCAATGAAGCGTCGCGACATCCTCAAGGGCACTCTGGCAGCCGGAGCGGCATTGGCGCTGCCCGCCCGCCTGTTCGCCCAGCCGATGGCCGGCACCCCGCGCGACCGCATCCTGTTCGGCATTGCCAAGCGCGAGCTGCTGCGCGCAGGCAGCGCGATCTGGCGGCAGGACATTGTCGGGATCGCCGATTTCGGCCTGCATTCGGGGAGGCCCCGCTTTCACTTCGTCAATCTCGATCGCGGCGAAGTGCAGTCCTACCACGTCAGCCACGGCATGGGCTCCGACCCGCAGCATGACGGCTGGCTCAAGGATTTCTCGAACACCGAGGGCTCGAACGCCACCAGCCGCGGTGCCTACGTGACGTGGGAATGGTACAAGGGCCGCTACGGCACCTCGGTCCGCCTCGGCGGGCTGGACGAAAGCAACGAGGCGGCGCTCAGGCGCTACATCGTCATGCACCATGCCGATTATGCCGAGACGTCGCATCTGGAAAAGTGGGGCCGCCTCGGGCGCTCCAACGGGTGCTTCGCGATGGGGACCGCGCAGTTCCGCGAGGCGCTGATGCACCTGTCGGGCGGGCGGCTGCTCTATGCCGACAGCCTCGGGCTGGAGGAGGACGGCAGCATTCAGCCGCTGCCCGAGCTGGCAATGTACCAGCGCCAGCCGCTCGACCTCGCCCCGCGCCCCTCGATCGCCGCTTACTGAGGCAGGCCTCTAGCGCCGCACGCCTCAGGTATCCGTCAGATCATCCTCGATCACGATCACCTCGCTCGTCGGCTTGGTGCCACGGTCGCGCACCCGCGGCTTGTCGAGGCTGGCGAGCACCGGCGCGTCGCGGCCGTAGATGTCCTTGAAGGTCGCCATCTCGCCGTTGATGTCGGTCGCCATGGTGAAATAGGTGATGTAGGCGGGCCACTGCTTGGCGAGCATCACCTTGGTGTACTTGCCCGACTTGGAGATCGCCACCACCTCCTCCTTCGTCCCGCCCCGGCCCAGGATCGCCATCGTCATGGCAAGCTCCAGCGCCCGCTCGGTGCGAACGCAGCCGTGCGAGAGCGCGCGGAAATCATTGGCGAAGAGGTGACGCGAGGGCGTGTCGTGGAAGAAGATCGCATGCTCGTTGGGCATCTCGAGCTTCATCCGGCCGAGCGAATTGCCCGGCCCGGGCTGCTGCACCACGGTGATGTAGCCGTTCGCACCCTTGGTCGCGACATAGCCATTGGCGCGGCCCCATTCGGGATTGGCGAGCACCCGCGCGCCCAGCCCCTCACCCTTGACGATCGACTGCGGCACCGTCCAGGTCGGGTTGAACACCACGCCCTCGACCACCTCGGCCAATTGGGGCGTGGCGGTGCGCCCGGGCTTGCCGACGATCGTGCGATAGGTGCTGACGATCTTGTTCTTGACCGTCAGCCGCAGCTGGAATTCGGGGACGTTGGTGATGAGGTATTGCGGCCCGAGGTCGCGCGCCAGCCAGCGCCAGCGGTCCATGTTGGCGCGGATCAGCTTGCGGCGTGCAGTCTGCCCGTCCGAGGTGGCGGCGAGCTCGGCCTTGAGCCGCGCGTAATCGGGGTGAGTCGGGTTGAGCTTCATCAACGTGCCCGCGATGTCGCCGGTCTTGAGCGCCTCGGCCAGCACATTGCCGGCAGGGTTCGCTTCGCGGTCGGGGTCGACCACGAACCACTGCTGGCGCGCCTCGAACGGGGTGCGCCCGTCGCGCAGGTCTTCGACCAGCCAGACGAAGCTCTGCGAGGCCATCCGGTTGAGTTCCTCGGACGGCCCCGAGGCGATCGCGACCTTGAGCGGGGCAAGGTCGTAGTCCTTGGGGTCGAGCCCCTCGGCGCCGATGCCCTCGATCACCGCGACCAGCGCCTGCGCCTGCGCCACGGTCCAGGTCTGCACCAGCGGGGCGACCTGCGCGGTCGCCTGCACCACCGGCTGCGAGACGGTCGGCGGGAAGGCCTCGGCGAAGGCTGCCGACGGCGTGGGCGAAGGCGCGGGAGCGGGCGCGGCGGCGTCCTGCGCCAGCGCTGCGCTCGCCACCAGCGCCGCCATCGCAACGCCGCCAGCCAACCTGCCCGAGAACCTGATCATCACGTCTTTGCCTTCTCGCCCCGTGCCGCCGGGAGGGTGGCGGCATCGCAATTCGCCTGCGGCCATACCCGCTCGGCCATGCCCCTATCAACTATCTTGGCTTTCACCTGCATTAATGTTCACACCCCTGTGTGACCTTGGCGCTCCCCGGGAAGGGGCGTGACCTGCCCGCCGCAGAGGCCTATGGCCGCGCGCATGAACGCTGCCGCGCTGCCTGCCCTTCATGCCCTGCTACCCTTCGCCGCCGCGCTGGCGGGGGTCGGCTTCCTGTCGCTGATGGACGCCTTCATGAAGGAGGCCGCGCTGCTGATCGGGGCCTACACCGCGACCGCCCTGCGCGCGGTGATCGGCACGGCGCTGGTCGCCCCCGTGTGGCGGCTGCGCGGCGGGCGGATGCCTTCGCGCGAAGTGTTGAAGCTGCATCTCGAGCGCGGGGTGGTCTCGGCCTTCATGGCACTGACCTTCTTCCATTCGATCACCCTCCTGCCGCTCGCCGAGGCGATTGCGCTCTCCTTCATCGCCCCGTTGCTGGCGCTTTACCTTGCCCGCGTGCTGCTGGGCGAGACCATCAGCCCGCGCGCGGTTCTGGCGAGCCTGCTGGGTTTTGCGGGCACGCTGGTGATCGTCGGCGGGCGGATCGGCGGCGGTGGTTTCGACGAGCGGGCGATGCTGGGGGTCGCATCGGTGTTCGTCTCGGCGCTGCTCTATGCCTACAACTTCATCGTCATCCGGCGGCAGGCGCAGGTCGCGGGCGCGCTCGAGATCGCGACCTTCCACAGCGGGGTGAGCGCCCTCGTCCTGCTGCTGATGGCGCCGCTTCTGTGGCAGACCCCGCAAGCGGCTGCACTGCTGCCGCTCGGGATCGCGGCGGTGCTGACGGTGTGCGGCTCCTTCGCGATCGCCTTTGCCTATGCCCGGGCGCCCGCCAGCGTGCTGGTGCCGACCGAGTATTCGGGCTTCGTCTGGGCGGCGATCACCGGCTGGGTGTTCTTCCGCGAGGCGGTCACCCTGCCGACGCTCGCGGGCACCGTGCTGATCGTCACCGGCTGCTGGATCGCCGCCCGCCCCGCGCGCGCGCGCGCTGCGGCGGCGGTCTGAGACAAAAGCCTGAGGCCCAGCCCCCTTGACCTCGCGCGCGAGGGCGCGCAGGAGGCCAGCGAAATCCCATGCCCTTGGTGGATCGGGGGCGGGTCAATCGAAAGGACGGAAAGCCTCCCATGACCGCAATCGGCCAGGATTCGCTCGGCACGCGCCAGATGCTTGACGTGAACGGCAAGCAATACGCCTATTACTCGCTCGCCAAGGCGGCCGAGCAGCTGGGCGACATCGGCAAGCTGCCGATCTCGATGAAGGTGCTGCTCGAAAACCTGCTGCGCTTCGAGGACGGCGGCTTCACGGTCGACCGCAAGCATATCCAGGCGCTGGTCGACTGGCAGGCGAACCCGGTCACCGGCGAGGAGATCCAGTACCGCCCGGCGCGCGTGCTGCTCCAGGACTTCACCGGCGTGCCCTGCGTGGTCGACCTTGCCGCGATGCGCGACGCGATCAAGAAGCTCGGCGGCGATACCGCCAAGATCAACCCGCTGGTGCCGGTCAACCTCGTGATCGACCACTCGGTGATGGTCGACGAATTCGGCCACCCCAAGGCGATGGAAGCCAACATGGCGCTCGAATACGAGCGCAATGCCGAACGCTACGACTTCCTCAAGTGGGGCTCCAAGAGCTTCCAGAACTTCACCGCCGTGCCCCCGGGCACCGGGATCTGCCACCAGGTGAACCTCGAGCACCTCGCCCGCGCGGTGTGGTCGTCCGAAGGGCCGGACGGCGTGATGGTCGCCTATCCCGACACCTGCGTCGGCACCGACAGCCACACCACCATGATCAACGGCCTCGGCGTGCTCGGCTGGGGCGTGGGCGGGATCGAGGCCGAGGCCGCGATGCTCGGCCAGCCGGTCTCGATGCTGATCCCCGAAGTGGTCGGCTTCTACCTCGAGGGCGCGATGGCCGAAGGCGTGACCGCGACCGACCTCGTGCTGACCTGCGTGCAGATGCTCCGCAATGTCGGCGTGGTGGGCCGCTTCGTCGAGTTCTACGGCCCGGGCGTCGCCAACCTCACGCTGGCCGACCGCGCCACCATCGCCAACATGGCGCCCGAATACGGCGCGACCTGCGGCTTCTTCGGGATCGACGACAAGACCCTCGATTACCTGCGCCTCACCGGTCGCAGCGAGGAAACCATCGCGCTGGTCGAAGCCTATGCCAAGGCGCAGGGCATGTGGTTCGATCCGGCCAACGTGCCGGTCTTCACCAAGACCCTGAGCCTCGACATGGGCACGGTCGTCCCCAGCCTCGCCGGGCCCAAGCGCCCGCAGGACAAGGTGGTGCTGCAGGAGGTCGACGACCTGTTCAATTCGGACCTCACCAAGGCCTATGGCAAGGCGGCGCCCGCGCGCGTCGCGGTCGAGGGCAAGGACCACGACATCGGTGACGGCGACGTGGTGATCGCCGCGATCACCTCCTGCACCAACACCTCGAACCCCGACGTGCTGATCGCCGCAGGGCTGGTGGCGAAGAAGGCCAACGAGCGCGGGCTGAAGCCCAAGCCGTGGGTCAAGACCTCGCTGGCGCCGGGCTCGCAGGTGGTCACCGACTACCTCGTCAAGTCGGGCCTTCAGGAGCACCTCGATGCGGTCGGCTTCGATCTCGTCGGCTATGGCTGCACCACCTGCATCGGCAACTCCGGCCCGCTCGCCGCGCCGATCTCGGCCGCGATCAACGGCAACGACATCGTCGCTGCCTCGGTCCTGTCGGGCAACCGCAACTTCGAAGGGCGCGTCTCGCCCGACGTGCGCGCCAACTTCCTCGCCTCGCCCCCGCTGGTGGTGGCCTATGCGCTGAAGGGCACCGTCACCGAGGACATCACCACCACGCCCATCGGCCACGACCAGAACGGCGATCCGGTGATGCTCGCCGACCTGTGGCCGACCAACGCCGAGGTGGCCGAACACCGCGCCGCCAACATCGACCGCTCGATGTTCGTCAGCCGCTACGCCAACGTCTATGACGGGGACGAGCACTGGCAGGCGATCACCGTCGAGCCGTCCGACACCTACCAGTGGCGCGCCGGGTCGACCTATGTCGCGAACCCCCCGTATTTCGAGGGCATGACCATGACGCCCGCGCCGATCATGGACATCGTCGATGCCAAGCCGCTCGCCATCCTCGGCGATTCGGTCACGACCGACCACATCAGCCCCGCCGGCTCGATCAAGGAGGACAGCCCGGGCGGCAAGTTCCTGATGGCCAACCAGGTGATGAAGAAGGACTTCAACTCCTACGGCTCGCGCCGCGGCCACCACGAAGTGATGATGCGCGGCACCTTCGCCAACATCCGCATCAAGAACGAGATGGTGCCGGGCGTCGAAGGCGGCTTCTCGACCTATAACGGCGAGGTCATGCCGATCTACGACGCGGCGATGCGCCACAAGGAAGACGGCACGCCGCTGGTCGTCATCGGCGGCAAGGAATACGGCACCGGCTCCAGCCGCGACTGGGCGGCCAAGGGCACGATCCTGCTCGGCGTTCGGATGGTGATCGTCGAGAGCTTCGAGCGCATCCATCGCTCGAACCTCGTCGGCATGGGCGTGCTGCCGCTGCAGTTCAAGGAAGGCGACACCCGCCAGACCCTGGGCCTCGCCGCGACCGACAGCTTCTCGATCCGCGGCCTCGCCGACCTCACCCCCGGTCAGGACGTCACCGTGGAAGTCACCCGCGAGGATGGTTCGCAGTTCAGCTTCACCGCTTTGTGTCGCATCGATACCGCAAACGAGATGGAATATTACCGCCACGGCGGCATTCTCCATTACGTTCTGCGCAAACTTGCGGCATAAGGAGAGGCATGAGACCAGGTCGCGCCGTTCTTCTTCTCGCTCCCGCCCTGCTGCTGGCGCTGCCGGCCTGCGGGGATGATGCGGGCGAATCGAAGAGCAAGCGCGAGGCGCCTTCGGTACCCCTCGGCTTCGAGCTCGCCTTTGCCGGAACCGCGGGCGAGGCTGAAGCGGTGCCTGCACCTTCCGCGCTAGTGCCGCTCACCCCGCAGGAACTTGCCGCGAAGATCGAGGCGGGCGATGTCCGCCTGATCGACGTGCGCACCGACGAAGAGGTGGCAGGCGGCATGATTGCGGGCGCCGAGCACATCGCGCTCGACCGCTTCGATCCGGCCAAGCTCGACCTCAGTGACGGGCGCGAGGTGGTGCTCTACTGCCGCTCGGGCCGGCGTTCGGCCATCGCGGGCGAAAAGCTGGCTGCGGTGACAGGTGAGCCGGTGGAGCACCTTGAAGGCGGGTTGCTCGCCTGGCAAGCCGCCGGGCAGAAGGTCGAAACCCCGCAAGGGCAGTAAGCAACAGGGAACAAAGGAAAAGGGCGGCCCCGCAAGGCCGCCCTCTTTCGTTGTGCGCAGGTGCACGGCCTCAGCCGAGGAACTTGCGGCGCCCGAGGATCGCCGCGGCGGCGAGACCGAACAGGATCGTCATCGGCGGCGCGGGGACATCGTTGCCGCCCGTGGTGGTGCCGCTGGTGCTGCCGCTGCTCGAGGAGGAGGACGAAGAGCTGCTGCTCGACGAGGACGACGACGAAGAGGAAGTCGACCCGGTGGTTCCGCTCGAACCGCTCGAGGAGGAGGACGACGACGAGGAGGACGACGAGCTGCTCGAAGTGCTGCTGGTCATGTCGCCCGAAGACCCGCCGCTGGTCGCCCCGCCTGACGAGGAGGAGGACGAGCTGCTGCTCGAGGAAGAGGAAGAGCTCGACGAGGACGAGGACGAAGAGGAGCTGGAGCTCGTCACCGCCCCGGTCGAGGAACTGACGTTGCCCGAAGAGCTCGAGACGTTGCCCGACGAGCTCGACACATTGCCCGAGGAACTGGACACGTTGCCGGAAGAGCTCGACACCGCGCCGGTGCTCGACGAGACCGCGCCAGTCGACGAGGAAACGGCGCCGGTGCTCGACGAGACCGCCCCGGTCGAGGACGAGACATTGCCCGAAGTGCTGGTGCTCGACACCGCCCCCGTGCTGCTCGAGACCGCGCCGGTGCTGCTGGTGCTCGACACCGCGCCGGTGCTGCTCGAGACCTGTCCGGTCGAGGAGGTCACCACGCCCGAGGACGAGGTGGTGGTCGACGTCAGCGTGCCCGACGAGGACGTGGTCGAGGTCGAATTGTCGATGTCGATATCGATCACAATGCCGCTCGACCCGCTGCTCGAACCGCTGGTCGAGCCGCTGCTGCTGCCCGAGGTCGAGGTCGAGGTGGTGGTCGAGACCGAGACGTCGCCCGAGGAGGAACCGCCGCCGCCGAAGAAGCCGCCGAAGAAGCCGCCGCCGAAGCCGAAGCC
>NZ_LSJS01000059.1 GCF_001557325.1 Erythrobacter donghaensis
GCCGCCAACGATTGATCTCCCTAAGAACAACATCGTCACGAATAAGAGCGGCTAGATCTCCACCTGGCTCCCCAGCTCGACCACGCGGTTGGTGGGCAGGCGGAAGAAGGCCATCGCGCTTGCCGCATTGCGCAGCATCCACGCGAACAGCTTCTCGCGCCAGATCGCCATGCCGGGCTTGGATGAGGGCAGCAGCGTCTGGCGCGACAGGAAGAAGCTCGTCTGCATCATGTCGAAGGCGCCGTCGCACAGATCGAGCGTGCTCAGAAGCTTGGGCACGTCGGTCTCCTCGAGGAAGCCGCAATAGATCGTCACCCGGTAGAAGCCGTTGCCGAGGCTCTTGCACTCGTAGCGCGCGGATTCATCGACATAGGGCATGCCGCGCACCTGCACGGTGAGGATCAGCACGCGTTCGTGCAGCACCTTGTTGTGCTTGATGTTGTGGAGCAACGCGCTCGGCACGCCCGAGTTGGTCGAGGCCATGAACACCGCCGTCCCCGGCACGCGGGTCGAGGAATTGTGCGCGCTCTTGGCGAAGATCTCGATCGGCAGCGAGCCTTCGGCCATGCTCGCGCGCATCAATTCGCGGCCCTTGGACCAGGTGGTGAGCAGGGTGAAGATCACCCCGCCGATCATCAGCGGCACCCACCCGCCTTGCGGCACCTTGATGAGGTTTGCGCCGAAATAGGCGATGTCGACCACGAGGAAGGTGATCACCAGCGGCAGGCCCTTCCATAGCGGCCATTTCCACAGCGAGAACAGCACAGCGGCGAGCAGCAGCGTGTCGATGAACATCGCACCCGTCACCGCGATGCCATAGGCCGCGGCCAGGTTGCTCGATGACTGGAAGAACAGCACCAGCAGGATCACCATCACCATCAGGCCCCAGTTGATCACCGGGATATAGATCTGCCCCGCAGCCGCGGCGCTGGTGTGGCGGATCTCCATGCGCGGGATGAAGCCCAGCTGGATCGCCTGCTGGGTCAGGCTGAAGGCGCCCGAGATCACCGCCTGACTGGCGATGATCGTGGCGAGCAGCGCGAGGATGATCACTGGCACGCGCACCATGTCCGGGATCATCAGGAAGAACGGGTCCCTGATCAGCGCGGCCGCCTCGGCGGGCGAGGACTGCGACAGGATCAGCGCGCCCTGCCCCATGTAGTTGAGCATCAGCGCGGGGTAGACAAAAGTCAGCCACGAAATGCCGATGGGCTTCCTGCCGAAGTGCCCCATGTCGGCATAGAGCGCCTCGGCCCCGGTCACGGCCAGAACCACGCTGCCGAGCGCGACGAAGGCGACGAAGCCGTCGGTCGCGAAGAACATGAGCGCGTTGAGCGGGTTGATCGTCGCAAGGATGATCGAGGGGTCGGCGCTCAGGTGCATCACCCCAAGCACCGCGAGCATCGCGAAATAGGTCAGCATGACCGGGCCGAACAGCTTGCCCACCCGGTCGGTGCCGCGCGACTGGATCGCGAACAGGGCGAACAGGATCGCCACCGCAGTCGGCACGATCCAGGGTCTGAAGCCGGGGACGATGTATTGCAGACCTTCAGTCGCGGAGAGCACCGAGATCGCCGGGGTGATCATGCTGTCGCCGTAGAACAGCGCGGTGGCGAACACGCCGAGCAGGATCAGCGGGCCGGTCCAGGTCTTGGTCGCCGAGGTGCGCTTGATCAGCGCCAGCAGCGCGAGGCTCCCGCCCTCCCCGCCATTGTCGGCGCGCATCATGGTGAGGACGTATTTGATCGTCACCACCATCATCATCGACCAGAAGACGAGGCTCAGCACCCCGTGAATGTGATCGACGTCCGGAGAGATCCCCGGCGCGCCGTTGTGCGAGGCGAAGGTTTCGCGGAAGGCGTAGAGCGGGCTGGTGCCGATGTCGCCGAACACCACCCCGATCGCACCGATCGCAAGCGCGAGGGGGGAGCCAGTGTGACCATGGCCGTGGCCATGATCGGGGGCGGGTGCGGCACCGGAGGTGTCGTCGGCGGAGGTGACTGCGGTGCTGCTCATAAAAACCGGATTTCCCGTATCCCCCCGGTACTGCCCAAGCGGCGCGTCAGACTCGCACGTCGCAAGGCGGCGCGCCTAGCACCGCGCGTTCGCAGCCGCAATATGGGCCTGCCATTTGACACATGCCGGTCTCGGGCGGGCCGAAGGGCGCCTCATTGTCCTTGCAGCATCGGCGCGCGAGCGATCATTTCGTCGAGCCGCGCAACGTCTGCCGCCAGCCCCTCGCGCCACGGCGCATCGGGGGGTGAGCGTTCGAGCAGCCCCTTCCAGACATTGCGCGCGGCAACCACCTTGCCGCTCTGGAGATAGGCATTGCCGAGGAAATAGGCCGCCCCCGGGTGGCGCGGGTTGATCGCATCGGCGCGGGCGAAGGCCTGCACCGCAGCCGGCGTCACGAAGCCGTCGGCATGGCCCACCAGCGCGAGGCCCAGCGCGAGCCAGCCTTCAAGGTCGTTCGGATTGTCCTTCAGCCCCTTCTGCAAGAGGCCCGCCGCGTCGCCAAAGCGGCCCTGCCGCGCGAAGGCATCGGAGGTGACGAGGTAATCGGGCGGGCGCGTCCGATCGAACAGCGCGGCGCGGCCCTCGACCATTTCCTCGCCCTGCTGGCCGAGCTGCGCGGTGGGCGGCTTGGGCGAGGACGGCAAGCCGGGCGAGCCCTGCCAGGCATAGCCCGCCAGCCCGAACACCAGCGCCGCGCCGAACAAAGTGAGGCCGTGGCGCGGGAGCTTCAGCACCAGCACCGCAAAGGCAAACGCCGCCAGCGTCAGCGCGCCCACCGCAAGCCACGCGCCGAAGGCCTCGCCGCTCATGCCTTGCCCTCCGCATCAGTGCCGTCCGAGCGCCGCTTGCCGAGCCGCCGCAGCAGCACGCCCGCCACGATGAGGATCACCAGCACAGGGACCGCAAACAGCGGCCAGGTGGTGCTGCTCACCTCGGGCTCGTAACTCACATAGTCGCCGTAGCGCGCGATCAGCCAGCTGCGAATCTGCTCGGGGCTCTCGCCTGCGAGGATGCGCGCGCGCACCTGGTGGCGCATGTCGCCCGCCATCGGCGCATCCGAATCCGCGATGCTCTGCGACTGGCACTTGAGGCAGCGCAGCGTCTGCATCAGCGCGCTGGCCTCGGCCTCGAGCCGGGGATCGTCGAGCTGGTTGTAGGCATAGGGCGCGGGCGGCATCGAATCCTGCCCAAGAACCGGTACCGCGAGCGGGAGCGCCAGCACGGCCAGCAATGCGGCAAACAGCCAGCGGATCATCGCGCCTTCTCCAGTTCCGCGAGCAACTTCGGCACGTCCTCGGCGCGGATGTCGCCGATGTGCTGGTAGCGGATCACGCCTTTGGCATCGATCACGAAGGTCTCGGGCACGCCCGAGGAGCCGATGGCGAGCTGCACCTCGGAAATCCGGTCGCTGCCGATGCGGGTATAGGGATTGCCGTGGCGGGCAAGGAAATTGGCGACGTCCTCGGGCTTGTCGCGGATGGCGATGCCGATGATGTCGACGCCCTGGCGTTGCAGGGCTTCCAGCTGCGGCGCCTCGGCGATGCAGGGGAGGCACCAGCTCGCCCAGATGTTGAGCAGCTTGGGCTTGCCGGTGAAATCGGCCTTGGCCGCGCCCGGCAGCCCATCGAAGGCCGGATCGAGCGCGAAGGCCGGGAGCGGCTGGCCGATCATCGTGCTCTCGACGAATTGGTCCTTCTCCTGCGTCAGCATATAGGCCGCGAGCCCCGCGAAGAAGGCGAACAGCGCGAGCGGGAGCCAGAGATAGAGCTTGCGCACGGGCGGCCCTACTCGGCCGGCTGGGGCGCGGGGACGCCCCCCGAACTGCCAAGCGCCTCGATGTCGGCGCGCCGCTGCGCACCCTTGGCGCTGGCCGAGCGGCGCTTGAGGTCGACCCGCATCCGCCCGACGATCGACAGGATGCCGCCGAGCCCGATCAGCAGGCCGCCATACCAGATGAAGGTCACGAAGGGCTTCCACCAGATGCGGATCTGCCAGCGCCCGTCCTCGGCCTGATTGCCGATCACGGCGTAGAGCTGGCCGTTCCACCGGGTCAGCAGCGCGCTTTCCGAGGTCGATTGCGGCGGCGACCAGAAGCTGCGGGCCTGCGGCGTGAGGAACACCGGCTCGCCCTCGCCCTGCCGCACCGCGAGCCGCGCTTCCATCGCGGTCCAGTTGGGCCCGGCAATCGGCGTGACCGCCTCGAGCGTCACAGCGAATCCGCCGATCTGCTCGGTGCCCCCCGGCGCGACCGCAGCGAGGCGTTCCTCGGAGAAGGCGCCTTCGCAGGCCATGCCGAACAGCGAGACCGCAATGCCGAAATGGGCGACGACCATGCCCCAGGTGGCGGTCGGCACGCGCGCGAGCTTGCGGCCCCTCAATGGCAGGACGGCGGCGACCGCGAGGCCCGCGGCAAGCCCGAGGCCGAGCAGCGGCAGCAGCGGGAACCGGCCGAAGAAGCTGACCAGCGCGATTGTCCCGATCACCAGCGCGGCGATCAGCATCAGCTCGAACTGGATGCGGGCCGGCTTGTCGCTCTTCCAGCGCAACAGCGGCCCGACCGCCATCACCAGCAGCATCGGGATCGCGAAGATCGCGCCCGCCGGGTTGAAATAGGGCGGGCCGACGCTGACGCGCACATCGAAAGCCTCGGTCAGCAGCGGGTAGAGCGTGCCCAGCAGCACGATCGCGAGGATCGCCGAGAGCATAACATTGTTGAACACCAGCGCGCCCTCGCGGCTGGTCGCGGCAAAGCGCTTGCCCTCGGCCACCGCGCCCGCGCGCAGGGCGAAGATCGTGAAGGCCCCGCCGATATATAGACCCAGCAGGCCGAGGATGAAGGCCCCGCGCTCGGGGTCGACCGCGAAGGCGTGAACGGAAGTCAGCACGCCCGAGCGCACGAGGAAGGTGCCGAGCATCGACATCGAGAAGGCGAGCACGCCGAGCATGATCGTCCATGTCCGCAAGGCATCGCGCGCGGCGAGCACGCTCACCGAATGCATCAGCGCGGTCGCGGCGAGCCAGGGCATCAGCGAGGCGTTCTCGACCGGGTCCCAGAACCACCAGCCGCCCCAGCCGAGCTCGTAATAGGCCCAGTAAGAGCCCGCCGTGATCCCCAGCGTCAGCAGCACCCAGGCTCCCAGCACCCAGGGCCGCATCACGCGGGCGAAGGCCGGGTTGACCTCACGCGTCATCAAGGCGCCCATTGCAAGGCTAAAAGCCACCGACAACCCGACATAACCGGCGTACAGCGTCGGCGGGTGGATCGCGAGGCCGATGTCCTGCAGCAGCGGGTTGAGGCCGTTGCCCTCCACCGCGGGCACCGGCAGGCGCTCGAAGGGGTTGGAGGACAGCAGCAGGAAGGCGTAGAAGCCGAGCGCCACGAAGCCCTGCACCGCGAGCGTTGCGCCCATCGTCCGCTCGGGCAGGCGCTTTTCGAAGGCCGCCAGCAATCCGCCCGAGGCCGCCAGCACCCCGACCCACAGCAGCATCGAGCCCTCGTGGTTCCCCCAGGTGCCGGTGAGCTTGTAGATGAAGGGCTTCATCGAATGCGAATTGGTCGCCACCAGCTTGATCGACAGGTCGGTGACCGCAAAGGCACGCAGCAGCAGCAGGAAGGCGAGCACCGCGAGAAAGGCCTGCACCACCGCCGCGGGCCGCGCGTAGATCGCGAGCGGATTGGTCTCGCCCGGCGCGGCGCGCAGGGCAGCGGCGCCCGAGACCATCTGGAGCACGGCCAGCGCGGCAGCGAGCCACAGGGCGGCAAGTCCGATCTCGGCAATCATCGCTCGGCCCTTGCCCTTCGCATGTGCGCTACTTCAGCCCCACCGTCGTGTCGGCGGCCATTTTGGCTGCCTCGTCGGTGCCCATGCCCTCGAGCTCCTTGGGCACGTAATTCTCGTCATGCTTGGCGAGGAGGTTGGTGGCCTTGAACACCCCGTCGGGGCCGAGGCTGCCTTCCGCGACCACGCCCGACCCCTCGACGAAGAGATCGGGCAGAATGCCGCTGTAGCGCACCGGAATGGCGTCGGCGCTGTTGCCGGTGACCTTGAAGTTCACCGTCACCCCGTCCGCCTCGGTGACCAGCGAGCCCTTCTGCACCATCCCGCCGAGCCGCACCGCCTGTCCCACCGAGGGGGGATCGGAAGCCATCTGCTCGGGCAGGTAGAAATAGTTCGCCTGATTGCGCAGCGACCACGCCGCCAGCAGCCCCGCGCCGACGATCGCGAGGAGCGCGATGATCACCAGAACAAGGCGTTGATGCTTGGCTTTCATAATCCCTCTCAGCGCCGCCGCGTCGCATCACGCTGCGCCTCGGCGCGCACCATCGCGCGCCACGCCCAGATGACAAGTGCGACGAGTGCAACACCTGCGACGCCATAGGCGAGCCACACGAAATCCCACTGGTTCAGCGCCTCGCGCATCAGGCCTGCTCCGGCATGGCGGCGGGCAGCGCGGCGTCATCATCGAGCGCGCGGCGGCGCAGGCGCGCCTCGACCTGTTGCTGCGCGATCAGCGCCCGCATCCGCATCAGCACGATCGCGCCGAACAATAGCGAGAAGCCCACCACCGCCACCAGCAGCGGGACGAGGAAGGTCGCCTCGATCGCGCTCTTGCCCGCAGTGATGCTCGGCGGCTGATGGAGCGAGTTCCACCACACCACGCTCCGGTTGATGATCGGCACATTGACCGCGCCGACCATGCCGAAGATCGCGGCGATCCTGTCGGAGGAACCCTCGCGGCTCGCAGCCTCGGTGAGCGCGATGTAGCCCGCGTAGAGGAACAGCAGCACCAGCATCGAGGTCAGACGTCCGTCCCACTCCCACCAGGTGCCCCAGGTGGGCCGGCCCCAGATCGAGCCGGTGGCAAGGCACACCGCGCAGAACACCATCCCCGGCACGGCGATCGCGCGCGCGGCGATGGCGGCGAGCGGGTGCTTCCAGATCAGCAGCATCGCCGAGGAAATCGCGATCCCCGCCCAGCCCCCCATGCCCAGCCATGCGGCGGGCACGTGGATGAACAGGATCCGCACCGTCTCGCCCATCAGCCGGTCGGGCGGAACAACCGCGAGGCCCCACGCCACAGCCCCCAGCGACAGCACCAACCCGCTCCAGAACAGGAGCGGCAGCAGCCACTTTGCCAGGGCAAGGAAACGGGTGGGGTTGGCGTAGATATGCATGGGTTTTCGCTGTCGGAGCGGCTTGTAGCCTTACACCCGTTCCCGACAAGAGCGCAAATGGCAGCGCGGCGGAATTGTTCCCGCCGCCTGCCTCTGCGCGCTTACCCGCGCCCGATGAGCTTTTGCGCCATCCGGTCGGCGACGACGTCGGCGGTCTCGCCGGTCGCCTTGCTTGTCGCCCAGATCGATTCGAGCCGTCCGGGGATCTGTTCGACCAGCGCGTTGACCTCGGCGACATCGCCGATGCGGCCCTCGCGGCGGGCGAGATATTCGGTCGCGACCGAGATGATGCCGCCCGCGTTGATCACATAGTCGGGCGCATAGAGGATGCCGCGCGCGGCCAATGCCGTCCCGTGCGCGGGCCGGGCAAGCTGGTTGTTCGCCCCGCCCGCGACGATCGCGCAGTCGAGCGCGGCGATCCCGGTATCGTCGAGGATCGCGCCGAGCGCATTGGGGCTGAAGACGTCGCACGGCGTCGACATGATCGCATCGCTGGCAACGGCCACGCCGCCAAGCTCGGTCGCCAGCGCAGCGGCGCGGGCTTCGTTGATGTCGGCGAGCGTCAGCTTCGCGCCGTCCCTCGCCAGCAGCCGCGCGACGCCGCCGCCGACCGAACCGGTGCCCTGCACCGCGACATGGACGCCCGCAAGGCTGTCCCGGCCGAGCTGGTGCGCCACCGCCTGCCTGATGCCGAGATAGATGCCGTAAGCCGTGAACGGCCCCGGATCGCCGCCCGCAGAGCCCGCACCCTCCACCGGCAGCCCCGAAACATGCGCGGTGCGCTGCGAGACCGCGACCATGTCGGCCTCGGAAATGCCCACATCTTCCGCCGTGACGTAACGCCCGCCCAGCGCCTCGACCGCATCGCCGAAGGCCGCGAGCATTTCGGGGGTCTTGGTGCGGTTCGCATCCGCAAGGATCACCGCCTTGCCGCCGCCCATCGGCAGGCCCGCCATCGCGTTCTTGTAACTCATGCCCCGCGACAGCCGCAGCGCATCGCGCATCGCGTGGGCCGGGTCGCCGTAATGCCAGAAGCGCGTGCCGCCCGCCGAGGGGCCGAGGTGGGTCGAATGCACCGCTATGATCGCCGTCAGCCCGCTCGCCCGGTCATGGACCAGCGTCACGGTCTCGTGCGCGTCGAAATCGGGCTCGGCCCAGAATGCGGTCATCTCGTCTCCCCTGCCGCACCCGGATGCCCGGCGCGGACGTGCTGCTCACGCAATCAGGGGGGAAAATGGGGCGACCAATGGGGCTCGAACCCACGACCTCCGGTACCACAAACCGGCGCTCTAACCAGCTGAGCTATGATCGCCACACGCCCCTGCCCGCATACCACCATTTCGGTCGCTGCCAAGCCTGCGCGAAGCGAGGCGGTTGACGCATGGCAGCCGCACCGTCAAGGCCCGCGGCAAGGGAGGCGCGCCTCTTGCACAAAGCCTGCCGCAAGGGAAGCGAAAACTGCGCTTCGGAGCCCCACACGCAAGATTGTTACGCGACCGCAAAAGCGTTGCCTCAGGGCCGAGCGCTTCTATTCTCCCGCCCGCCATGACGACCCTTCGCGATTCCATCGCCGAACGCCTCGCCGCACACCCTGCGATGCAGCGCGTGCCCTCTCCCAAGGCGGCGGTGTTCCAGCACAGGCGATTCGTGCCGGATGATCTGGCCGCCGAGCTGATCGCGCTGATCGACCGGGATCGCCGCCCCTCGACCATCGCCGACGACAATGGCGATGCCTATTTCCGCACCAGCGAGACCTGCGATCTGGCCGCGGACCTTCCCGCCGTGCAGCGGATCGAGGCGCTGCTGACCGACCTGTCGGGCCTCGACCCGGCCTATGGCGAGCCGCTGCAGGGCCAGCGCTATGCCGAGGGGCAGGAGTTCAAGCCCCACACCGACTATTTCACCCCCGGCGGGCGCGACTTCGCGAAGTATTGCGCCCTCTCGGGCAACCGCACCTGGACCTTCATGGCCTATCTCAACGATGTCGCGGCCGGGGGTGCGACGCGCTTCAAGATGCTCGACAAGACCTTCCAGCCCGAGGCCGGCAAATTGCTGTGCTGGAACAACCGCCTGCCCGATGGAGCTGTCAATCCCGCGACCCTCCACCACGGGATGAAGGTCAGGAAGGGCGTCAAATACGTCATCACCAAGTGGTATCGCGAGCGGCCCTGGCAGGGCTGACGCGCGAAACGAAAAAGGCGAGCCCGTCGGCCCGCCTCCCTCGTTGCGGGCCGAAGCCCGCGCAGCTTGTGATTGGATCCCCGCCTGCGCGGGCATGACGCTGCGACTAGGCCGCGCGAGTGCGCGGCAAGTCTCGCGTCACTTGTTCTTGAGGCTGAGCCCGCCGAAACGCTTGTTGAACTGGGCAACGCGGCCGCCCTCGGCAACCTGCTGCTTGCCGCCGGTCCAGGCAGGGTGGCTCAGCGGATCGATATCGAGCGCGAGCACATCGCCTTCCTTGCCCCAGGTCGAGCGGGTCTTGAATTCGGTGCCATCGGTCATCTTGACCGTGATCATGTGGTAATCGGGGTGCCCTTCGGCCTTCATGACGGTATCCTTTGCAGCCCAGCACCGGTTCCGACCGGCACAGCTATGAAACGGGAAGCGCGCGCCTTAGTGGCGAATGCGCCGCAATGCAACCGCAGATGTTCGCGCGATCCACGGTAGCTAAGCTACCGCAAGGCCAACCGGCCGCCCCCGCAGCGAAGTGGAGGGAACAGCACCGAGGACGAGGGCGCGGAGGCGCCCTCGCAACTCAGAGAGCGTCGGTCATCATCGCCGTGAATTCGACCTCGCAGGTGGTCTTCCCTTCGACGCTCGCCACACCCTTGAACTTGTAGACGCGGCTGCGCTTCTGGGTGAATTCCACGTGGAGGTCGAGCAGGCAGCCCGGCGTCACGGGGCTGCGGAACTTGGCGTTCTCGATCCCCATGAAGATCACGAGCTTGCCCGTGCCGGCGAGTTCCATCGTCTCGATCCCGAGGATGCCCGCCGCCTGCGCGAGCGCCTCGATCTGGAGCACGCCGGGCATGATCGGCGCGGCCGGAAAGTGGCCCTGGAAGAACTGCTCGTTCATGCTCACGGCCTTGACCGCGTGGATGCGCTCGCCGAGTGTGATCGCCTTCACCCGGTCGACCAGCAGCAGCGGGTAGCGATGCGGCAAGGCCTTGAGGATCTTGACGATATCGTAATCGAGCGGCTCTGCGCCTGCGCTACCTGCCTCGCTCATCGGTCAGCCATTCCGCGCGCGATCAGCGGCCGTCGGGCGCGGCGGGGTTGCCCTGCTGCCCGGCGGCGGCCTGCTGCTGCTGCTGCGCGATCGTGGCGGCGATCAGGCGCTGCTGGATCTCCTGGTAGACCTGCACGCCTTCGCGGCTCGGCTGCCAGCCCGACGGCGGCACCACGCCGACCGCCGGCACGCGGGTGTTGAGCGCGGCGGTGACCTTGGCGGTGATGTCGGCCTCGGGCGGGGCGAAGAGCAGCGAGGTCGGATCGATCACGAACTTGATCTGGTCCTTGGTGGTCACGTCCTGGAGCGCGGAAGGATACTGGACGATGATCTGCTCGACCGCGTAGACCCGCGCGCCGTCGATCTGGTTGTTGAGCCCGGCGATCTCCTGCTCGAGCGTCTGGAGCTTGGCGAAGTCGGGCGACTTCTGCATCGCCGCCTGCTCGGTATCGTCGACCTGCTTGTCGCCGTTCTTGTCGAACTTGGCGAGCATGGTCTGGCGCTCCTGCGCCTTGGTGCGGCGCAGCTCGTTCTGCTGGGCGTAGGTGGTGTTGACCTGCTCGTAGGCGGTCTGGAAGGCGGTGGTGCCGATGATGGTGCGCGGGATGTCGACCGTGGCGATGTTGCCCTGGACCTGCGCGCTCGCGGGCAGCGCGGCAGCTGCGGCGAGGATCAGGCCGACAGGCGCAATAAGCTTGGAGAAACGAGTCATCAGAATTGGGTTCCTACGTTGAAGGTGAAGCGCCGCTCGTCATCGCCTTCAACCTTGCGGATGGTCTGGGCGAAGTCGATGCGGAAAGGTCCGAAGGGCGAGTTCCAGTTGACCCCGACCCCGGCGGTGATGCGCGGGCTCGGCGAGTTGCCCAGGAACAGTTCGCGGATGTTGGTGCCGGGATCGATCAGACGGCAGTTGGGCGTTCCGTCCGACTGGGTAGCACTCGTCGTAATGGGGCCGGCCGCCGCACAAGGGCCCGTGCTGTAGATGAGCTCGCCATTGGTGTTGCGCTGCTGGTTGCCGGCCGGATTGACGGTGAGCACCGGGGTCTCGACGCCCCACAGTGCGCCGATATCGGCCCAGATCGAAGGCCTGAGGCCGAGCTCGCGCGCGCCCGAGCCGAGCGGAATCTCGAGCTCGGCGCGGCCGAGATAGTAGTTGCGCCCACCGATCGCGTCGTCCTGCACCTGATCGCGTTGGGTGTTGAACACGACGTTGCCATCGGCCTCGAGGAGCGGATTGCCGACGCCGTCGAGCTGCGAGAACTGCCTGAGAACGCGCGGCCCCACGCCGCGGATCGCAAAGCCGCGGAACTGCGGTTCGCCGAGGAAGAAGCGGTCGGTCAGCAGCACGTCGTCTACCCCCGCTCCGGCGCGCTCCTGCAGCGGGATGATCGTGCCCCCCTCGGCCAGCACCGAGAAGATGAAGCCCGAATTGCCGACGTTCCAGAACTGCTGCGCGCGCCCGCGGAAGCGCATGTAGCGCACGTCCCCACCCAGCCCGGCGAATTCGGCGGAGAGCGAGACGGTCTTGCCGCGCGAGGGGCGGATGCGCGAGTTCAGCGAGTTGTAGTTGAGGCTGAGCCCGACGATCGAGCTCAGCCGCTCGCCGATCGAATCGCACAGGAAGCGGCCGGCGCGCAGCGGATCGCACTCGGTGACGCCGTCGCCGTCGAGGTCGGAGAAGAACAGGGTCTCGTCGAGGCTGACGTCATCGTAGTTGAGCGTGTAGCTGCCGATCAGCGCCATGTATTCGGTCAGCGGCACCCCGGCGCGCAGCGAGAAGCCGGTGGTGGCCTGCTCGAAGGTCGTGTTGCGATTATTGCCGGTGAAGTTGAAGCTGTTGAAATCGCGCCGGTAGATGTCGATCCCGCCGGAGATGTTGCGATCAAAGATGTAGGGATCGGAGAAGCTCACCTGCGCCGAGCGCGAGAACTGCGAGTAGTTGATGCTGAGCCCGATGGTCTGCCCGCGCCCGCGGAAGTTGCGCTGGCGGATGGAGCCGGCCAGAATGAACTGCTCGATCGAGGAAAAGCCTGCCGAGAACTGCAGTTCGCCGGTCGGCTTCTCTTCGACGTTGGCTTCAAGGATGATGCGGTCGGGCGCGCTGCCCTCGACCTGCTTGACCTCGAAGTTCTCCTGGAAATAGGCGAGCGAGTTGACGCGCGCATTGGTGCGCTGCACCGCCAGGCTGTTGAAGGCGTCGCCCTCGGCCAGACGGAACTCGCGGCGCACGACCTTGTCCTGGGTCAGGGTGTTGCCGTTGATGTCGACCCGTTCGACATAGACGCGCGGCGCCTCGCGCAGGACGAAGGTCACGTTCATCTTGCGGGTTTCGGGATCGCGCTTGAAGCGCGGCTGGACGTCGGCGAAGGCATAGCCGAAGCGGCCCGCCAGCTCGGTCAGCTGCTCGACCGTGTCCTCGACCGTCTTGGCGTTGTAGAAATCGCCTTCCTTCATCGGCAGGTTGGCGCTCATCGCCTCGCTGTCGAAGTCGCGCAGCTGGCTGTCGACCTTGACCTCGCCGAAGGTGTAGCGTTCGCCTTCCTCGACCACGTAGGTGATGATGAAGTCCTTCTGGTCCGGCGTAAGCTCGGCCACCGCCGAGACGACGCGGAAATCGGCATAGCCCTCGGTCAGGTAGAACTGCCTGAGCTTCTGCTGGTCGAAGGCGAGCCGGTCCGGGTCGTAGCTGGTGTTCGAGCTGAAGAAGGTGGTGAGGCGCGACTGCTTGGTCACGAACTCGCCGCGCAGCTCGCCGTCGGAGAACTTCTCGTTGCCCAGGATGTTGATCTGGCGGACCTTGGACTTGGGGCCCTCGGTGATCTCGAAGACGATGTCGACGCGGTTCTGCGGCAGCTGCACCAGCTTGGGTTCGACCCGCGCCGCAAACCGGCCCTGGCGCTTGTAGAGCTCGATGATGCGCGCAACATCCGCGCGGACTTTGGAGCGGGTGAAGATCTGGCGCGGCGCGAGCTTGATCTCGGGCACGATCTTGTCGTTCTTGAGCCGCTTGTTGCCTTCCAGCACGATGCGGTTGATCACCGGGTTCTCGGTCACGGTGATGACGACATTGCCGCCATCATTGCGGATCGAGGAATTGGCGAAAAGCTCGGTCGCGCCCAAATCCTTGATCGCCTCGTCGGCGGCGGCGGCGGTGTATTCCTGGCCGACGCGCAGGCGGATGTAGCTGAGGATGGTGGTCGGCTCGAGCCGCTCGGCGCCGACCACGGTGATCGAGCGGATGGTGTTGGCGCGCGGCGCGGGCGCGGGTGCGGGTGTCGGGGCGGGCGCAGGCTGCGCGGCGGGTGCGGCCGGCGCGCTCTGGCTCTGCGCCTCGGCCAGCGAGGGCACGCCCGCAAGGATCGAGCCGCAGGCGAGCAGACTCGCCAGCCGCAGCGGCGCGCGCTGGGCAGCGGGAGTGCAGTTGACCGGCACCGGGCCCGTCTCGCTCAATCGGTTCATGCAGCTAAAATCCCGTTCTCAACCCTGTGCGACCTGCGACCTCGGCAACCCTGTCGCGGCCAACCTGCCAGATTCCTCATGCGCGCCCCGTGCGCAGCCTCCTGTCCCCGGGGACGCCTCTGCCCGATGTGCCTTCCGCAATCAAGCGGCGCGCTCTGTGCCGGGCCGCGTATCCACCGCCTCGTCAGCTGCCGAAGATCGGGAGCGAGATAATGTCATTCACCGTCACCACCGCCATCAGCATCAGCACCAGGGCGATCCCGGTGCGGTAGGCCCATTCGGTCGCCTGCGGCCCCACGGGCTTCCGGCGGATCGCCTCGGCCGCGTAGAACATCAGGTGCCCGCCATCGAGCGCGGGGATTGGCAAGAAGTTGATGAATGCCAAATTAAGCGAAATGAGCGCGGCGAAGTGGATGAAGGCCGCCGCCCCCATGCTCAGCTGCTCGCCCGAGTACTTGGCGATCTTGAGTGGCCCGCCCAGTTCCTTGACCGATCGTTCGCCGGTGATGATCTGGCGGATGCCGGTGACCATCATGCCGGTGAGATCCCAGCTCTGCTGCACGCCCAAGGGGATCGCCTCGAGCAGCCCCACCTTTTCAATCTCGTACTTGCCGCCCGCAGGCGCGATGCCGATCAGGCCTTCGGTGCTGACATTGCCGAAGGTGTCCTTGCGCTCGCTGCGCGCGGTGGTCAGCGGGATGGCGAGCGTCTCGCCCTCGCGCTCGACGGTGAAGACCATGCGCTTGCCCGGATGGAGCGCGACCTTGGTCTTCAGTTCGGTGAAATCGCGCACCGGCTGCCCGTCGATGGCGACGATCACATCGCCGACTTTCATCCCCGCGGCCTCGGCGACGCTGCCCTCCGCGAATGCGCCGATGGTGCGCGAATCCTCGACGCCCACGATCACCGGCTTGCCGATCACCGCGAAGAAGGCCGCGAAAATGCCGATCGCGAGCAGCAGGTTGGTGACCGGCCCCGCCGCGACGATCAGCGCGCGCTTCCACAAGGCGGCGGCCTGGAAGCTGCCCGCCTCTACGGGGGCATCGGGATCGGGGATGCTCGCGGGGTTCATGTCGCCCCGGAACTGCACGTAGCCGCCCAAGGGGAGCGCCGAGAGCTTCCAGCGCGTGCCGCGCCTGTCGGTGAAGCCCATGAGCTCCTTGCCGAAGCCGACCGAGAAGGCCTCGGCCTCGACCCCGAACAGGCGTCCGACCAGCAGGTGGCCGAGCTCGTGCAGGGTGACCAGAGGTCCGAGCAGCAGCACGAAGCCGATCAGGTACATCCAGAAAGGGGGGCTTTCAAACAAGGGCTTGGGTCTCCAGCAGGGCCTGTGCCTGCATCCTTGCGGATTGGTCCACGGCGAGCACTTCGGCAAGGCTCGCGGGGCGCGGGGCGTCGTTGCTGCGCATCAGGGTCTCCTCGACCAATGCGGCAATCCGGGTGAACCGGATCTGACCGGCGAGGAAGGCGGCGACCGCGACTTCGTTGGCGGCGTTGAGGATCGCGGGCGCGGAACCGCCTGCCCTGATCGCCTCGCGCGCAAGGCGGGTGGCGGGGAACCGGTCTTCGTCCGGCTGGAAGAAGGTCAGCTCGCCGATAGCGGCAAGATCGAGCGGGGCGAGAGGCGTCTCCATCCGCTGCGGCCAGGCAAGGCACGAGGCGATCGGCACGCGCATGTCGGACGGGCCGAGCTGCGCCAGCGTCGACCGGTCGCGGAATTCGACCATCGAATGGATCACGCTCTGCGGGTGGACCACGATCCCGAGCTTCTCCAGCCCCACGGGGAAGAGGTGATAGGCTTCGATATACTCGAGCCCCTTGTTCATCATCGTCGCGGAATCGACGCTGATCTTGGCGCCCATCGACCAGTTGGGATGCGCGACCGCCTCGGCCGGCGTGGCGGCATCGAGCTGCGCCTGAGTCCAGGTCCGCAAGGGGCCGCCGCTGGCGGTGAGGGTGATCTTCGCGACGTCCTCGATGCGGTTGCCCGAGAGACACTGGAAGATCGCGTTGTGCTCGGAGTCCGTGGGCAGCAGCGTCGCGCCGTGTCTGGCGACCGCCTCCATCAGCACCTCGCCCGCCGAGACCAGCGCCTCCTTGTTGGCGAGCGCAATGGTGCCGCCGCGCTCGACCGCTGCCATGACGGGGGCGAGGCCTGCGCAGCCGACGATCGCCGCGACGGTCATGTTGACGGGCCGCATCGCCGCCTCGACCAGCGCCTGCCGGCCACCCGCCGCCTCGATCCCGCTGGTGCCCAAAGCTTCGCGCAGTTCGGGCAGGCAGCGCTCGTCGCCAACCACCGCAAGCCTCGCGCCGAACTCGACCGCAAGCGCCGCCAGCTCGGCCGCGCTGCAATGCGCGGTCAGCGCCTCCACCTGCCACGCCTCGGGGTTGCGCCGCACCAGATCGAGAGTCGAGGCGCCGATCGATCCGGTCGCGCCGAGGAGAGTGAGCGTGCGCTTCATGCTGCCAACATCAGCCACAGGAGGCGCGCCTGCTCGATCACGAACAGCGTGAAGAACACCGCGATGAACCCGTCGAGCCGGTCGAACAGCCCGCCGTGGCCGGGTATCAACTGCCCTGAATCCTTGACGCCCGCGCGCCGCTTCATCCAGCTCTCGAAGAAGTCGCCCGCCTGCGCGAGCACCGCGATGAAGACACCGCCCAGCACGGCGCCCGCCAGCGCGATCACCGGGGCGCCGGGGATCAGCGCGCCCGGCCCGATGTCGGCCATTTCTGCCGCCATGCCGACAAGCGCCGCAAACAGCGCTCCGCCCGCGAGCCCGGCCCAGGTCTTGGCCGGGCTGATTTTCGGCGCGATCTTCGGCCCGCCGATCGCCCGTCCGGCGAAATAGGCCCCGACATCGACCGCGATCACCGGCAGCAGGAACCCCATAAGCACGCCGAATGGCCTATAGCCATAAAGTTCGGGATCAAGCGGGAGCACCTGCCGCCCGTTGACCACCGCCATCATCGCATAGGCCGCGCCGCCGACATAGATCACGCCGGCAAAGAACCACAGCGTCTCGGCGAGCCCCGAAAGGCCGAAACGCTCGATCAGCTTGTTCCATTCCCAGATCACGCCGCCCGCAAGCAGCGCCACGAAGACCGTCCAGAACCACCCGCCGAGCCACAGCGCGCCGCCCGCCAGCACCAGCATCACGATGGCGCTCGCAAGGCGCACCGGCAAATCGGTGACGCCCGCGCGCGTGTCCCTCACCCGGGCCGTGTCACCTTCCGCCATAGCGCCGCTCCCTCCGCGCGAAGTCATTGAGAGCCTGCGTCAGGTGCGCAGGCTCGAAATCGGGCCACAGCGTATCGACGAAAAGCATTTCCGCATAGGCCGCCTGCCACAGCAGGAAATTCGACAGGCGGATTTCCCCGCTGGTGCGGATCAGGAGGTCGAGCGGGGGGAGATCGTGGGTGTCGAGGTGGGCGGCAATGGCCTCGATCGTCACCTCGCCGCCCGCTGCCGCCTTCGCCGCCGCGCGCGCGATCTCGTGCTGGCCGCCGTAATTGAGCGCGACCGCGAGGGTCTGCTGACCGTTCGCGGTCTGTGCAAGGGCATCTTCCAGCATCGCGACGATATCGGGCGCGAGGCTCTGCCAGTCGCCGATGATCTTCAGCTTCACATTATTGGCGACAAACTCGGGCAGGTCCGATTTGATGAACCGCCGCATCAGGTTCATGAGGTCATCGACCTCGTCTTCCGAGCGCTTCCAGTTCTCGCTCGAGAAGGCGTAGAGCGTCAGGCATTCGAGCCCGGTGCCCTCGAGCGAACGCACCAGCCGCCGCACCGCCTCGACCCCGCGCTGGTGGCCGACCGCGCGCGGCAGGCCCCGCTTCTTGGCCCAGCGGCCATTGCCATCCATGATGATGGCGACATGTCTGGCGCGCGGTTGGTCCAAGCTCTTCCCCATCATCCGTAACGCCTTACTGCGTCAGGATTTCCTGTTCCTTCTTGGCGGCCGCCTCGTCAGTCTCCTTGACGTATTGATCGGTCAGCTTCTGCACCTGCTCTTCGGAGCGCTTGCGATCGTCCTCGGAGATTTCCTTCTTCTTCTCGTCGGCCTTGAGGCTTTCCATCGCGTCGCGGCGCACGTTGCGGATCGCGATCTTGGCCTTTTCGGCATATTGCCCCGCGAGCTTGGCGAGCTCCTTGCGGCGCTCCTGCGTCAGATCCGGGATCGGCAGGCGCAGGGTCTGGCCGTCGATGATCGGGTTGAGGCCCAGGTTGGCATAGGCGATCGCCTTTTCCACCGCGTGGAGGTTCGACTTGTCCCACACCTGCACGCTGAGCATCCGCGGCTCGGGCGCCGAGACGGTCGCGACCTGCTGAAGCGGCATCATCGAGCCGTAGACCTCGACCTGCACCGGATCGAGCAGGGTGGTGTTGGCGCGGCCGGTGCGCAGGCCCTGGAGATCGCTCTTCAGGCTCTCCACCGCGCCCTTCATCCGGCGCTCGACGTCGGCCTTGTCAAATTGCGGCATGGCTGGTTCCTTCGTTCTCAGCTGTCTTGAACAATGGTCTGGACACCCTCGCCCGCCAGCACGCGGGCAAGGTTGCCCTTCTCGCGGATCGAGAAGACCACGATCGGGATCTTGTTGTCACGGCACAGCGCCACCGCGGAGGCATCCATCACCTTGAGATTGTCTGCAAGCACGCGGTCGTAAGTGACGGTATCGAAACGGGTGGCCGAGGGGTTCTGCTTGGGATCGCTGTCATAGACCCCGTCGACACTGGTGCCCTTGAGCAGCGCGTCGCACTTCATTTCCGCCGCGCGCAGCGCCGCGCCGCTGTCGGTGGTGAAATAGGGCGCGCCCACGCCCGCGGCGAAGATCACCACGCGGCCCTTTTCCAGATGGCGCTCGGCGCGGCGGCGGATCACCGGCTCGCACACCTTGTCCATCTCGATCGCCGATTGCACGCGGGTCTGGACGCCGAGCTGTTCGAGCGCGTTCTGCATCGCGAGCGCGTTCATTACGGTCGCGAGCATCCCCATGTAGTCGGCCTGCGCGCGGTCCATGCCCTTGGCGGCGCCCGCCATGCCCCGGAAGATGTTGCCCCCACCGATCACGAGACAGATCTCGAGCCCGGTTTCCTTGGCCGCCTTCACTTCCTTCGCCAGCTCGGCGACGAATTCGGGGTCGATCCCGAACTGCTGGTTGCCCATCAAGACCTCGCCCGAAAGCTTGAGGAGGACGCGCTTGATGGTGGGCAGGCTCATGGGACAGGCAGACTTTCTGGCGGGAGTGGGCTAGCGGGGGCCTTTATCGGGGTGTCACCGTGCTGCCAAGAGGATAGCGGGGATAATGGCCAAGACAATCATCCGCAGGGCGCTGGTGGCGGCGCTGGTCCTCGCCGTGATGGTCGGGGCCAAGGCGTGGCACGACACGATGCACGCGCCGGTGACCCAGCGGCTGGTGGTCGAGAGCCCTGCCCTCCCCACCGGATCACGGCCTGTAACCATCGCGCTGCTCTCCGACATCCACGTCGCCGGCCCCGACATGCCGCCCGAACGGCTCGCGCGGATCGTGGCGCAGGTCAACGCGCTGAAGCCCGATCTCGTGGCCATCGCGGGCGATCTCGTCAGCGAGAAGCGCACCGCCTCGCACATCTACACCGCCGCCGAGGTGATTGCTCCGCTTGGGCGCTTGTCCGCGCCGCTGGGGGTGGTGGTGGTGCCGGGCAATCACGACCACTGGTTCGGATGGGACAAGCTTGCGGCCGAGCTCGCGCGCTATCCGCAGATAAAGGTGCTGCGAAACGAAGCGCTCACGGCCGGGCCGCTGGTGATCGGCGGGGTGGACGATGACTTCACCGGCCAGGCCGATCTGCCCGCGACGGTGGCGGATATGGCGGGCCGCACAGGCGTGCCGGTGGTGCTGAGCCACTCGCCCGACATCTTCCCCAACGTGCCGGTGCAAGTGCCGCTGGTTCTGGCCGGGCACACCCATTGCGGCCAGATCGCCTGGCCTTGGGGCGGCGCACCCGCGACGATGTCGGACTACGGCGATCTCTACGCCTGCGGTGTTGTGCGCCAGCACGGCAAGGTGCTCGTGACGAGTGCGGGGCTCGGCACCAGCCTGCTGCCGCTGCGGCTGTTCACTCACCCGGAGGTATGGCTGATCGAAATCCGCCCGGCGCTGCGCTAAGGCTGCGCGCCGGAACTAGCCCTTGATGATGGCCCAGACACGGGCGCTGATCGGGCGCATCTCTGCAACAGAGGCGTTGGTTTCCTCATGCGTGAGACTGCCATCGTCGCGCGAGGTGCGGATCGCCTCCCAGCGGTCGTAAACTTCGCCGCCAGCCTTGATCGCGGCAGCAAGCTCGTGATCGCCTGCTGCCTCAAGATTGCGCACGCAGACCTTCCATCGCTGCTCGAACCCATGGTGGCACAGAAACCAAGAAAGATCCTTGAATGACAGGACGCGCCTCGCGTCCTCGGCAGATACGCCCTTGATCCAGATATCGTCATTCATCCCGCTCGGCTCCGGCTGTAGTGCGTGCGGGGGGCCATCGAAAGCCCCGGGCGCCATGCCGGACGAACATAAGGCTAAGTGGCAACCAACGGGTAAATAAGCAAAACGGCCGCCTCAGCGCTGAGCTGCGACGGCCGCTTACGATGCGATGGAATGAAGGGATCAGCCCTTCAGCGTCGCTGCCACTTCCGCGGCGAAATCGACTTCTTCCTTCTCGATGCCTTCGCCGAGCTGGAAGCGCACGTAGTCGACGAGCTTGATCGACTTGCCCGCGTCCTTGGCGGCCTTGGCGATGTATTCTTCCACGGTCGCCTTGCCGTCCTTGACGAAGATCTGGCTGAGCAGCGCGTTCTCCTTGGCGAACTTCTTCACCGCGCCTTCGACCATCTTGGCCTGCACGTCGGCGGGCTTGCCGCTTTCGGCAGCCTTTTCGGCGGCGATCTTGCGTTCGCGCTCGATCACGTCGGCGTCGAGACCGTCAGCGTCGAGCGCCTGCGGGAACATCGCGGCAGCGTGCTGGGCGATGTCCTTGCCCAGAGCGTTGAGCGTGTCGGCATCGGCGTCCGATTCCAGCGCGACGAGCACGCCGATCTTGCCGAGGCCGTCGGCGGCCGCGTTGTGGATGTAGGGAACCACGGCACCCTGCGTCACGGCGACCTGCTTGATGCGGCGGATCTGCTGGTTCTCGCCGATGGTGGCGACGTTCTCGGTCAGCTTGTCACCCACGGTGCCGCCGCCCGGATAGGCGGCCGCCTTGAGGGCTTCGACGTCGCTGGTGCCGACCTCGAGCGCGACCGCGGTGGCATTGCGCACGAAGCTCTGGAACTGGTCGTTCTTGGCGACGAAATCGGTTTCCGAGTTGATCTCGACCGCCACGCCCTTGGTGCCCGCGACGAGCACGCCGACCAGACCTTCGGCCGCGGTGCGGCTCGACTTCTTCTGGGCGGTGGCGAGGCCCTTGGCGCGCAGCGCGTCGACCGCGGCCTCGATGTCGCCGCCCGCTTCGGTCAGCGCTTTCTTGGCATCCATCATGCCAGCGCCGGTGCGCTCGCGCAGCTTCTTCACGTCGGCGACGGAAATATCGGCCATGGAGAATTCCTTTATGTGTGTTGTCGGGCGCCCGGCCCTGCCGTCCGGAAGGGAGGCAATGCCGGGCGCGCTAGAGGGGGATTGTGACGGGGGATTGACGCTGTGCGCCTGCCCCCGCGCAAAAGATCAGGCTTCGGCGTCTTCCGCGGCCGGTTCCTCGACCACGACGTCTTCCGCCGGAGGCTCGGCCATCGCGCCGAAATCGCTCGACACGTCGGCCTGGAACTTGCCCTTGCCGGCAAGCGCGGCTTCGCCGATCGCCTGGCAGTAGAGGCGCACGGCGCGGCTCGCATCGTCATTGCCCGGAACCGGGAAGGCGATGCCGCTCGGATCGACGTTGGTGTCGAGGATCGCGATCACCGGGATGCCGAGCACGCCGGCTTCCTTGATCGCGAGGTCTTCCTTGTTGGCGTCGATCACGAACATCACGTCCGGAATGCCGCCCATGTCGCGGATGCCGCCGAGCGACAGCTCCAGCTTCTCGCGCTCACGGGTAAGCTGGAGGACTTCCTTCTTGGTGAAGCCCGAGGTGTCGCCCGAGAGCATTTCCTCGAGGCTCTTCAAGCGGCGAATCGAGCCCGAGATGGTCTTCCAGTTGGTGAGCATCCCGCCAAGCCAGCGGTGGTTGACGAAGTGCTGGCCCGACATGCGCGCGGCCTCGGCGATCGGCTCCTGCGCCTGGCGCTTGGTGCCGACGAACAGCACCTTGCCGCCCGAACGCACGGTCGATTCGACGAAGTCGAGCGCGCGCGCGAACAGCGGCACGGTCTGCGACAGGTCGATGATGTGAACCCCGTTGCGCGCGCCGAAGATGTACGGCTTCATGCGCGGGTTCCAGCGGTGGGTCTGGTGGCCGAAGTGAGCGCCGGCCTCGATCAATGCTTGCATGGTGACGACGGGAGCCGCCATAGGTATTTCCTTTCCGGTTGTTCCTCTGGAAGGCTGGAACCGCGTGTGCGGAGCGTCCCGCAAACGGCACCGGTATGAGCGCCTTCCATGTGAATTTGCCTCGGTTTCGGGCCGAACGCCCTTGCCGGAGCGAGCGCGCCATTAGCGGGGTGAACGCAGGAAATCCAGTCCTCGATCGCTCCTTACGGAAAATTCCTCACCACATTGGTCACGATTGCGCTTGACTCGGCGGAACAGTTGGAGAACAAAGCGACAGAACAAACGTGGAACTATCGGACATAGGGGTAAACCCGCATGCTATCTCTCGCCATCGCCGTCCTGTTCACCCTCTCCGGTCTGATCGCGCTTGCGACGGTCGCGCACTGTCTCCTCGAAGCGCGCGCCGCCTATGCGCGGCTGATGCGGGAGGGTGAGGTGATGCGTGCCGGGTTCGCGCTCCAGGCCGCAGCGATCGAGATGGCGCTGCGCCCGCGGGTGGCGGCGCCCCCGCACCGCGCGGTCGCTATGCGGCGGGCGGCGCAGCCGGGTGGAGCTCGGCTTGCGCAGCCTGCTTTCGCCGCCTGATCCGGGCGTATCTGACGAGACCATAAGGCATCAGCGCTAGATAGACGATGCTGATCGCTGCCAGCGTCCACCACGGCTCGAGCAGCAGCGCGGCAAAAGCGAGGCCGGTGAAGGCAATCAGCGGCAGGCGGATTGCACGGCGCGGCCGCAGCGAGGCCCAGCTCAGCGTCGGCATGTTCGAGATCATCAGCCCGGCGATCAGCGTCAGCCAGGCGGTCATGAACACCGGCTCGCGGAAGGCGGCGTAGCCCGTTTCGAACCACAGGTAGAAGGGCGTGAAGGCAAGCCCCGCCCCGACCGGCGCGGGCACCCCGGTCAGGAACCCGGCCGACTTGTGCGGCTGGTCGTCGACATCGATGCGGGCGTTGAACCGCGCCAGCCTGAGCGCGCAGCAGATCGCGAAGGCGAGCGCGGCGAACCAGCCGAACCGCTCCCATCCCTGTAGCGACCAGAGGAACAGGATCAGCGCGGGCGCGACCCCGAAGGACAGCGAATCGGCAAGCGAATCGAGCTCGGCCCCGAAGCGCGACTGGGCGTTGAGCAGCCGCGCGATACGCCCGTCGATCCCGTCGAGCACGCCCGCCAGCACCACCAGCCCGATCGCGAAAGCCCACTGCCCGTCGATCGCGAAGCGAATCCCGGTCAGCCCCGAACACAGCGCCGCCGCGGTCACCGCATTGGGGAGCATCGCCCGCAGGGTCAGCCCGCTGCCGTCACCCGCGGCGCGCGCATCCTCGTCCTCGGCCGCCTTGGGGCCGAGCCGCGCCGGCAGGTAGCGCGCGCCCGGCAGCTTGCGCCCCGGGCCCTTCTTGCGCGGCGGGGGCAGGTTCATTGCGAGATTCCCTCGATGAGACCACGCTGGCCGATCTCGGCGAGCACCGTCTCGCCCGCGATCACGCTCTGCCCGATCATGACCCTGGGGTCGGTTCCGGCCGGAAGATAGACGTCGACCCGGCTGCCGAACCGGATCAGCCCCACCCGCTGCCCCTTGGCGAGGATGTCGCCGGGCTTGACGAAGGGCACGATCCGCCGCGCCACCAGCCCCGCGATCTGGGTGAAGCCGACGCGCAAGCCATCGGAGCGCTCGATCAGCAGGTGCTGGCGCTCGTTCTCCTCGCTCGCCTTGTCGAGTTCGGCACTGACAAAGCGGCCGGGGATGTAGACCACCCGGCGCACCGTGCCGCCCACCGGCGTGCGGTTGATGTGGACATCGAAGACGCTCATGAAGATCGAGACCCGCGTGACCGGGCCCGCGGGCAGGCCCGGATGGCCCGAACCGTCGTCGATCTGGAGTTCGAGCGGGGGTTCGACCTCCCGGATGAGGCTGACGATCCCGTCGGCGGGCGAGAGGATCACGTTGTCGGCCTGCGGCACCACGCGCTCGGGATCGCGGAAGAAGGCGAAAATGCCGGCCGAGAGCACGAAAAGCGGCCAGCCGATGATCTCCCAGCCGAGCACGAGCAGGAAGAACAGGCTCGCAGCGACCGCGATCAGCCCGAACTTGCGTCCCTCGGGATGGATCGCGGGCCAGTCCCAGCCCGCCTCGCCGCGGCCCTTGTTGTCGAGGATTTCGCCTGCCATGGCTCACGCTTCTAGGGAGAGCTTGCGCCCCCCGCAAGGCAAGTCGCCCGCTCAGCCCACCTTGCGCACGAACACCGTGCCCGCCGAGTAGCCCGCGCCGAACGAGCAGATCAGCCCGGTGTCGCCCGGATCAAGTTCCTCATTATGCTGATGAAAGGCGATGATCGAGCCGGCGCTCGAGGTGTTGCCGTAGGTGTCGAGCACGGTCGGGCTCTCGTCGTCCGAGGCCTCGTGGCCGAGCACGCGCTGCGCGATCAACCGGTTCATCCCCGCGTTGGCCTGATGCAGCCACAGCCGCCGCAAGCCCGCCGGATCGATGCCGAGCCGCGCCGCCTCGTCGATGATCATCTGCGCGACCATCGGCACCACTTCCTTGAAAACCTTGCGCCCTTCCTGGACGAACAGCTTGTCGGGCATGCCTTCCCCCTCGGGCGCGGCGCGGTTGAGGAAGCCGAAATTGTTGCGGATGTTGTTCGAGAACACCGTCTTCAGCTTCGTACCGAGGATCTCCCAGTGCTGCGCGGGCGCAATCGCGGCGTCCTCCACCAGCACCGCGGTCGCCACGTCGCCGAAGATGAAGTGGCTGTCGCGGTCGCGCCAGTTCAAGTGGCCCGAGGTGATCTCGGGGCTGACCACCAGCACGCTGCGGGCATTGCCCGATCGCACATAATCGGCCGCGGTCTGGATGCCGAAGGTCGCCGAGGAGCAGGCGACGTTCATGTCGAAACCGAAGCCCTCGATCCCGAGCGCCTGCTGGATCTCGATCGCCATCGCCGGGTAGGCGCGCTGCATGTTGGAGGCGGCGCACAGCACCGCGTCGACATCCTCGGGCCGCCGCCCGGCCCGCTCCAGCGCCTGCCGTGCGGCAGCGACGCCGATTTCGGCCATCACCGAAATCTCGTCGTTCGCGCGCTCGGGCAGGCGCGGGCACATGATCTCGGGATCGAGGATCGGCGCCTTGCTCATCACGTGGCGCGCCTTGATCCCGCTCGCCTTCTCGATGAACTCGACCGAGGAATGGGCCAGCGGCTCGGCGTCCGGATTGGCGGCGTTGTGGCGGTCAACGAAGGCGTTGAAGCTGGCGACCAGCTCTTCGTTGGTGATGCTCTCGGGCGGCGTGAACAGGCCGGTGGCGGAGATGACGGGGCGCCCGGTCAGTTCGGCGGTGAGCGCGGGGGTCTGTTGCGATTCCTGCATGGATCTCTCTTGCGTGCCCAAATCGTGAGGGGCGCGCGGCATTACGCCGCCGCTCGGCCGCCTGCAAGGCCTCGCCGATGTTGTCCGCACGGTTCACGGCCCCGCAGTGTCAAGATCACGTCACGATCACGCGCCACTGCGCAAGCCGCCGGGCGGTCTCCTGCCGCCCGCACGGGTGGAGCATCCTTGCACGTGACTGCCGAATTGCTGAGCGATTCCGCCGCGCTGGCGGCCGACGGCTCGCCCGCGGCGCGCCATGTGGCGGCTTTCCGCGCGCAGGGCACGCCCGCGCTGATCGCCAATGCCGCCTGCGAGGTCATGCTGCTGCGGCAGGGCGCTGCGCGGCTGCCGGTGACGATCGACGACGGCAGCCGCGGGCGCAGCTATGTCTCGAGCCCGCACAGCACCTACGTGCTCTACCCGCGCGACGAAATCGGGCTGATGGGCCTCGGCGGTGTGCGTTACGTGGCCGAGGGCGTGCTGGGGCTGATCGCCGGGCTCATGCGCGCCAGCCGCCTCAGCCGCGCGGTGCATCTCGACAACTGGCTGCTGTCGACCAGCCTCCACGGCGACTGGCAGGGCGAGGGGCTGGCGCAGATGCGCCGCCTTCTGGCGGCGCGCTATCCCGATCACTTCATCGCGATCCGCTCGGTGGACGCCTGGACCTGTCCGGCCCTGCTGGACGCGGTGCGCGCCGATGGCTGGACGCTGCTGCCCGCCCGGCAGGTGTGGGTGACCGATGATCTGGAGCGCGACTGGCGCGTGCGCAGCCACACCAAGGCCGACGCCCGGATGCTGCGGCGATCGGGGCTGACCCTGGAGCGCCCCGAGCGGATCGCCCCATCCGATGCCGCGCGGATCGCCGAACTCTACCACCAGCTTTATGTCGCGCGCTATTCGGCGATCAATCCGCGCTTCACCCCCGCCTTCGTCACGATGAGCGCCGAAACCGGCCTGCTCGCCTATTCGCTGCTGCGCAATCCGGCGGGCGAGGTGATGGCCTTTGCCGCGCTGCGCTGCGCGGGCGGGGTCGGAACCGTGCCGCTGATGGGCTATGATACCGCCAGGCCGCAGGAGGAGGCGCTGTACCGGATTGCCAGCTATTGCGCGACCGCGCTCGCGCTGGAGCGGGGCCTCAGGTTCCACGGATCGGCGGGCGCTTCCCAGTTCAAGCGCAACCGCGGCGCGCGCGGGATCATCGAATACATGGCGGTCGATGGTCGGCACCTGTCGGCCCCGCGCCGGGCCGCGCTGGCGGTGCTCGCGGCCGGGCTCAACCGCTTCATGGTGCCGATGCTGGAGAGCCGGGGCTGGTGAGCGCGCCCTAGCCGCTGACCGGCAGCGCCTCGTCCAGCACCTCGCGCAGCAGCGGATTGGGGAAGGTGCGCGGGGTGGTGACGGCGTGGAATTCCTCGGTGAGGCCGGGGAGCTGGGCGAGCTCATAGAGCGTGCCATTGGCCAGCTCGTCGCGCACCACGATCGGCGGGATCACCGCCACCCCTGCGTCCGAGCGCGCGAGCAGGCGCAGCATCGCCATGTCGTCGGCCTCGGCGGTAATGCGCGGGACGATGCCGAGGCTCTCGACCAGCGCGTCGAACCCGGCGCGCAAGGCGGTCTCCGGGGTCGGCAGGATCAGCGGCGCGCGCGAGAGCAGCACCGGTAGTCCCTGCGCGGCGAGCGCCAGCCGCGCGCGGCTGCCGACGAGGCTGACCGGCTGTTCGGCAAGGCGCCGCACGAGGTAGGGGCTCGCGGCATCACGGGCAGGCACCTGGTTGGTGAGCAGCACGTCGATCCGGAGCGCTTCCAGCGAGCGCAGCAGCGAGGCCTGCGTGCCTGAGCGCAGCACGACTTCCACATCGTCGCGCCCCAGCAGCGGGGCGAGGAATCCCATCTGGAAGTTGCGCGACAGCGTCGCCAGCGCGCCGATCCGCAGCACCTTGCGCTGCCCGCCGACCGCGCGGAAGGTCGCGGTGAGCTGTTCGGAAGCCCGAAAAATCTGCTCGGCATAATCGAGCGCGATCCGCCCCGCCTCGGTCAGCACCAGATTGCGCCCGCGCCGTTCGAACAGGTCGTGGCCGAGGTCGGTTTCGAGCGCCTTGATCTGGGTCGAGACCGCGCTTTGCGAGATGTTGAGCGCCTTCGCCGCGGCGGTCAGCGTGCCCTCGCGCGCGACGGCGCGGAACAGGCGCAGGTGGTGAAGATTGAGGGTGGCCATGGGGCTCGATCCCGGCTGAGCGTTCTTTCCTATGGAACGATTGGCCACAAAATATGAATTTTTCTTAAGTCCGTCCAGCCCCTATCCGCTCGGCAACCGCAGACCTGCCCGCCGACGGAGTGTTCGCCAGATGCCCGATGCCATCACCGAGACCATGATCGCCCCGCTGGCGCTCGTGCCGGCCCTCGTGCTGGCGCTGCTGCGCCCGGGCAAGCGCCCCGGGCGCCTGCCGCTATTCGCCGAGCTTGCTGCCCTGGCCACCTTCGCCCTCACGCTGGCGGGACTCGCCCGCGCCGCGTTCGGCGCCCCGGCGCACGCAGCGCTGTTCGAGGCACCACTCACTCTCGGCCTGCGCGCCGATCTGGTGGTGGCGAGCCTTGCCGCGCTGGTCGGCTTCATCGGCTGGATCGTGATGCGATACAGCCGCACCTATCTCGACGGCGAGGCGCGCGAGGGGGCGTTCCACGGGTTGATGCTGACCGCGCTCGCCGCGGTGCTGGTGTTCGTCCAGGCGGGCACGCTGCCGACCATGATCATCGCCACGCTCGCGGTCGGTCTTGCCCTGCGCAAGCTGCTGCTGTTCTACCCCGACCGCCCGGAGGCGCAGCGCGCGGCGACCAAGTTCGCCTATGTCTGGCACGGCGGCGACGTGCTGCTCGCCTTGGCCGCAGGGCTGCTGCTCAGCCGCTTCGGCACGCTCGACCTCGCCGCGCTCCCCGCCGCCGCCCAAGCCACCGGCCTCGGCCTTGCCGGAACGCTCGGCATCGCCGCGCTGGTCGCCGCCGCAGCATTGAAGACCGCCGCCTTCCCGCTCCACGGTTGGCTGACCGAGGTGATGGAGGCCCCTACCCCGGTCTCCGCGCTGCTCCACGCCGGGATCATCAACTCGGGCGGCGTGCTGCTGATCACCGCCGCAGGCCTCGTGCAGCAGAGCACCGGGGCGATGGCCGCGCTGGTGATGATCGGCGGCTTCACCGCACTGTTCGGGGCGGCGGTGATGCTCACCCAGAGCGCGATCAAGACCGCGCTCGCTTGGTCGACCGTCTCGCAGATGGGCTTCATGTTGCTCCAGTGCGGCCTCGGCCTGTGGACGCTGGCGCTGCTGCACATCATCGCCCACTCCCTCTACAAGGCCCACGCCTTCCTCTCCTCGGGCGGGGCGGTCACCGAGGTGGCGAACATCCGCCGCCCCGGACCGGTGGCGGTGCCGAGCGTCGCCGCGGTGCTCAAGAGCTTCGCGCTGGCGCTGGCGATCTTCGCCGCGATCGCCGCGACCTTCACCGCTGCCTTCGGCCCCAAGACCCCGCAGGCCCTCGCGCTCGGGGCGATCCTGATCTTCGGGGTGGCCTACCTCGTCGCACAGGGCCTTGCCGACGCCGCGCCGGTCGCGCTCACCAAGCGCACCGCCGCCGCCGCGCTGGCCGCCGCCATCGGCTACTTCAGCTTCCAGACCGCCGCGCAAGGCATCTGGGGCCCGCTGCTGCCCGCCGCCCCGATGCCGACCGATCTGGAATGGGCGCTACTGGTGATCGCGGTCGCGAGCTTCGGCCTGGTCGCCTTCGCGCAGGCGCTGTTCCCGCTGTGGGCGCACCACCCGGCCACCGCCGGGCTCAGGGTACACCTCGCCAACGGCCTCTACATGAACGCCCTGCTCGACCGCGCCATCGGCGGCTTCCGCACCACGATGACCCGCTGACGAACCCACCAACGGAGACAACGCCATGCTGATGAACCACGCCGACATCGCCCCGGCCCGTTTCTCCGAGGTGCTCGAAGCCGCCGAAGCGGCGGCCCGCATGATCCCGCCCGCCTTCCCGCTCGATGCGACCGTGGCGGTCAACCCCTTCCTCGGCCAGACCCACGAGGACCTCGCCACCGCCACCGCGCGGCTGGCGCGGGTCGCGGGGGTGCGGGCGACGCGGACCGGTGCGAATTACTGCGAGGCGATCATAAGTGGCGCGATCACCGAGGGTGACCTGGCTGACGCGCTCGCTGCGAGCGCCTCGCCGCTCAAGCCCGCGGATACCGCGATGCTGCGCCATGCCGCTGCGCGGATCGGCGCCGCCCAGCCCCCGCGCGCGCTGCCGACCGTCGCCGACCTTGCGGCACAGGCGACCGGTATCGATTGGCCTGCCCTCATCGACAAGTGCATCGGGTTGTGGGCGGCGGGTCACTTCGACCGAGGGCAAGCGCTGTGGAGCCCCGCTCCGGGCGCCGAGGCCTTCACCGCCTGGCGCGGCTGGGCGATGCATGACCTCACCCCCGAGATCGCTGGCCTCGCCGGCTTCTGCGCCCATGTTGCCTGCGCCCCCGACACGACCGAGCGCGCAATCCTCTCTGCCGCCGAAACCCTCGGCCTGACCGGGCCGAGCGCACCCACCGCTTTCCACCGCCTGGCGATGAGCCTCGGCGGCTGGGCGCAGCATGCGCGCTGGCTGCTGTGGCAGGCCGAGCTCGAAGGCGGCACCGATCGCACGCTAGTCGACCTCCTCGCGATCCGCCTGATCTGGGACGAGGCGCTGCTGGTGCGCACGCCTGCGATCGCCGACCAATGGGCCGCAACCGTCGCCGCCCACGCCGTTCCTCCGGCTCCGTCGGCGCAGGACGTTGCGCTCGCGATCCTGCAGGACGCCGCCGACCGCGGCCACCAGCGCCGCCTTGCCGCGGCGCTGGCCAAAGACCTTGGGGTCGCAGCTCCGGCCTCGGCGGAGCGCCCCTTCCTCCAGGCTGCCTTCTGCATCGACGTGCGCTCGGAGGTGTTCCGCCGCGCGCTGGAAGGAATCGACCCCTCGATTGCCACCCTCGGCTTTGCCGGGTTCTTCGGCCTGCCGCTGGCGCACCATGCCCACGGCTCGGACATCCTCGAAGCGCGGCTGCCGGTGCTGCTCAGCCCGGCCGTCCACACCACCAGCGCTGGCGATCCGGCCCGCGATCAGGCGAGCCGCATCGCCGCCCGCACCGCGCGCGCCTGGGGCCGATTCCGGCAGGCTGCGGTCTCCTCCTTCGCCTTCGTCGAGGCGATGGGGCCGGTCTATGCGGTCAAGCTGGTGAAGTCGGCACTCGGCTTCACGCCCAAGCCAAAGGCTGACCCCGCGCCGCAAGTGATCGGCGGCATGAGCGCCGAGGCCAAGGCCGACACCGGCGCGGCGGTGCTCAAGGCGATGAGCCTCACGAAGGGCCACGGCGAACTGGTGCTGCTGCTCGGCCATGGGGGCAATGTGACCAACAACCCGCACGAGAGCGCCTATCACTGCGGCGCCTGCGGGGGCTACACCGGCGAGGTCTCGGCGCGGCTGCTGGCGATCCTCCTGAACGATCCCGAAACCCGCGCGGGGCTCGCCTCGCGGGGCGTTGCGGTGCCCGAGGACACGCTGTTCGTCGCAGGGCTCCACGACACCACCACCGATGCCATCACCATCTATGACGACAGCCTCCCCGCCTCTCGCTCCGGTGATCTGGCGAAGGTCCGCAGGTGGCTGGCGCAGGCCGCGAAGGTCGCCCGCGCCGAGCGTGCGCTGCGCATCCCCGGAGCGAGCGGCGACAGCATCCCCGCTCGCGCCCGGAACTGGGCCGAGATCCGCCCCGAATGGGGCCTTGCCGGCTGCGCCGCCTTCATCGCCGCGCCGCGCGATGCAACGGCAGGCCGCGACCTCGGCGGGCGTGCTTTCCTGCACTCCTACGACTGGGAGGCGGATGAGGGCTTCTCCACGCTCGAGCTGATCCTCACCGCCCCGGTGGTGGTGGCGAGCTGGATCAGCCTCCAATATTACGGCTCGTCCGTGGCGCCCGAGCTGTTCGGCGGCGGCAACAAGCTGATCCACAATGTCGTCGGCGGGTTCGGGGTGATCGAGGGCAATGGCGGCCGCTTGCGCGCCGGGCTGCCCTGGCAGGGAGTGCATGATGGCGAAAAGCTCCAGCACGAACCGCTGCGCCTCAGCGTCATGATCGAGGCCCCGCGCGAGGAAATGCTCAAGATCCTCGAGAAGCATCCCGATGTGCGCACGCTGTTCGACAATGGCTGGCTGCATCTCTTCGCGCTCGAGGGCGGCAAGGTCGCCGCGCGCTATCTGCCGGGCCTGCGCTGGACCGATACCGCGCCGGCAATCGCTGCGGCGGCCTGAGGCTTCGGGTGAAGCCGCAAGGCCGAAAGAAATTGCGCGGCGCGGGAATTTGCGGGCCCGCCGATCCGTTCAGACAGGCAGGAACGCAACTGCCGTGAATGGATGATCGATCAATGTCCCCCTGCCTTGCCGATCCCGCGCCGGATCTGGATCCGGTGAAAGCTGCAAACACGCTGCGCGCGCGATTGCACGGCGGTGCGCTGCCGATCGGCGCGGCACGGCGCAGCGAGAGGCCCGCGGCGCTCGCTGGCGAGGGCCTGTCTTCGCTGGACGCCCTGCCCTGGTTTGCCCCGTCGGGGGCCGACCCTGCAGCGGCGCTTGCCGGCCGCAACCCGGCGGCTCGGGCGCGGACCGGCATGATGCTCCACGTCGGCCTTGCCGCAGCACTCGCGCTGCTCGGCGGCGGCGCGTGGTATGCAGCGGGCGACACTGCCGCGCCGCCAGCGCCCGCGATGCAGAAGGCACGTGCCTCCCGCGACAACCCGCCTGCATCCCCCTCCCCGGCGGCAACGTCTGCGGCGACCGAGACCGCCGCAGGCCTCGCCGCCGATGCAATCGCGCCCGTCGAGGCGCAGCAGAACAGGATCGCTGCGCCAACCCGGCCCGCAAGCAGTGCGGAAGCGGCACGGATCAGGCCGGTCGCAGCCGCCCAGAGCAACACAGCCGCGCTGCCTGCGGCGACCCCTGCCGCAGGGCCGGCTGCCGCCGCCATTGCCGAGAGCGTCGTCGCCCCGCCCCCGCCGCCCCTGGCTGACAGCCCCGTCACCAACGCGACGCTCCGGCAATATCGCACCGCCATGGACGAAGCCCGCGATGCAATCCGCGCCATCATCCGCCTCGGTGACCGCCAGCGGCCCGGTCGCGAGGCCTCGGCCGCAGAGCAGGCGAGCTACCGCCTGAGGCAGCAGAACGCCGAGGCGGCCAAGACCTACCGCACCTATCTCGATACCCTGGCACGCTCGGTGCGCGGCACGAATTCGGAAACCCTGACCCGCCAGTCGCTCGAGCGGGCGCGTCAGACGCTGGGCTATCTCAACGCGATGCTCGCCGATTCCAAGGCGTCGCTGCGCTGACCGCAGGCGCCGCGCACGCGGGCTCTCCCCTGCAGACCCGGCGGATTCCTCGAAATCGTCCGACGATCATCAAGGGTAACGATTGGCTGCGCGCGGACGAAACCCGGTCTCATGCCGATGAACGCGCTCGCATCTACCCGTGCGGCGCAGGTCATGGAGGGAGCGGGTTCATGGTGGTGAGCAATCCTGCGCCGCGCCGGCACTGGAACGCGCGGCGCCTGACGGGCTTCGTTGCGGGATTCGGCGCCGTGATCGTCCTTGCCGAGCTGCTGCTGCGGCAGATCGGCTGGCTGCAGGCCGAGATCGGGTGGATGCTGCTCGACCGCGATGTGCCTGCGGCCGCGGTGCAACTGGTCGCGGCGCTGGCTGGCGGCTTGCTCACAATGGCCGCGCTGATGGGCCTGTTCGCCGCGGCCGAATGGAAAGTGCTGCGCTTTTCCCGCTTCCTGCCGCGCTATGGCGCAGGCCTGCTCTACACCGCGACCGCGCTGGTGATCGCGATCCTGATCCAGACGGGCGCGTTTATGGCATTGGGGTGGCTGGGATTCGCGCCGCTGCTGCGCGCCGAGGAACTCGGCCCGGCGCTGGTGGTGCTGCCCTTCGCCTACATGATCGGCATCGGGTTCTTCGAATACTGGCTGCACCGCGCGCTGCACGGCGTGCCGCTGCTGTGGCGGCTGCATGCGATCCACCACCAGATCGAAGGGCTCAATGCGGCGCGCAGCTATTCGCACTGGGCGCAGGATGCGCTCTATTTCGCGGTCATCACCGTGCCGATCGCCCTGCTGATCGACCAGCCCCAGCCGCACGTGACGCTGGTGACGAGCTTCTACCTCGTGTCGAACTACTACATGCACAGCGACAGCCCCGGGCTCTCCTTCCCGCCGTGGCTGCGGCAAGTGCTCGCCGACAACGTCTACCACCACCACCACCACGCGCGCGCGGTAGAGCACTGGGGCCGCAATTACTGTTCGTTCTTCAGCTTCTACGACCGCCTGTTCGGCACGCAGCACATGCCCGGGGACGAGACCTTCCCGGCGACCGGGATCGAGGGATACCGCCCGCTGTCGGGCTGGCGCGACTATCTGCTGCGCCCCTTCATGCGCGACCCGCGGGCAGGGGCCGAACCGACCCGGTGATCCTGCGAAAGCACTGCGGCCTCGCCAAGCTGTAACGAAGGGCGATCCAAGCGCGAACCGCCTTCAGGAACCGGAGATCCGGTGGCTTGATCGAAAGGAATAGGGCTATGAAGCGCATGATTGTTTCTGTGGTACTTGCGGCAACTGCAGCGGTGGCGACGCCGGCACTGGCGTCGGGTTCGGGCTCGGGCGGTGGCGGCGCTGCCGTCGGCGGGTTCAACCGCTTCGATTCCGTCCTCGACGAGCAGCAGCGGCTCGAACAGCGCGGCCGTTCGCAGGTCAAGAAGCGCATCACCTGCACGGCTTGCGAATACAAGGACGGCATCACCCGCCAGAACGCCGGCGCGGTCGCGCAGGCGGTGCGCAGCGGCAGCTTCGAGTTGACCAAGAAGGACCGTGAGGCCGTGCTCTTCTTCCTGAAGCAGCGATATGGGGTGTGACGGTTAGCGCCCGGCTTGCCCTCGCCGCGCCGGGATCGCCCGGGGAGCACCGCGGGCGCGCCTCCGACCTGCGGGCGATGGCGGCGGCCGCTGCGTGTCTCGGCACGGTCGGCACGTTGGTCTTGCTCTCGCGGCAGGTGGCACCGCCGATCATCGGCTATGCGGGCGCGCTCGCGGTCGGTGGCGCGCTGGTCAGCCTCCTGCTCTGGCGGCCGGTCGCTCTGACGGCGCGCACGGTGCTGCTGGTGGCGGCCGCCGCCCACATGCTCGCCCTGTTCGGGCACACCGTGTTCGAGGACGATTACTACCGCTTCCTGTGGGACGGCTGGCGGGTGCTGGAAGCAGCCACGCCTTATGGCGTGCCGCCCGCGCAGTTCATCGACGATCCCGCCATCCCGCCCGAATGGCAGGCGGTGCTCGAATGGATCAATTACCCCGAACTGCCGACGATCTACGGACCCGCGCTGCAAGCCGTGTTCGCCGCGATCGCCGCCCTCGCCGGGACCGATCCGCTGGGGCTGCGCCTCGCCTTTGCCGCAGCCACGCTGGGCCTGACCGCGCTGGTGCTGCGCCGCCACGATCCGGGCCGCGCGGCGCTGTTCGCCTGGAACCCGCTGGTGGTTGCGGAGAGCACGCTCCACCTCCACCCCGACATCCTGATGGCGCTGGCGCTGTTCGCGGGGCTGGTCGCTGGGCGGCGGCGCCCGATTGCGGCGGGCGCGTTCCTCGGGCTTGCGGCAGGGATCAAGATCGTCGCGCTTGCCGCCTGGCCGCTGCTGCTGCGCCTGAGGCCGCGTGCGCTGGCGACCGCGGTGGCTGTGCTCGGCGCGCTCTATCTGCCTTTCGCTCTGCAGGGGCAGGGTATCGGCTTCGAGACCACCGCCACCTTCGCGACCGACTGGTACTTCAACCCGCTCGCCTTCGAGCCACTGCTGTGGCTTCTGGGGCCGGGGATCGGCCGACTGACGGCGCTGCTGCTGGCAGGGCTGCTGGTGTTGCGCCTCCACGCCGGCGTGCGCGATGCGGACAGCGTGCCGCTGGCGGCGATCTTCGCGGCCATCCTGCTGTTCGCCCCGGCGGTCAATGCCTGGTATCTGCTGTGGCTTCTGCCCTTCGCGCTCGATCGGCGCGAGATCTGGCCCTACTCGGCGAGCGCGGCCCTGCCGCTGTCCTACCTGACCGGGCTCAACCTTGAGCTCTACGAACTCGACAGCTTTGCCGTGCACCCGCTGGCGCAGCTCATCGAGTGGGGGGTGATCGCGGGCGCGCTCGGCTTCGATCTGTGGCGGCACCGCCAGCAAGGCAAGCGTGCCGCCGCCGCGCCGACGCCGCTCGCGGCGCCGCAGGTCGCCGTGGTGATCCCGGCCTATAACGAGGAAGCCTCGGTCGGCGCGACGGTGCGCGGCATCCGCGCCGCCGCGCCGCCGGGGCTCGCCGCGATCATCGTCGCCGACAACGCATCGAGCGATGCGACCGCAGCCGTGGCCGCCGCCGCGGGCGCGCGCGTGGTGCCCGCGCCCGAGCGCGGCTATGGCGCCGCCTGCCTCGCCGCGCTCGCAGCGCTCGATCCGGCCGCAGACGTCGTGCTGTTCATGGACGCTGACCTTTCGGACGTGCCCGAGGATGCCGCCGCGCTGCTTGCCCCGATCATCGCAGGGAGCGCCGATCTGGTGATCGGATCGCGCACCACCGGGGTGATCGAGCCGGGCGCGATGACGGCGCCGCAGCGCTTCGGCAACTGGCTCGCCCCGGCGCTGGTGCGGGTGATCTGGGGGGTGCGCTACACCGACCTCGGGCCGTTCCGCGCGATCCGCCGCGATGCGCTCGACCGGCTCGCGATGGCCGACCGCGATTTCGGCTGGACGATCGAGATGCAGGTGCGCGCCGCAAGGCTCGGCCTGCGCATTGCCGAGCGCCCGGTGCGCTATCGCAAGCGCGTCGGGCAGTCGAAGATCTCGGGCACGGTGCGCGGCGTGATTTTGGCGGGCTGGAAGATCCTCTACGTCATCGCCCGCGAAGCCTTCGGCGACTTCGACCGCAGCAGTGCCCCGCGCGCGCGCACCGCGCCGCCGCGATCCCCCGCAATCCTTGCCGCCGCCACCTCCGGGAGCCCATCATGATCCTGCCCACCCCCACCCTCTCGCGCCGCCGCCTGCTGGCTGCGGTTCCCGCCACTGCGCTGCTTGCCGCCTGCGGAGGCGGCGGGCTGGAGGGCGAGAGCTTCAAGGCCGACGCCGCATCGGCCAAGGTGATCGATCACGGCGCCTGGAACAGCCTGCTCGGCGAATACGTCTCCGAGGGCCCGGACGGCGTGAACCTCGTCGCCTATGACCGCCTCAAGGCCGAGGCCGCGGACAAACTCGCCGCCTACCTTGCCGCGATGCAGGCGGTCACGATCGAGGGGTTCGGCCCCGACGAACAATTCGCCTACTGGGTCAATTTGTACAACGCCGCGACCGTGGCGGTGATCATCGCCAACCTGCCGCTCAAGTCGATCCGCGACATCGGGGTGCTCGGCGCCGGACCGTGGCGCGACAAGGCGGTGACGGTGGCGGGACGCGACCTGACGCTCGACAATATCGAACACGATATCCTGCGGGCAACGTGGAAGGACGTGCGGATCCACTACGCGGTCAATTGCGCCTCGTACGGCTGCCCCAACCTCGCGCGCGAGGCCTATACCGGCGCGCGGCTCGAGCCGATGCTGGAGGCGGCGGCGCGCGCCTATGTCAACCATCCGCGCGGGTTCGGCGGGGAGCCGGGCCGGGTGGTCGCCTCGAGCATCTATGACTGGTATGGCGGTGATTGGGGCTCGGTCGCAGCGGTGCTCGACCACGCCCGCAAATATGCCGAGGGGCCGAGCGCCAGGCTGCTCGAGGGTGCCGAAAGCATCGCGGCCTATGACTATGACTGGAGCCTCAACGCCGCCTGAGGATGCGATTGCCCGGTTGCGCGGTGGGCGCGCGCTTGCCAAGAGGCTGGGCATGTCGATCCGTCCCGAACTCGTGCTGTTTGCCCGCTATCCGGTCCCCGGACAGTGCAAGACCCGGCTGATCCCGGCGCTCGGGCCGGAGGGCGCGGCAGCGCTCCACCGCCGCCTGACCGAGCGCACCGTGGGCGTGCTGCGGCAGGCGGGCTGCCCGGTGACGATCGCCTATACCGGCGCGCAGGAAGCGGCGTTCCGCGACTGGCTCGGCAATGATCTGTCCTATGAGCAGCAGGCCGAGGGCGATCTCACCGCCCGCCTGCTGCCCTTCGCCGCGCGGGCGCCGGTGGTGTTCTTCGGGGCCGACACGCCCGATCTCGCCCCGGCCCATGTCGCGGCCGCGGTGGCAGCGCTCGCCAGCCATCCGGTCGCGATTGGCCCGGCGGAGGATGGCGGCTATTATCTCATCGCGATGCGCGAGCCCCTGCCCGACCTGCTCACCGACATGCCGTGGAGCACCGCTGAAGTGCTGCCCGAAACCTTGCGGCGGCTTGAGGCCATGGCGATTGCCCCGGCGCTGCTCGCCATGCTGGCCGATTGCGACCGTCCCGAGGACCTTGCCCGCTGGCCGGACCTTGCGGCGTGACCCGGGTCACGATCCTGATCCCGACCTACAATGAAGAGGCGGCGCTACCTGCCACCATCGCCGCGCTGGCGGCGCTCGATCCGCCCGCCGACGAGCTCCTGCTGGTCGATGGTGGCAGCACCGATGCCACGCTCGCGCTGGCCCGGGCGGCGGGGCTCACGTGCCTCGTCGCGCCGCGCAAGGGCAGGGGAGCGCAGATCAACCATGGCGTGGCGCATGCCCAGGGCGATATCGTCTGCGTGCTGCACGCCGACAGCCTGTTGCCGCGTGACGCCGTGACGGTGATCCGTGCCGCAATGGCCGATCCCCGCACCGCGCTCGCCAGCTTCATGCCGCGCATCGCCGGCCCGGGCGGCACGCGCTGGGGGTCGACCTTCCACAACTGGATCAAGACCTGGTACGCCCCGCTGATCTTCCGCCCGCTGCTCTTCGCACGCGGGGTGCGGCTGCTGTTCGGCGACCATGCGATGTTCTTCCGCCGCCGCGATTTCCTCGCGCTGGGCGGCTGTGACGAGCGGGTGGTGGTGCTCGAGGAGGCCGAGCTGTGCATCAAGTTCGCCCGGCTCGGGCGGACGCGGATGGTGCGGCGCTGGGTGTGGACCTCGGACCGCCGGATCGCCGCCTGGGGGCGGTGGCGGGCGAACTGGATCTATCTCAAGGTCGGCGCGATGTGGGCGATGGGCGCGCGCGAGGAGCTGGCCGAGCACTACCCCGATGTGCGCTGAACCGGCTTCGCAGACAGGCCCTTGCGGAGAAAACCGGCCTCCGCACAGAAGGTGATCTGGCGCAGCAGGGCGGGATCATCCCATACCGGCGCAGCGATCCCGGTGAGGTCGGCCAGCGCATCGGTGGCGAAGTCGGGATACCGCTGGAAATAGCCCCAATAGGGCCGCGCCAGCCGCTCGGCGACGCTTGCGCCGGTGTGTTGGTGCTGCTGCGGCGTGAGGATGCGCGGGCAGCGCAATCCGGGGACACCGCCGATCAAGCCGAGAAAGCGCGTGGCCGCAACGGCCTCGCGTGCGGCGAGGTGAACGATCCGGCCATCGTGTACCCGCAGCGCGAGCAGCGCGACGATCCCGCGCACCACGTGGTCGATCGGCACGAAGTTCAGTGTGGCCTCCGCTGATGCGGGAACGGCAGCAATCTTTCCCTCGGCGATGAACTTGAACGCGCGGTAGATCGTATCGAAGCTGCGGATGCGCCCGCTGGCCTGCTCGCCGACAATGATCGAGGGACGCGCGATCACCGCGGCAGGCCGCAGCCGGTGCAGCTCGGCCTCGCCCAGCGCCTTGGAGCGCTCGTAAAGATTGCCGAACGGCCCGGCGGGATCGCACGGAGCCTCGGGAATGGGGCCATCCCTCAAGCCGCAGACATAGGCGGTGCTGACATGAATGAAGCGCGCATCGGGGCAGAGCGCTGCGACATGGCGGATGCCGGCCACATTGACTGCCTCCAGCGCCTCCCACTCCGCATCAAACCGGACCAGCGCGGCACAGTGGATGATCGCGGAGACGTGGCGCTCCAGCCACGCGCCCGCCGCGCTGTCCAGTCCGAGCCTCGCCTGGGCAATATCGCCGTGAAGCACGACGAGGCCGCGTGGCGGAGATGCGGGATCGCATTCGGTTGCGGCCAGCGCCTTTCCTGCATTGTCGCGGATGGTTGCCTCGCGGTGCACCAGCCCGATCACCGGGTGGCCCGCCCCGGTCAGCGCCGCGACCAGCGCTCCACCAAGCAATCCTGCCGCCCCGGTGACAAGAACCGCCACCTGCTTGCCGTCAGCAACACGTTGCTGCTTGCGCGTCCTGCGTCACGTCGAAGGGCATCCCCCCACCGCACCCGGCAAACACGCCGAAATGGCGGCTGAAATCACCGATGAAGTCAAAATGCGTGGCAAAGCGCGTCTCGGCCAGCATCTTCCAGCTGTTGCCGCACACCGGGAATACCCGCCCGGCCTCGATCACGTGCCCCTTGTCGAGCGTGAAGACGCGCTCTTCCCCCAGCACTCCGCCGCGGTAGATCACCGCCTGACCGTAATCCTCGCATTCGGGCTCCAGCCCCTCGAGCTTGAACAGGCGGTAGGTGGCGGAGAAGAAGCGGATGCCGGCGAGTTTCTCGGCAATCTCGGGATCGCCGATGCCGAGCGGGCGATCTTTCACCAGCCGCGGATCGGCAAAGCCCGCCGCCTTGGCCTGCGCCAGAAAATCGCCCCAGTAGAGCGCGCCCGACAGGCACTCGCCATGCAGCACCGGATCATCGAGCAGCGGCGCGGGCACACGGCGGTCGGCATAGACATCGGAGAAATAGAGCTCCCCGCCCGGCTTCAGCAGCGCGTGCGCGGCAGCGAACACGGCCTGCTTGTCGGCAACGAGGTTGATCACGCAATTGGAGACGATCACGTCGAAGCTGCCCGGCTCAAGCCCGAGCTCGCCCAACCGCTCGATATCGCCTTCGAGGAAGGTGACATTGCCCGCTGCATAGCCGAAGCGCTCACGGTGCCATTCCTGGTGCGCGCGCGCCAGCTCGAGCTGTTGCGGCGTGGCATCGACGCCGACCACCGAACCATCGGGCCCGACCAGCTGCGCCAGCACATAGGCATCCTGTCCCGAGCCCGAGCCCAGATCGAGTATCCGCGCGCCCTCGATCGCCGCCGGGGCGACGAGGCCGCAGCCGTAATAGCGCGCCTTGACCTCGGGATGGACGTTGGCAAGCGCAGCCAGCACGTGGCGCGGGGGCATGTCGGCCATGGTGCAGGCGTCGGTCAAAAGATCGCCCGAGCCTTGCAGGACCTCGCCATAATAGTGCCGACTGTTATCGAGGTTCATGCTGTGGCCCCTGTTTGATTTTCCCTTGCGCCTTGCGCATTATTCGGAATGCAGCGCCATGCCGTTACAGCAAAACGCGATCATGCGTGTCTTATGTAATCTTTTGACGAGGTGAAACGAATTCCCGCCATGGCCACCGTCGTTTCTCCCTTCGCCCTGACAGCCTCCCGGCCGCTCGCACCCGGCAAGTTCGAAAACCCCCGGCAGACGGCCAAGGGCGAGCCGCGGGCGCAGGTGGCGCTGACCGGGCTGGACACGCTGTGGTTCAACACCGGCACGCTGTGCAATCTGGCCTGCACCACCTGCTACATCGAAAGCTCGCCGCGCAACGATGCGCTGGTCTATCTGACGCTGGCCGAGGTCGAGACCTTCCTCGACGAGATCGCGCGCGAAGGCCTGCCGACCCGCGAGATCGCCTTCACCGGGGGCGAGCCGTTCATGAACCCCGACATGCTGCCGATCCTGCAGCTGTGCCTCGCCCGCGGCTTCGCGGTGCTGGTGCTGTCCAACGCGATGCAGCCGATGCGCCGCTCCGAGGCGGCCCTGCTGGCGCTCGAAGGGCGCGAGCGGCTGACGATCCGGGTCAGCCTCGATCACTATACCCGCGAGGTGCACGAGGCCGAGCGAGGCGTGAGCTGGGACAAGGCGATGGCGGGGCTCGAATGGCTCGCCGCGCACGGGTTCCGGATCGCGGTGGCGGGGCGGCAGCTGGAGCATGAAGGCGAAGGCGAGGCCCGCACCGGCTACCGTGAGCTGTTCGCGCGCCATGCCCTGCCGATCGATGCCGACGATCCTGCCCAGCTGGTGCTGTTCCCGGCGATGGACCCCGATGCCGACATCGCCGAGATCAGCGAGGCGTGCTGGGGCATTCTCGGCAAGGATCCTGCACAGATGATGTGCGCTTCGAGCCGCATGGTGGTGAAGCGCAAGCATGAACCCGCGCCGCGCGTGGTTGCCTGCACGCTGCTGCCCTACGATCCGGGCTTCGACCTCGGCGCGAGCCTCGTCGAGGCGAGCGGTGCGGTGGCGCTCAACCATCCCCACTGCGCGCGCTTCTGCGTGCTGGGCGGTGCATCCTGCACGGCATCGTGAACTGAGCGGGCTGGCCGGGCGCTGCCTTGCGCAGGTTAGCCGCCTATCCGTCAGCGCCGCAGCATGCGTGCCCCGCGCGGGTCAGCCCTTCGGTGGACGCCCCCCAC
>NZ_LSJS01000060.1 GCF_001557325.1 Erythrobacter donghaensis
CCATGTCCTGCTGAAGGGGGCGACTCGCTTCCCGCGATTACCCCATGTGGACGCCTAGTTGTAGGCGCGCTCCCCGTGTTCGGTGATGTCGAGGCCGTTGGTCTCGGCTTCGGCGTCCGGGCGGAGCCCGATGGTGTACTTGAGAGCGAGGAACAGCACCGCCGAGACGATCCCGGTCCAGGCGACGGTCACGCCAACCGCGTAGATCTGGGTCGTCACCTGGCCGACGAGGTCAAACCCGCCCGCCACGGCGACGGGCGCGGTGTAGTCGATCCAGCCCTGGCCGCCGAGCGCCGGGTCGGCGACGATGCCGGTCCCGACCGCGCCGACGATCCCGCCGACAGCGTGGATGCCGAAGACATCGAGGCTGTCGTCGTAGTTCAGCTTGTTCTTCACCGTGGTGACGAAGACGTAGCAGATCACCGAAGCCACAGCGCCGAGGATGATCGCGGTGCCGGGGTGGGCAAAGCCCGCCGCAGGCGTGATCGCGACCAGGCCGGCCACCACACCCGAGACACCGCCGAGCAGCGAGGGCTTCTTGTGGGTGATCTGTTCGATGATCGCCCAGGTCGCACCCGCCGCGGCCGTCGCCACGAAGGTGTTGATGAAGGCGAGCGCGGCGAAGGCGTTGGATTCGAGCGCCGAGCCGGCGTTGAACCCGAACCAGCCGATCCACAGCAGGCTGGCGCCGATCATGGTCATCACCAGGCTGTGCGGGGGCATCGGCTCCTTCTTGTAGCCGATGCGCGGGCCGATCACGAGGCAGCCGATCAGGCCGGCGATCCCCGCATTGATGTGCACCACGGTGCCGCCGGCGAAGTCGAGCGCGCCCCAGCCCCACAGCAGGCCGGTATCGGTCGGCGCGGCGTGGAGGAAGTCCGGGCCGGCCCAGTACCACACCATGTGCGCGATCGGGAAATAGGCGAGCGTCATCCACGCGACCACGAAGATGATCAGCGGGGTGAACTTCACGCGCTCGGCAAAGGCGCCGACGATGAGGGCGGGGGTGATGCAGGCGAAGGTCATCTGGAACATCACGAAGACCAGCTCGGGCAGGTACACCCCGTTCGAGAAGGTCGCGGCGAAGGTTCCCGGATTGACCCCCTTGAGGAAGGCCTTGTCGAGCCCGCCGAACAGCGCCGGGAAGGGCGTGCCGGTCGAAGTGAAGGCCATCGAGTAGCCCCAGCCGAACCACACCAGCGCAGCGACGCAGACGATGGTGAGGACCTGCATCAGCACCGAAAGCATGTTCTTGGCGCGCACCAGGCCGCCGTAGAACAGCGCGAGTGCGGGCACGCTCATCATCAGCACGAGCGCGGTCGAGACCATCATCCAGGCGACATCGCCCTTGTTGACCATGTCGGCGGTGGGCACGAACGGCGTGGGCGCCGCCACAGGCGCGGCCATGGCCGGCGCGGCGAGCAGCGCCGCCCCGGTCGCCATTACCGCAAGATTGGAGAGAATGCGCTTCATCGATTATGTCCCCTTACAGCGCGGTTTCGCCGGACTCGCCGGTGCGGATGCGGGTGGCCGAGGCGAGATCGAGCACGAAGATCTTGCCGTCGCCGATCGCGCCCGTGTTGGCGGTCGCCTGGATGGTTTCGACCACTTGCGCCGCGATCTCGTCGCTGGCAGCGATCTCGAGCTTCACCTTGGGAAGCATGTTGGTGGAGTATTCGGCGCCGCGGTAGATTTCGGTCTGACCCTTCTGGCGTCCGAAGCCCTTGACTTCGGTCACGGTCATCCCGGCAATGCCGATGCCGCTCAGCGCCTCGCGCACGGTGTCGAGCTTGAACGGTTTGATGATGGCGATGATGAATTTCATCTGTGGCCCCTGTTGCACCGGATTTTTTCCGGCCACCGGTGTCACAGCAACAAGCGTGCCATATTTGTGTAACGCGGCTGACGCAGCGGAATCAGCGCGATTTTTCGCAACTGCGGAAAAATACCTGCCTAAAAAGTAATCATCTGATTAAGACTTAGGCAAGTTTTGCGGCAGGCTGTGCCTATTCGCCCGCTATGTAGCGATCCGTGGCGCGGGTCGGCAAGCCGTCGATGCTGCGGGTGCGAGCAGCCATCTTGGCCTCCCACTGCGCGGGGTCGGACTGGCGGTGCGCCTTCTTCAGCGTCTCGCGCTCGCTCTGGAGTGCCATGAAGGGCACGCCCCAGCCGCAGGAGGACTGCACGCTCTCGACCGTGATGTCGAAGATCTGGCGAGTGCCGGGCATCAGGGTGAAGTGCGCCGCGAGCGCCTCCCAGTCGGCGTCCTGCGGCAGCACCGCACGCCCGCGCCCGTAAAGGCGCAGGATCAGCGCGGGCTGCTGGAAGTTGCAGAACATCACCGTGATCCGCCCGTCGGCAGCCAGATGCGCGTGGGTCTCGTTGCCCGATCCGCCGAGGTCGAGATAGGCGACCCGGGTGGGCGAAAGCACCCGGAAGGCGTCATAGCCCTTGGGGCTGAGGTTGATGCGGCCCTCCTCGGCGGCCGTCGCCACGAAGAACACCGGCTGGGCGGCGATCATCGCGATGTGCTGCTCGGTGAGCGCCTCGAAGAAATCCGCCATCCCTTTCCTCCCTCTTGTGCTCCGCCTTACAGGAAATCGCGCAAGGTGGCGATGAAACGGTCGAACTGGTCGTGGTGCAGCCAGTGCCCCGCCTTTTCGAACTCGATCACGCGCGCGGTCTTGAAGTGGGCAATGCGCCCGTCCTTCTCCGGGTTCGAGGCCCACGAATCCGCCCCGTAGAGCAGCAGCGTCGGACAGGTGATCGCGCCCCACAGCTGCTCGATGAACTCGTCGCCGATGTCCTCGACCGGCCAGACGTTGAGATGCGGATCGAACTTCCAGCTATAGGTGCCGTCCTCATTGCGGTTGACCCCGTGGACAGTGAGGTGGCGCGCCTGTTCCTCGGTGAGGTAGGCGTTCTCCTCGATCATCCGGGCGAAGGCGGCTTCAATGCTCTCGTACTTGCGCGGGGTGCGGCCCGCCGCCTTGCGCTTCTTTTCGATCCATTCGGCGAGGCGCTCGGGATAGGGCTGGCTGCGCTGCTTGGCGCGCCATTCGGGCGAGGGGCCGAGGCCCTCGATCGCGACGAGCTTGGTCACCATGTCCGGGAAGGCGCCCGCATAGCGCAGCGCGACATTGCCGCCCATCGAATGGGCCACCATCCTGACCGGCCCGACGCCGAGCTGATGGATCAGCTGCGCCAGATCATAGACCATGTCGCCCGCCGAATAGACCCCGTCCGAGACCCAATCGGAATCCCCATGCCCGCGGTGATCCATGGCAATGACGTGGTAATCCTCGCGCAATGCCTCGGCAGTCCAGTCCCACGACCGCGCATGATCGCGCCCGCCATGCACCAGCACCAGCGGCGGTTTCCCGCGACCGCCCCAATCGAGATAGTTGAGCTTGAGCCGCTGCGAGATGAAGCTTTGCGAGGTCGGGCCGGTCGTATCCATGGCCCTCGCCATGCCGCGAAGCCCGGCTCCCCGCAAGCCTACCTTTCCTTCGTCGACGAGAAGGTCAACCCCGGGTTCTTCTCGACCTGATAGGTCACGTCCCACGGGCTCTTGGCCATGAACACGAGATCGCCGTCACGGTCCTTGGCGAGATTGGCGCGATTGAAGCTGGCGAATTCGTCGAGGGTCTTGTCGTCCCCCTTGATCCAGCGCGCGGTGGCGAAGGGGGAGGGTTCGAGCACGGCCTCGACCTTGTATTCGGCCTCGAGCCGGCTGATCAGCACTTCGAGCTGAAGCTGCCCGACGACGCCGACGATGTGAGCCGAGCCGATCTCGGGATAGAACACCTGGATCACGCCCTCTTCGGAGAGGTCGTCCAAAGCCTTGCGCAGCTGCTTGGTCTTGGTCGGGTCCTTCAGCTGCACCCGGCGCAGGATTTCCGGCGCGAAGTTGGGGAGGCCGGTGAAGCGCACCTGATTGCGCTCGCTCAGCGTGTCGCCCACCCGCAAGGTGCCGTGGTTGGGGATGCCGATGATGTCGCCCGCTTCCGCCGTGTCGGCCAGTTCGCGGTCCTGCGCGAAGAACAGGATCGGCGAGTGCACGGCGATCGGCTTGCCGAGGCCGCTCGGCGTCAGCTTCATGCCGCGTTTGAAGGTGCCCGAGACCTGCCGCATGAAGGCAATGCGGTCGCGGTGGTTGGGGTCCATGTTGGCCTGCACCTTGAAGATGAAGCCGGTCACCTCGTCGCGCTCCGGGCTGATCTGCTCCTCGCCCGCGGGCTGCGGCCGCGGCGGCGGGGCGAAGCGGGCGATGGCGTCGATCAGCTCGGTGACGCCGAAGTTTTTCAGCGCCGATCCGAAATAGACCGGGGTGAGGTCGCCGTGGCGGAAGGCTTCGAGGTCGAATTCCGGGTAGCCCCCGCGCGCCAGCTCGATCTCGTCGGCGAAGCGCTCGGGGATGACCGCAGTGTCGCGGGTGCCGAGGAACTCGCGGCTCGGGCCTTCGGGGCGGCTGACGGTTTCGGTGGCGAAGTCGAGCAGCCCCTCGAACTCCCCGCCCATGCCGATCGGCCACATCTGGGGGGAGACGTCGAGCGCCAGCATGTCGGCGACCTCGTCCAGGGTCTCGAAGGGATCGCGGCCCTCGCGGTCGACCTTGTTGACGAAGGTGAGGATCGGCACGCTGCGCAGGCGGCAAACCTCGAAAAGTTTGCGGGTCTGCGGCTCGATGCCCTTGGCGGCGTCGATCACCATCACCGCTGAATCCACCGCGGTGAGCGTGCGGTACGTGTCCTCGGAAAAGTCCTCGTGACCCGGGGTGTCGAGCAGGTTGAAGACGATCCCGTCCTTCTGGAAGGTCATCACCGAGGAGGTGACCGAGATCCCGCGCTGCTGCTCGATCTTCATCCAGTCCGACCGCGCCCGCCGCGCCGCGCCGCGCGCCTTGACCTCGCCGGCCAGGTGGATCGCGCCGCCCTGCAGCAGCAGCTTTTCGGTCAGCGTGGTCTTGCCTGCGTCAGGGTGCGAGATGATCGCGAAGGTGCGGCGGTTGGAGGTCACTGGTTGTCGCGTGCGACGCGGAAGCCCGCGAAGTCCTGGTTGACCGGCATCAGCTCGATCCGGTTGATGTTGAGATGCGGCGGCAGGCTGGCGATCCAGCCGATGGTGTCGGCGATGTCCTCGCCCGTCATCGGGTTCACCCCGGCGTAGAGCTTGTCCGAGGCTTCCTGGCTGCCGGTGCGCACGAGGGTGAATTCGGTCTCGACCATCCCCGGCTCGATGCTCGTGACGCGCACGCCGGTGCCGTGGAGATCGGCGCGCAGGGCGAGGGTGAAGTGGTTCGCGAAGGCCTTCGTGCCCGCATAGACGTTGCCGCCCGGATAGATGTAGCTCCCCGCGACCGAGCCGATAGCGATGATCGCACCCTTGCGTTCAATCAGCTGCGGCAAGAGCTTGCGGGTCAGCACCACCATGGCCGTGATGTTGGTGTCGATCATCGTCTGCCAGTCATCAAGATTGGCATTCTGCGCCGCCGACAGCCCCTGCGCGAGGCCAGCGTTGTTGACCAGCAGATCGATGTCGCGAAAGCCTTCGGGCAGGCCAGCCAGCGCGGTGTCCATCGCGGCGGTGTCGCGCACATCGAAGCACAGCGGCAGAACCTTGTCCGCGCCCAGCTCGGCGACCAGCGCGTCGAGCCGCTCCTGCCGCCGCCCGGTGGCGACGCAGCGCCAGCCGTCCTTCACAAGGCGGCGGACGGTGGCAAGGCCGATCCCGGCGGTGGCGCCGGTGACGAATGCGGTCTTCATCAGCGCAGCTCCCCGCCCAGTTTGGCCGCCGCCGCCACGACCTTTTCCGAAATGGCCTTGAGGTCGGCGTCCTTGAAGCTCGCCTCGCCCGGCTGGAGCGTGACTTCGACCGCGACGGACTTGCGCCCCTCGGGCACGCCCTGCCCCGCGAAGACGTCGAACACGCGCACGCCGGTAATTGCTGCCTTGTCGGCGCCCTGCACGGCCCTCACCAGATCGCCTGCCGCGAGGCTCGCGGGGACGAGGAAGGCGAAGTCGCGGGTCACGGCCTGCAGCGCCGGGGGCGTGAAGCCGGGACGCGCGAAGGCCGCACCCTTCTTCGCAGGGATCGCGTCCAGGAACAACTCGACCGCCGCAATCGGCCCGTCGACATCGAAGGCCTTGAGCGTCGCCGGATGCACCATCCCGAAGCGCGCCAGCACCACCTTGGGCCCGAGCCGCAGGGTCGCCGACTGGCCGGGGTGGAACTGCGCGCCCGCCTCGCCCATCACCATCAGGTTCGCCACCGGAGCGCCTGCCGCTTCGAGCAGCTGGACCGCGAGCGCCTTGGCGTCATAGGCGTCGAAGGGCCTGGCCTTGCCGCTCTGCCAGCCGCGCGGGGTCTTCTCGCCCGCGAGGACGATGCCGAGGGTGGGCTTCTCGTCGCTGAGGCCGTTCTGCCCCCGGAAATAGCGCCGCCCGATCTCGAACAGGCGCGAGGCGGCCGCGCCACGATCGGCATTGCGCTTGGCCGCCATCAGCAGGCCGGGCAGCAGCGCGGGGCGCATCGCCTTCAGGTCTTCGCTGATCGGGTTGGCGAGGACCCAGAGGGCCTGACCTTCGGCGGCAAAGTGTTCCGCCGCCCATTCGGGGAGGAAGCTCCACGTCACTGCCTCGTTGAGCCCGCTCGCAGCAGCGGCGCGGCGCAAGGCGCGTTCGAGCTTCTGCTGCGGGGTCGCGGTGGGGCGCGCGACGCCCTCGGCGCGGGGGAGCGCGACGCTGGCGACCTTGTCGAGGCCGTGGATGCGCACGACTTCCTCGACCAGATCGGCCGGACCTTCGATATCGTGGCGGCGGGCCGGAACGTGAACCTCCCAGACATCACGGCTGTCGAACGTGCGAGCCATGAAGCCGAGGCTTTCGAGGATACGCACCTGCTCCATGTCGTCGATGTCGACACCAGCCAGACGACGCGTGATTTCGCGCAAGTTGACGTCGAGGATTTTGGTTCCTCCGGGCGGCGGCGAACCAGCGCGGATCACTTCGCTCGGAGTGCCACCTGCGAGTTCCACGATCAGGCCGGTCAGCAGATCGAGGCCCGCGTCCAAAAACTCCGGATCAACCCCCCGCTCGAACCGCGTGCGCGCATCGCTCGACAGCCCCAGCTTGCGCCCGGTCGCGCCGATGCGCGCCGGATCGAAATAGGCGATTTCGAGCAGGACGTCGGTGGTGCTCTCCGAGACGCCCGAATGCTCGCCGCCCATGATCCCGGCGATGTCGTGCACGCCTGCATCATCGGCGATCACCGTCATCTCGGCATCGAGCGTGTAGGTCTTCTCGTTGAGCGCCAGCACCTCTTCGCCGTCCTTCGCGCGCCGCGCCACCACCGCGCCCGAGAGCTTGGCGAGGTCATAGGCATGCGCCGGACGCCCGAAGCCGAGCATCAGGTAGTTGGTGAGGTCGACGATCAACGAGATCGGCCGCTGGCCCGCGCTCTTCAGCCGTGCCTGAAGCCAGTCGGGCGAAGCGCCGTTGGTGACGCCCTTGACCACGCGGCCATAGAAGGCCGGGCAGCCCTCGGGATCGTCGGTGCGGATTTCGACCGGGCACGCGCCCACTGCCGTGAAAGCGGGCATGGCGATCGGCTTCAGCGTCCCAAGCCCCTTGGCCGCCAGGTCGCGGGCGACGCCATAGACGCCCATGCAGTCGGGGCGGTTGGGGGTCACCGCGACCTCGATCACCGGATCGCTGCCGTGATAGGCCGCGAAATCGGTGCCGACCGGCGCGTCCTCGGGCAATTCGATGATGCCGTCATGGTCGTCGCCCAGCTCCAGTTCGCGGGTCGAGCACATCATGCCGTTGCTCTCGACACCCCGGATCGCGCTCTTCTTCAGCACCATGCCGTTGGCGGGCACGACCGCGCCCGGAAGCCCGAGCACGCCCTTCATCCCCGCGCGCGCATTGGGCGCGCCGCAGACAACTTGCAGCGGCTGGCCGTCGCCCGTGTCGACGGTGAGCACCTGCAGCTTGTCGGCATCGGGGTGGCGCGCGGCGGTCAGGACGTGGGCGATGCGGAATCCGGCGAGCTTCTCGGAAGGGTCTTCCACGCCCTCGACCTCAAGCCCGATGGCGTTGAGCGCGTCGCAGATTTCCGCCACCGAAGCGGTCGTCTCAAGGTAATCCTTGAGCCAGGTCAGCGAGAACTTCATGCGCGTGCTCCCACACCGGCAGACAGGGTCGGCTGGTCGAAGGGCGAGAAGCCGTAATGCGTCAGCCAGCGGCCGTCGCCGTCGAAGAAGGCGCGCAGGTCGTTCATCCCGTATTTGAGCATCGCCAGCCGGTCGACCCCGACGCCGAAGGCAAAGCCCTGCCATTGGCCGGGATCGAACCCGCCCATTTGCAGCACGCGGGCATTGACCATGCCGCTGCCGAGCAGCTCCATCCAGGCATGCCCCGGCGCGTCCCCCGACCCGCCGACAACCCGGCGGCCGTTCTCGCTGGCATAGCCGACATCGACCTCGACCGAAGGCTCGGTGAAGGGGAAGTAGGAGGGGCGCAGGCGCAGGACGATGTCGTCGCGCTCGAAGAAGGCCTTGAGGAAGGTCTCGAGCGTCCACTTGAGGTGGCCGAGGTGAATGTCGCGGTCGATCACCAGACCCTCGATCTGGTGGAACATCGGGGTGTGGGTCGCGTCGCTGTCGCTGCGGTAGACGCGGCCCGGGGCGATGATGCGCACCGGCGCACCGCCGGGGCTGGTCTGCGCCGCCGCCAGCATGGTGCGCACCTGCACCGGCGAGGTATGGGTGCGCAGGAGGATTTCGCGACCTTCTGGCGTGCGATCCGGAAAATAGAACGTATCATGCATCGCCCGCGCGGGGTGGGTTTCGTCCATGTTGAGCGCGGTGAAATTGTGCCAGTCGTCCTCGATCTCGGGGCCGGTCGCCACGGCGAAGCCCAGATCGGCGAAGATTTCGGCGAGTTCGTCCATGACCTGCGAGACGGGGTGGACCGAACCCTTGGGTGCCGCGAGCGCGGGGAGCGTCAGGTCGACCGTCTCGCGCGCGAGCTGCTCTTCGAGCGCTGCGGCTTCGAGCGCGGCCTTCTTGGCATCGAGCGCCTCGGCAATGGCCGCGCGCGCCGACTGGATCGCGGGCGCGGCGGCGGTGCGCTCCTCGGGGCTCATGCCGCCGAGGGTCTTGAGGGCAAGGCTCACCCAGCCCTTCTTGCCGAGGGTTTCGAGCCGCTCGGCCTCGAGCGCATCGAGGCTGGTCGCCGCGCCGATCGCGGCCAGCGCGGCCTCGGCCTTGGAAGTGATGTCGGTCATGGATTTCAGGTGCTCTGACAGCGGGATTTTCGCCGAGGCGCGCTAGCGCCAATTCGGCCGGATTGCAAAGGACGTTGCAGGCCCGGCCGGGTTCAGGGTGTCGGCGCGTGGAGCCCCTGCACCGCCTGCCCCGCCGCCGCCAGCCGCGCATGCGCCGCAGCGGCCAGCAGGGGCTTGGGCGCGCGCGCATATTCGGACGGGCTCATCCCCATGAAGCGCCGGAAATCGCGCACGAAATGCGATTGATCATGATAGGCGCCGTCGAGCGTCCCGAGCCACTTGCGCGAGGGATCGATCATGAACTGCGCGAGGCTGCGCAGGAAGCGCTGGCGGCGCAGCAGCAGCTTGGGGGGAAAGCCGAAGGCGCGGCGCGAGAGGCGCTCGAGGCTGCGCACCTGCATCCCCACACGCTCGGCAATATCGGCGACGGTCAGCGTCTCGGGATCGACCAGCGCGGTGTGGAGCGCGAGGATCGTGGCCTCCGCAGGATGGGCAGGCCCGTCGAGCAGCCGGGCCATGTGCGCCTCGATCAGCGCCAGCTCGTGCGCATGATCACCCCCGCTGGCCGCAAGTGCCTCGGCGAGCGGTGCGAAGCCGGCGAACACCGGATCGGCGGCCCCGTCGACAAAGCGGTCGGCGTAGTCGCTCGCCCGGGCAGCGACCAGCCGCGCCCAGCCGAGCGGCAAGAGGCCGATGCCCCAGCTATGCCCGGAGCCGAGCCGGAAGCGCACCGCACGGCTGGTCGGCCCGGTGACGGTGAAGGCAGGACACGGCACGAGCGACCCCGGTCCGATCACCGATTGCGCCGTGACCGCGCCGAGGAAGCGGATGTTGGCCCATTCGGGATGCAGCCAGTCCTCGAGGCAGGGCCGCCTCACCGAGCACACCACATCGGTGCGATAATAGGTCGTCACATAACGGCGCAGCGGCTCTGCCGGCAGGGCAAAGCGCAAGTGAACCGAATCTCCCGAAAGCCCGTGCATCTGTCCCCATTCCCCGGCGCATCGCGTTCTGGCAGCGCGTCTCGAATGCGACCGATCAGCGACCCTCTCCGGGGTCTTGAGCCGGAGCGGATAGCATGATCGGGAAGACAGCGGTAGCCGTGCCTGCGGCAGGGGCGACGCGGTGCCCGCCGCCGGCGTGCAGTGCGGGGAGAATCACCGCCGCAAGGGCAAGGCCGCAGGCGAAAGTGGGGCCGAAGACGAAGGTGGGGTCGGCGGCGGCGGGTCGAGCGTCTGTGCCGCGCTCCCCCATGCCTTGGCGCGGGCCTCCATGAACGACGTCAGGATCGGGTGATCGAGCGCGGCATACTCGCTCGGGTTCATGGTCATGAAGTCGCGGAACTCGCGGGTGAACTGCGCCTGGTCGTGGTAATGCGCGTCCATCGCCTCGGTCCACGGGCGACCGCCGCGCTGGAGCATGAAAGTCGCAAGGCTGCGCATGAAGCGCTGGCGGCGCATCAGCAGCTTGGGCGAGAAGCCGAAATGGCGGGTGCACACCCGCTCGAGCGTGCGGATGCTCATCGCGCAGGCGCTGGCAAGCTCGTGGACCGAGGCGTGATCGCCGTTGACCAGCGCGGCGTGAACCCGGGCGATGCGCGGCTCGTCGCGGCTCGGGCGCATCGCCTTGGCAAGGGCCGCGACCAGCGCCTCGTACTGGGTCTCGATGTCTGATTCGGGGTCGCACAGCACATCGGTGAGCGGCGCGAAATGGGCAAAGGCCGGGTGCGCGGCGCCGTCGCAGATGAGGTTCGTGACCTTGCTCGCATCGGCGTCGAAGAATCGCGCCCAACCGAGCGGGAGAAAGCCCACGCCCCACATCCGCACCCGTCCGAGCGAGAAGCGGCACGCCACCGAACTCGGCCCGGTGGCGACGAAGCGCGCACCGCTCAAGCTGGTGTCGGCGATCGCGGCGTCAGGCGTGGTGCCGCAGAAGAAGCGGATGTTGGCCCATTCGGGCTGGAGGTAATCGGTCACCCGCTCGGCGCCTTCGGGCAGATCGAGCGTCAGGTGGTAGAGACTCGTGAAGCATCCCGCGAATTCCGGCGGCGGTTCGCGGAATTCGGCCACCATCCGCTCGGGCGGCAAGGGCGTGGAGCGCCCGACGGCGCGCGTGAGAGCTGTATCCCCCATGTGCGCAATAAAGCGCAAGTGGCGCGGTTCTACAAGAGTTTTGGCGCGTTCTTACAAAGGCACGTCAAAAAGGGACAGGTTCCCCAAAAGGAGCCTGTCCCTCGACTGGTGCCTGGCCGGAGCCGCGGACAGTTTACGCCGGAAGCGCAGCCTTCGCCTGAGCGATCACGGCCTTGAAGGCGCCGCCTTCGTTCATGGCGAGATCGGCCATCGCCTTGCGGTCGAGCTCGATCCCGGCGAGCTTGATGCCGTGCATGAACTGCGAGTAGGTGAGGCCCTCCATGCGGACTGCGGCGTTGATGCGCTGGATCCACAGAGCGCGGAAAGTCCGCTTCTTCACCTTGCGGTCGCGGTAGGCGTATTGCCCGGCCTTCTCGACCGCCTGGCGGGCGATGCGGATGGTGTTCTTGCGGCGACCGCGATAGCCCTTGGCCTGGTCCAGAATCCGCTTGTGCTTGGCGCGGGTGGTAACACCCCGTTTGACGCGTGCCATATCAGTATATCCTTGTTTCTAAGTGCGTGAGGGCCGTGGCCCCGCTCGCATCAATCCAGCCCGTAGGGCGCCCACTTCTTGATCGTCGGCGTATCGTTCGCCGAGAGGACCGAGGTGCCGCGGTTGGTGCGGATATACTTGGCATTGTGGCTGATCAGGCGGTGACGCTTGCCGGCGACGCCGTGCTTGACCTTGCCGGTGGCGGTGATCTTGAAGCGCTTCTTCACACCGCTCTTGGTCTTGAGCTTGGGCATTTTCATCTCCTGTAAGAGACACGTCGGAACCGGCCATGGCAGCCCTTGTCGCCAGGCTGGCTGATTGATTCGTGTCGGTGAAGTGCGCGCGCTTAGGCGTGGGACGCGCGAAAGGCAAGGGGGTAGACGCTCGCGCGCTCCCCCCGCCCCGCCCCGGTCAGGCCGCGTTGGCCCGCGCCTCGGCCGCGGCCAGCCCGAGCGGCCGCAGGATCAGCGTCACCCGGTCGTGCCCGGCGGCCAGATGCAGCACATCGCCCGCGCGCACCGCGATCGGCTGGGGGAAGGCGTGGAGCACCTGCAGCCAGCCGCCGTCGGTATAGCCGTCCGGGTGATTGTCGAAGGTGATGCCCTCGGCCAGATCGACCTGCATCCACTGCACGATCCCCGCTGCCATCCCGTCGGCCTGCACAGGCACGCTGAGCAGTTGCAGATCGGAAGGATGGGCGGTGCGGGTAAGGTCGATCCGCAGCAGCTCGACATCGCGCGACAGGCGCTTCCACTGGGTCATCGTGCCGTGGATCGGCAGCTTCTGCGCCGCCAGCGCCCCGAAGGCCGAGACATCGAAGCCCGAGACCTCGCCGACGAAGACATAGTCCTCGAGCACCGGGCTCTCGACCAGGCAGCCGACCGCCGCCGCCGCGCGCGGGATGATGATGGCATCGGGCTTGAGCAGCCGCGCATGGGCATCCTCGAAGGTGTCGATCACCTTCTCGGTCAGGAGGTCGCTCGAGAGGATTTCCGAGACGAGGATGTCGGCGCGTTCGTCAAGATGCTCGCCCACTTCCAGCGCGCCCGAGGGGGCGGTGTGGACGGTGATCCGGTCGGCATAGCCGTTGCCCGCGATGATCGCGCGGGCGGTGTCGGCGATCGCGGGCACCATCTCGCAGGCGGTGACCGATTGCGCTCCGGCGCGCGCGGCCATCATCGACAGGAGCCCGCTGCCGGTGCCGATGTCGAGCACCCGCGCCTCCGGCCCGCACGCGGCGATCGCGGCGATGATCGCCGCCTCGAAGGCATCGTTGCGGCGCGTGTCGTTGAGCATCGGGATATGCCAGAAGGGCACCAGTTCGGCGCACAACCGACGGATCTGGTGCTGGATATGGATGTTGTCCGGCTGGAGCGCGAGCGCCTCGCGGAATTTGGCCAGCGCCTCGTTCTTGCGCCCCGCATCGGCGAGGAACACCGCGAGATTGTTGGCGCTGACGGCGTTGGCGGGATTGGCCGCGCAGCTCGCTTCCAATGCGGCAATGGCGAGATCGCGGCGACCTGCGCGGGCGTGGAGCAGGCCGGTTTCGTGGAGCGCAACGTCATGCGCCGGGTCGATTTCCAGCAGCCGCTCCCACAGCGCCAGCGCCTCTTCGTCCGCGCCGCGACGGCCGAGCATCCCGGCGAGGATCGGCAGAACATCGGCGAGGCGGTAACCGGCCTCGATAACCATGGCATAGCCTGCTTCGGCAGCGGCAAGCTCGCCGGCTTCATGCGCGCGCAGGGCGTCTTCAAGGATGGTGCGGGCACCGGCGATGGCTTTGAGCTGCTTGGTCATGATGTCTCCCGGACCACCCGACGAGGGGGCCGCTGGTCCGGGTTATTAACCAAGTCACTTAAGAGTCCGCCGCGCGCGGCTAGGGGTGTTTCCCGAAGGGCGGGTGGCCGGCGTCCCGCAAGGCAGGGTCAGCGCGGGTCGAAACCCCCGATGACGATGTTCAGGGAGGGGATGATGATCACAGACTCGCGCCCCCCATGCGCGATGTAGCTCCCCTTGCGAAAGATATGGTCGATCAGACGCTCGCCGTTGTAGCGTGGCCTCCTGTTCAGGCAGAGCAACCCCGGCAATCCGCTGTCGCTCCCATCGCGGCGCCACGCATAGCGCTCCGTCGGCTCCCACTTCGCCTTCCCATGCGAAGGAGCGTGGTGGGTGTATTCGAGGAACTCCGGGCCTTGTGCCTGCACGCGTAGCGAGACTTCGGGCGGGATCGCGATGATGTAGCTGTAGCCTCCGAACAGCCGGTCGCAGACGTCGAAGGCCACGAAGCTGGTATTGCCGAGCTCGGCGGGAAGGCGTGCGCGGATTGCGGATTGCTCGGAGTAGCGGATCGCCTGGCAGGTTCCGAGCGATAGCAGCACGCCCACGACAAATATCCGCAGGCATCCCCCGGAAAAGCGTGACGCCCCGCGCACCGCGCGCCCTACCCCATCGCCTCGAGCACGTCCTCGAGCCGCGCGGGATCGCCAAGCGCGATCACCGTGCCGTCCGAGCCTGCGTCGAGCGGGTTGCCCTGCCAGTCGGCCATCATCCCGCCGGCGCCCTCGACCACCGGCACCAGCGCGGCGTAGTCGTGGAGCTTCAGCCCCGCCTCGATCACGATGTCGATATGGCCGGATGCAACGAGGCCGTAATTGTAGCAGTCCCCGCCGTAGACGATCTTGCGCTCCGCCACGCTCTTGGCGACCGACATGAAGGCGTCGGCTTCCTCGTTGGTGAAGGCGTGGGGGCTGGTGGTGCCGAGCACGGCTTCGGACAGCTCCTTTAGGGGGCGGGTGTGCGCAGGCTTGCCGTTGAAGAGCGTCGGCTGGCCGATGCGGCCGACCCAGCGCTCGCCACTCACGGCCTGGTCGATGATCCCGAGCACCGGCCAGCCATCTTGCAGCAGGGCGATCAGCGTGCCGAAGATCGGGCGGCCGGCGATGAAGCTGGTGGTGCCGTCGATCGGATCGAGCACCCATTGCCGCCCGGCGCCTTCGTTGCGGGTGCCATATTCCTCGCCGATGATCCCGTCGCGCGGGAACTCGGCCTCGATCAGCTTGCGCATCGCCGCCTCGGCGGCGCGGTCGGCCTCGGTGACATAGGAGCGGTCGGCTTTCCGCTCCTCGCTCCACTGGCCCCGGAACAGCGGGCGGATAGCGGCCCCGGCGGCATCGGCGAGGCGCAGGGCAAGGGCGAGGTCGTTATCGGTCATGCGCCCCCCAATAATCGAAGGCTTCGCGCTGTCGAGCCTCGGTATAGCGCCGCGCCTCCGGCCCCTCCCATTCCAGCGGCAGGTTGTCGTAGACGCCGGTGCGGCTGACGAACCAGCCCTGCCCCGGCAGCCCGTCCGACTGGCGCACGACCAGCACCGCCAGCCCCGGCTCGCCCGCCACGCGCCCGTCCTCGTCGATCCGGTCGAGCACCTTGCACAGCTGGCGCATCAGCGGGCGGGTGAAGACGTGTCCGAGCACGCTGAGCATATCGGAATAGGTCAGCGCCGTGCGCTGCCGGGCGGCGCTGATCAGAATGTCCCGAACTTCGCCGGGATCAAACATCAATCAAACAGCGAGCTGACCGAACTTTCATCCGCGATCCGCCGGATTGCCTCGCCCACCAAGGGCGCGATCGGCAGGATGCGGATGCGGTCGGAGGCTTCGGCGGCCTCGGTCGGGCGGATCGAATCGGTGATCACCAACTCCTTGAGGCTGGAGCCGTTGATGCGCGCCACCGCGCCGCCCGACAGCACGCCGTGGGTGATGTAGGCCGCGACCGACCGGGCCCCGCCTTCCAGCAGCGCCTCGGCTGCGTTGCACAGCGTGCCGCCCGAATCGACGATGTCGTCGATCAGGATGCAGTGGCGGCCCGCAACGTCGCCGATGATGTTCATGACCTCGCTCTCGCCCGGCCTGTCGCGGCGCTTGTCGACGATCGCGAGCGGCGCATTGTCGAGCCGCTTTGCCAGTGCCCGCGCGCGCACCACGCCGCCGACGTCGGGGGAGACCACCATCAGCTGCTGATCGCCATAGCGGGCCTGGATATCGGCAGCCATGACGGGGGCGGCGTAGAGATTGTCGGTCGGGATGTCGAAGAAGCCCTGGATCTGCCCGGCGTGGAGGTCCACCGCCAGCACCCGGTCGGCGCCGGCCTCGGTGATGAGGTTCGCGACCAGCTTGGCCGAGATCGGCGTGCGCGGGCCGGGCTTGCGGTCCTGCCGGGCGTAGCCGAAATAGGGCACCACCGCCGTGATCCGCTTGGCCGAGGCGCGGCGCAGCGCGTCGATGCAGATCAGCAGCTCCATCAGGTTGTCGTTCGCCGGGAAGTTGGTCGGCTGGACGACGAACACGTCCTCCCCGCGCACGTTCTCATGAATCTCGACGAACACCTCCTCGTCCGAAAAACGCCGCACGCTGGCATCGGTCAACGGAATCTCCAGATAGGCCGCGATCGCGCGGGCGAGCGGCAGGTTCGAATTGCCGGACATGATTTTCATGGAAACGCGAATCCCCGTTGGCGCTGACACAGCCCGCCTAGCGATGCGTCATGGAAATGCAACGCGCAGGCGAAGGGTTCTCGTCAGGCAAGACGCGGCGGCGGGCAAGGAGACGACCCGCCGCCGCGCTCGCCCCCGATGGAAGGCGTCGGGCGCTTGTGCCTCAGCCCGGCACCTTCCACACTTGGAAGCCCCTAACCCGCATCTCGGCCGTGCCCCCGACATAGTCGCCCTGGTGCTTGACCGCGACGTTCATCAGCGGAAACCAGGTCGTGCCCTTGAACGGGTTGACTGTCTGATAGGTCTCCTTGCCGTCGACGAACCAGGTGATGAAGTCGGGCGCGATGTCGACGGCGAAGCGGTGGTAGCCGGTGTCGAAGCCGGAGAGGCCGTAGGCGTTGGCGGCATTGACCTGCATCAGCGCGGTGAAGGTGCGCTTGCCATTCGCGCCGCCGTGGATGTTGCCGGAGATGTTCTTCGAGAAGTTCCAGCCGCCGCCATAGCCGAAGCCTTCATAGACATCGATCTCGGGCGGCCAACCGGTGGTGGGCAGCAGCCACAGCGCGGGCCAGCCGCCGCGGCGGTTGGGCATCATCGCGGTCCATTCGTACTGGCCGTATTGCAGCTGGGTGGCCGGCATCCGCTGCCCGGTGAGCATCGCTGCACCATGATACCAGTACTGGTTGTCGTGAAGGATCGGGCTTACGAGCTGCTGGCTGCGGATCACCACCTCGCCGTTCTCGATCGCGAAGGGCGCCATGGCGGTCGGGTGCAGACCGGCATCGAGATAGAGCCCGGTCTCGGCATTGCCCGGCTGGGTGCGGCCGTGGGGCAGGCGGGTGCGCCATGCCTCGGCAGAGCCCGCATCGCTCCAGGTCACCGTGGCCGGATCGAGCTGGTAGGCGAGCGCGCCGCTCGGCGCGAAGATCCGGGCCTTGCGGAAGCCCGCGGTCTTCGCCACCCCAGCCTTCGCGCCGACGACGGCGGTGATCTTGGCCGAGGAATTGATGACGCCCCCGCCGACCACGCCTTCGGGCAGGATGATGTCGAAAGTGCGCCCGGCGTCCATGTTGACGAGCGGGATGCGCACCGTCTGCTCGAGCGCGTCGCCCGGGCGGAAGAACACCGTGGTCACCGTCCGCTGGAAATGCTTGCCCTCCACGCCTGCCAGCGTGCCCGAGCCGTTGCGGGTCATCACCCGCACGATCACCGTGTTGGGGGTCTGGCGGTTGATGCGGATCGGCACGAAGGCCTCGCTCGCGCCCACCGGGACGCTGACCGTGCCGATGCTGACCGCGGCCTTGGCCGGGTAGACCGTTCCGCCCTTGAAATCGAAGGTCGCAAAGGGATTGGTGGTGGTGGTCGCGCCCTGGGGCAGGCTTCCCGCGAGCGACGCCACCTTGTCCCCGCTTGGCTGGACCGAAGCGACCGGCTGCGCGGCGCCGGCCAGTTCCGAAGGGGGTGGGGCAGCCTCGTCCCCGCCACAGGCATTGAGCATGGATGCAATTACGGCAAAAGATACAAGGCGCTTCATGGGGCATTCCTCCTGTTGCCCCATGATGATGGCGTTGGGATTCCTAACGGGTCAATATAATCTACATTAGAATGCGACGAACCGAATCCTGATTTGCTTTATGATAAGAGAATAGTTTTGTTAATCATCATTTGATAAACGGCTTCTTGCATGTATCGGCAAGTAAAGCCGGAAACATGTCTTTTGATGTATTGCTGGATTGGCTGCGCGCGAATCACCCTCGCAGCGAATCGGGAGAAATCCGGGCCGTCCGGGCCGGGACAGCCGTCAGCGGCTGCGCGGCGAGGCCGGGCAGGGGGGCATGACCGGTGCGCTGTCGCGCAGCGTCACGCCTCCAGTTCGACGTCCCAATAGAGCCAGTCGCGCCAGGTTTCGTGGAGGTAGTTGGGCGGGAACTGCTTGCCGTGCTGCTGCAGCTGCCAGCTGGTCGGGCGGATCGGGGCCTGGCGCACCGGCATCCCGGCCTGCTTGGGCGTGCGCCCGCCCTTCTTCATGTTGCACGGTGCGCAGGCGGTGATGATGTTCTCCCACGTGGTGCGCCCGCCCAACCGGCGCGGGGTCACGTGGTCGAAGGTCAGGTGCTCATGGCTGCCGCAATACTGGCACTGGAAGCGGTCGCGCAGGAACACGTTGAAGCGGGTGAAGGCGGGAAACTCGCTCGCCTTCACATACTGCCGGAGCGCGATGACGCTCGGGATCTTCATCTCGAAGCTGGGCGAGTGCACCTCGCGCTCGTAGCTCGCGACGATGTCCACCCGGTCGAGGAACACCGCCTTGATCGCGGTCTGCCAAGGCCACAGCGAGAGCGGGTAGTAGGATAGGGGAGTGTAATCGGCGTTGAGCACCAGCGCCGGGCAGGCCGAGAGATTGCGCGTCGGATCTTCGTCGACCCCGCGGAACTTGGCCACTTTCTCGATCAGTTCGGCATTGAACACGACGCGCGTTCCTCCCTGATTGAACGGAACATGCCGTGGCAGGGCAAAGAGTCAAACCCGTGACAGGGCGCATATCCACAGGGACGCGCTGTGGACAGGCTGTGGATAGCGCAGCAAAATGTCCTGTGGCATGGGCGTTTGCGATGGATCGCCCCGCCCCGCCCGTGACCCGTTTCGCGCCGAGCCCCAACGGGCACCTGCATCTCGGCCATGCGCTCTCGGCGATCGTCGCGCATGATCTGGCGCGCGCGGACGGCGGGCGGTTCCTGCTGAGGATCGAGGATATCGACGGGCCCCGCTCGCGCCCCGAACTGGCGGACGCGTTCCGCAGCGATCTCGCATGGCTCGGGCTGGAATGGGAGGAGGTGTCCGCGCAATCGACCCGCCTCGCCAGCTACGCCGCGGCGGCGGAGACCTTGCGGGAGCGCGGGCTCATCTACCCCTGCACCTGCACCCGCTCCGAGATCGAGGCGGCAGGGGCTCGCCCCGGCCTCGAGGGCCTGATCTACCCCGGCACCTGCAAGCACCGCGCGCCCGATCCCGCGCGCCCGGCGGCCTGGCGGCTCGATGCGCAGATGGCTCTGGCGCAGACCGGGCCGCTTGTCTGGGAGGACGCGCGCGCCGGGCCGCAGCAGGTCGACCTGTCGGGCCTAGGCGATGTTGTGCTGGTCAGGAAAGACCTGCCCGCCAGCTACCACCTCGCCGTCACGCTCGACGATGCGGCGGATGGCGTGACGCTGGTCACCCGCGGCGCGGATCTGTTCGCTGCCAGCCATGTCCACCGCACCCTGCAAGCCCTGCTCGACCTGCCCGTCCCGCGCTGGCACCACCACCCGCTGCTGCTCGGGCCGGACGGCGAGAAGCTCGCCAAGCGCCGCGGCTCTCCCGCGCTCGCCGAAAGGCGCGCGGGTGGCGAGGACGGGCGGATGCTTGCGCAGCAACTCAGGATGCAACTTTTGTCACTTGGAACCTGAGGCCCGAGCGTCCATTTAAGGCCCATGACCTATGTCCTCATCCCCGCGCTCCTGATCCTCATGGGCCTCACCGCCTATTCGCTGGTCAAGGGCATCATCGCCTTTCTGCAGACGACCAAGATCGACCTCGAGACCGGCGAGGGGCAGACGGCGACCGACATGCAGCTCGCCCAGAACAAGGCGATGTTCGCGCGCATCAAGTATCAGGGGCTGGCGATCGCGGTGGTCGCGATCCTGCTGGCGGTGTCGCGCTAAGCCTCTCACGCGATGGTCAAGCTGAACCGGATCTACACTCGTACGGGTGATGACGGGACGACGGGCCTCGTCGACGGTTCGCGCTGCCCCAAGCATTCGGCGCGGATCGCGGCGATGGGCCTGGTCGACGAGGCGAACAGCGCCATCGGCCTCGCCGTCTGCGCGCTTCAGGGCGAGGCGGAGCGGGCGCTCCTGACCCGCGTGCAGAACGACCTGTTCGATCTTGGCGCGGATCTCGCGACCCCCAGCGCCGATGGCGATTTCACCCCGTCCGAGATGGTGCTGCGCATCGTCCCCTCGCAGCCGGAATGGATCGAGACGCAGATCGATGCGCTGAACGAACGCCTCGAACCTCTCACCAGCTTTGTCCTCCCCGGCGGGAGCGAGGCGGCCGCGCGGGTCCATGTCGCCCGTGCCACCACCCGCGCGGCCGAACGCGCCATGGTCGCGCTCGCCGCCGAGGACGCGGTCAACCCGGCCGCGCTCGCCTATATCAACCGCCTCTCCGACCTGCTCTTCGTCCTCGCCCGGGTGGCGAACGAGGATGGCCGCGCGGATGTGAAGTGGGTGCCCGGCCAGAACAGGTAGCGCGCTAACCGCTAGGCAAGTCCCGTGTTCCTCGCTAGGGCGGCAGCCTTGCTGCACCTGCGAAGGAACAATCCCATGCGCAACATCGCCGTCATCGGCGCCGGTCAGATGGGCACCGGCATCGCCCAGACCTGCGCCGCCCAGGGCATGCGTGTCATGCTGACCGACGTCGACCTGCCCCGCGCCGAGGCTGGCAAGCTCGCCATCGAAAAGGCGCTCGCCAAGCTGATGGGTCGCGGCAAGATCGAGGCGGACGAGGCCGAAAGGCTGCTCGCGCGCATCACCCCCGTCGCCGACTACGCCCCCTTCGCCGAGGCCGATCTCATCATCGAGGCCGCGACCGAGCGGGAGGAGATCAAGAACGCGATCTTCGCCAAGGCGGGCGAGGTGCTCGCCCCGCAGGCGATCATGGCGTCGAACACCTCGTCGATCCCGATCACCCGCATGGCCAACCACTCGCCCGATCCGGCGCGCTTCATCGGGCTGCACTTCTTCAACCCGGTGCCGGTCATGGGCCTGATCGAGGTCATCCCCGGCCTTGCCACCTCCAAGGACACCACCGATGCCGTCACCGCCTTCGCGCGGGGCTTGGGCAAGGAAGTGGTGCTGAGCCAGGACGAGCCCGGTTTCGTCGTCAACCGCATCCTGCTGCCGATGATCAACGAGGCGGTGTTCGTGCTCGGGCAATCCACCGCCGGGATCGAGGACATCGACAAGGGTTGCCGACTCGGCCTCAACCACCCGATGGGGCCGCTGCAACTGGCCGATTTCGTCGGGCTCGATACCTGTCTCGACATCATCAAGGTGCTCTACAAGACCACCCGCGACAGCAAGTATCGCCCCGCCCCGCTGCTGGTGAAATATGTCGAGGCCGGCTGGCTCGGCCGCAAGACCGGGCGCGGGTTCTACGATTATACCGGCGAGGCCCCGGTCCCGACCCGCTGATCGGGCGCAAGGCCCGCGCGGCCTGTCGCAGGGCATGGCAACAATCGCCGCTCCTTCCGGGTTACGCCCGGTGAAGGAGAGCCCCCATGCCCAAGCCCGAAGACACCGCGATCCCAGGCCACCCCGCAGGCCTGCCGCCCGAAGTGCATAATGACGAGCAGGACGGACACGGCGAACAGGCGCAGGACGTCGCCGATGCAGCGCGGCGCGAGGACAGCCAGACCGCAAGCCCGCTCGAGAGCACCAAGCGGCCCGCGAACGACATCGACCCTGCTCCCGATTCGACCGGCGACCTGATCGACGAGATGCGCCGCATGGAGGGCGAGGGCCGGATCGACATGTCGGCCTTCGCGGGCGAGCCCAACCACGATGACGAGCCCGAGACCTACGGCGGCGAGACCACCGACGACGACGACAGCGAATGGCTCACCGCCGACGGCGAAGAACTGAGCGAGGAGGATGTCGACACCCTGCTCGACGCCGAAGGGATCGAGGATCTCGACCCCGCGCTCGGCGCCGACGAGGATGACGCCGCCGGAGAGGAGGAGGAGTGACGCCCCTCCGGACTGCGCCTGCCTATTGCTCGGCTTCGTTTTCGGGGATGATCGGATCGGCCGATGCCGCTCCCGGCGGAGCGATCGTGGCGGTCGGGGACAACGGCGCGGTCATCGGATTGCCGGTATCGGCCACAGGCCCGGCGGGTGCTGCGCTTGCAGCGGTGTCCGGGTTGTAGTCGCCGAACACCGAAGGCGGCGCCTTGGCCTCTCCCTGCGATCCGGCGGTGTCCCGCGCGTCGCCGGACAGCAGCCCGCGCTGCGATTCGGACAGGCTCACCGCGCGCGTCACCAGCCCGCCATTGCCTTGGGGGCCGATCATCGCCACCGCGCCGAGCACGGTCAGCACCACGAAGGCAAGCGCCAAACGACTGTTCTGGAACAGAAGCCTCATCATGCCCTCGCGCATAACAGGCACGTGGTTAAGTCTTGGTTGAAATCGCCCCGTCGCGCGGGGCTCAGCGCGGCAGGCCGCGTTTCCATTCGTAGAGCAGATCAAGCGCCTCGCGCGGGGTGAGCGCGTCGAGATCGGCGGCCCTGAGCGCTGCGGCGAGCTGCTGTTCGGGGCTGGCGGGCTCGGGCTCGGCGGGCTTGAGGTTGGCGAAGAGCGGCAGATCGCCGAGCCCCGCCGCAATCCCGCCGGTCGCCTCGCGCGTCGCCTCGAGCTTGGTCAGCACCGCCTTGGCGCGGGCGACGACATTCGCGGGCACCCCGGCGAGGCGCGCGACGGCGAGGCCGTAGGAGCGGTCGGCGGGGCCATCGGCGAGTTCGTGGAGCAGAACCAGATCACCTTGCCATTCGCGCGCGCGGACATGGTGGAGGCTCAGCGCCTCGCAGGTCTCCGCCAGCCGCGCGAGCTCGTGGTAGTGGGTTGCGAAGAGGCAACGGCAGGCGATCTGCGAATGCACCGCCTCGGCCACCGCCCAGGCCAGCGCGAGGCCGTCATAGGTCGAAGTGCCGCGCCCGACCTCGTCGAGGATCACGAAGCTGCGATTGGTCGCCTGCGCGAGGATCGCGGCGGTCTCGACCATCTCGACCATGAAGGTGGAGCGACCGCGCGCGAGATTGTCGGCCGCACCGACGCGGCTGAACAAGCGATCGACCAGCCCGATCCGCGCCGCGCCCGCGGGGACGAAGCACCCGGCCTGCGCCAGCAGCACGATCAGCGCGTTCTGCCTGAGGAAGGTCGACTTGCCGCCCATGTTCGGCCCGCCGATCAGCCACAACCGGTTGGTTTCGGCGAGGTGGCAGTCGTTGGCGACAAAGCGCTCGCCGGACTTGGCCAGCGCCGCCTCGACCACCGGATGGCGGCCGCCCGTGATCGCGAGCCCTGCGTCCTCGGCAATCTCCGGGCGGCACCAGTCGCCTTCGCCTGCGCGCTCGGCATTGCCCGCGCCGACATCGAGCCGCGCGAGCGCCGCGGCGGTGGCGGCAATGCCTTCGCGCGCGGCGACGACGTCGGCCACAAGGGCTTCGAAATGCGCTTCCTCGCAGGCGAGCGCATGGCCTCCGGCCTCGGCGATGCGGGCGGCTTCCTCGTGCAATTTGAGCGAGTTGAACCGCACCGCGCCCGCCATCGTCTGGCGGTGGGTGAAGCCGCTGTCGGGTGCCATCAGCGCGTCGGCATGGCGCGCGGAGACCTCGATGAAATAGCCGAGCACGCCGTTGTGGCGGATCTTGAGGCTCGCGATGCCGGTTTCCTCGCGGTAGCGCGCCTCCATCGCGGCAATCGCGCGGCGCGCGTCTCCGGCGGTGGCGCGCAATTCGTCGAGCGCGGCGTCATAGCCGTCAGCGATGAATCCGCCCGAAGAACGCTCGGTCGGCGGCGAGGGGACGAGCGCGCGGCTCAGCAAGTCGGTCAGCGCGCCGTGGCCGGCGAGGCGCGCGGTAACCTCGGCGAGGAGCGCCGGCTTATCCGGGGCGCTCGCCAGCCAGTGATGCAGCCGCGCCGCCTCGGTGAGGCCGTCGCGCAGCTGGCCGAGATCGCGCGGGGAACCGCGGCCCGCCACCACCCGGCCGAGTGCGCGCCCGAGATCGGGGATCGCCCGCAGCGCCTCGCGCAGCTGCGCGCGCTCGATCGGCCGGTCGCGCCAGAACTGCACCAGCGCGAGGCGCGCCTCGATTGCGGCGCTGTCCAGCAGCGGCGCGGACAGGTCTTCGGCCAAGAGCCGCGAGCCCGCCCCCGTCACGCAGCGGTCGACCGCGCCGATCAGGCTCCCGGCGCGCCCGCCTTGCGCTGCTTCGAGAATTTCGAGGCTCCCTCGCGTCGCCGCATCCATCGCCATCGTGCTGGCGGTCTCGCGCACCACCGGGGGCAGCAGCAGCGGCAGGCTCCCGCGCCCGACATGGTCGAGATAGGCGACGAGCCCCCCCGCCGCTGCCAGCATCGCGCGGGTGAAGGTGCCGAAGGCATCGAGCGTCGCGACGCCGTGCACCGCCTTCAGCCGCTCGCCCCCGGCATCGCTCGCGAAGGTGGTGCGGGGGCGGTAGATGGCTTCGTCAGGGCCGTGCTGCCAGTCCTCGGGCACCACCACCTCGCTGGGCGAAAGCCGCGCCAGCGCCGCGCCGAGCCCGTCGGCGGCGCATTCCTCGAGCACCATCGCGCCGGTGGACACATCGACCGCCGCGATCCCGACCGTCCCCCGCAGCTCGGCCAGCGACACCAGCACATTGGCGCGGCGCGGTTCGAGCAGCGCTTCCTCGGTCAGCGTGCCTGCCGTCACCAGCCGCACGATCGCGCGGCCCACCAGCACCTTGGAGGACGGCGTGCCCTCGCGCTTGGCCCGCGCCTTGGCCTCGTCGGGCGTCTCGATCTGCTCGGCGATCGCCACGCGGCAGCCGGCCTTGATCAGCCGGGCGAGATAGCTCTCGGCCGAATGCACCGGCACCCCGCACATCGGGATCGGCGCGCCGCCATGCTCACCCCTGGTGGTGAGCGCGATGTCGAGAATCGCCGCCGCGCGTTTCGCATCCTCGAAGAACAGCTCGAAGAAATCGCCCATGCGGTAGAACAGCAGCGCATCGCCCGCTTCCTCCCGCAGGCGCAGATATTGCGCCATCATCGGGGTCGGTCTCGGATCTTCGCGCGCGGCCATGTCATCGCCTAGCGCGCAGCGGCCCGATTCGGGAATGTCGGCCCTGGCAGCTTTCCCCGAACCTGGTGCGATAAACGACCTATCGCATCGACGTCGCTCGGGCTAAGCGGGGCACGTTTGACGTTACGGACGGATAGGGGATCGGGCATCATGGCCGAAGACAGCGGCACCCAGAACAAGGGCGGCTTCACCGCGCGCGAAGCGCTGTTCTACCACGAGACCATCCGCCCGGGGAAACTCGAGATCGTCGCCACCAAGCCGATGACCTCGCAGCGCGACCTCAGCCTTGCCTATTCGCCCGGCGTCGCCGTGCCGGTCGAGGCCATCGCTGCCGACCCCGCGCTCGCCGCGCGCTACACCGCCAAGGCGAATCTGGTCGCGGTGATCTCGAACGGCACCGCGATCCTCGGGCTGGGCAACCTGGGCGCGCTCGCCTCCAAGCCGGTGATGGAAGGCAAGGCGGTGCTGTTCAAGCGCTTCGCCGACGTCGATTCGATCGACATCGAGCTCGCCACCGAAGACCCCGAAGCCTTCATCAACGCCGTCGCGCTGATGGAGCCGACCTTCGGGGGCATCAACCTCGAGGACATCAAGGCGCCCGAGTGCTTCATCATCGAGGCGGCGCTGCGCGAGCGCATGAAGATCCCGGTGATGCATGACGACCAGCACGGCACCGCGATCATCACCGCGGCAGGCCTGCTCAACGCCTGTCACATCACCGGGCGCGATTTCAAGGACGTCAAGGTCGTCGTCAACGGCGCGGGCGCCGCTGCCATCGCCTGCACCGCGCTGATCAAGGCGATGGGCGTGCGCCACGAGAACGTCATCATGTGCGACCGCTCCGGCCCGATCACACCGGGTCGCGAGGGCATGGATCAGTGGAAGAGCGCCCACGCCGTCGCCACCACCGCCACCAGCCTCGAGGAAGCGCTTGCGGGCGCCGACATCTTCCTCGGCCTCTCGGCGGCGGGCGCATTGAAGCCCGATTGGGTCAAGAAGATGGCCGACAGGCCGATCATCTTCGCCATGGCCAACCCCGTGCCCGAGATCATGCCCGACGAGGCCAAGGCCGTGCGCCCCGACGCGATCATCGCCACCGGCCGTTCGGACTTCCCGAACCAGGTCAACAACGTGCTGGGCTTCCCCTTCATCTTCCGCGGCGCGCTCGACGTGCAGGCGACCACGATCAACGAGGAGATGAAGGTCGCCGCCGCGCAGGCCATCGCCGAGCTCGCGCGCCAGCAGGTGCCCGAGGAAGTCGCGTCCGCCTATGGCAAGAACCACAAGTTCGGCACCGACTACATCATCCCCGCCCCCTTCGACCCGCGGCTGATCGAGGTCGTATCCTCGGCGGTCGCCAAGGCGGCGATGGATTCGGGCGTGGCGCGGGCGCGGGTCGAGGATTTCGAGGCCTACCGCATGCAGCTGCGCAGCCGCCTCAACCCGACCACCTCGGTGCTTTCGGGCGTCTACGAGGTGGCGCGCGCCAATCCCAAGCGCATGGTCTTCGCCGAGGCGGAAGAGGAAGTGGTGCTGCGCGCCGCGATCCAATTCCGCGATTTCGGATACGGCACGCCGATCCTCGTCGGCCGCACCAAGGCGGTGCTCGACAAGCTCCACCAGCTCTCGGTCGGCGATCCGGGCAGCTTCGAGATCCAGAACTCGGCCGACAGCGAACACGTGCCGCAGATGGTCTCCTTCCTCTACAAGCGGCTCCAGCGGCGCGGCTATACCGAGCGCGACGTGCGGCGCATGGTCAACCAGGACCGCAACATCTTCGCCTCGCTGCTGGTGGCGCTCGGGCATGGCGACGGGATGATCACCGGCATGACCCGCACCTTCGCGCAGACCGTGCGCGAGGTGAACCTGGTGCTCGATCCCAAGGTGGGCTGCCTGCCCTTCGGCATCCACATGATGATCGGCAAGAACCACACGACCTTCCTCGCCGACACCACCATCAACGAGCGGCCCGATGCCGCCGCGCTCGCCCACATCGCCAAGGAGACCGCCGCGGTCGCCCGGCGCATGGGGCACGAGCCGCGGGTGGCGTTCCTGTCCTATTCGACCTTCGGCAACCCCTCGGGCCAGTGGCTCGACAATATCCGCGCCGCGGTGGCGATCCTCGACCGGGAAGACCCGGGCTTCGAATACGAGGGCGAGATGGCGCCCGACGCGGCATTGAACCCCAGGGTGATGGCGCTCTACCCGTTCAGCCGCCTCTCCGGCCCGGCCAATGTGCTGATCATGCCGGGGCTGCAATCGGCGAACCTCTCGGCCAAGCTGCTGCGCGAACTGGGGAGCAATGCCACCATCGGCCCGATGATGATCGGCATGGAAAAGCCGGTACAGATCGTGCCGATGACCGCGAGCGTGCCCGATGTGCTGACGCTGGCGGTGCTGGCGGGCGCGGGGGTCGTGGGCTGACGCCGTGATCCCCTGCCAGCGCGACCGTTTCGCGATCCCGCCCGAGGTTCACTACCTCAACTGCGCCTATATGGCACCGCTCAGCCACGCCGTGATCGCGGCAATGGACGAAGGCGCGCGCGCCAAGGCGAGCCCGTGGCGCTACCGCCCGGCCGATTTCTTCACGGTCGCCGAGCACTTCCGCGAGCGCGCGGCGCGGCTGGCGGGGGTTCCTGCCGACTGCATCGCGATCGTGCCCTCGGCGAGCTATGGCCTCGCGGTTGCCGCCGCCAACGTGCCGCTTGCGCGCGGGCAGGAGGTGGTGACGCTGGCGGACCAGTTCCCCTCCAACGTCTATGTCTGGCAGGACCTCGCCGCGCGCGTGGGCGGACGGGTGCGCGCGGTCGAGCGGCCCTCGCAGAGCTGCTGGAGCGAGGCCGTGCTCGATGCCATCGGCCCCGACACCGGGATCGTCGCCGTGCCGCACTGCCACTGGGCCGACGGGCGGGTGGTCGATCTGGTCGCGGTCGGCGAAAAGGCGCGCCGCTTCGGCGCAGCGCTGGTGCTCGACCTGACGCAGTCGCTGGGCGCGATGCCGCTCGATTTCGCCGCGGTCGATCCCGACTTCGCGGTCGCGGCCTGCTACAAGTGGCTGATGGGGCCCTATGGCACCGGGATGCTCTACGTCGCCCCGCGCCACCACGAAGGGCGACCGATCGAGCACAACTGGATCAACCGCGCGGGCTCGGAGGATTTCGCCCGGCTGGTCGATTACCGCGAGGATTTCCAGCCCGGCGCGCGGCGCTTCGACATGGGCGAGAAGTCCAACCCCCCGCTGCTGATGGGCGCGAGCGCGGGGCTCGATTTCCTGCTCGAATTCGGCGTCGAGGCGATTGCCGGGGCCCTCGCCGCCAAGAGCGAAGCCATCGCGGCAAGGGCGGCAGCGCTGGGCATGGAGGCCGCGCCGGTCGGCGTGCGCGCAGCCCATTTCCTGTCGCTCGGCTTCGGCAGCGGCGTGCCCGGGGGCCTTACCGAGCGCCTGGCGCAGCGCAACGTCCACGTCTCGCTGCGCGGGGCATCGCTGCGCGTCACCCCGCACCTCTACAACGACGAGGCCGACGCCGAGGCCCTGATCGCCGCGCTCGGCTGAGCCGCGCCCTGAGCCTCAGGCCTCGGCCGCCGCGGGGTTCACCTCGCCCGAGGCAATCGCGGTCATCTTCCGGTCGCCGCCCCGGGTGTCCTCGAGGCACTGCGCGAGCACGCCCGCGTCCTCCTCCAGCCCGAGCTTGCGGGCGAAGGCCGCCAGCGTGCCGTAGCCCGAGATGCCGTAATGGGTCATGCGCTGGTACTGCGCGATGATCGAGGCATCGCGCACGTCCTCGTCCGAGAAGTCCGCCTCCACGCCGTGCGCGCGGGCCTCGGCGACGAGGCCTTCCATGCCCCGGCAATGCTCACCGCGCGGGTTGGCGTCGTGCCCCTCGATCAGGCGCTTGATCTGCTCCAAGCCCTGCTCGATGCCCTCCGCACCCGCGCCGAGCGCGCTGCGCAAGTGGGCCGAATGCGCTGCCTCGCGCAGTTCCTGGGTCGCCTTCAATGCCTGCCGGTTGGCGCTGTAGAGGTCCTGAAGCTGGTCGACATAGAGGTCCTTCAGGGTGCTGATGGTCATGGGTCTGGCCTTCCTTTGACAGGTTGCGTGGCGCACACCCTGTCCGCCCGGGCACTGCCCGACCCTGTCATGGGTGAGCACCGCGGCGCCGGATCCGACGAGGCGCGGGGCCCTTGCGGCGAGGCGAGGCTAATCGCGCGGGGCGAACACCGGCCAGCCATCGCGCCACACCAGCGGCGCGGTGAGCATGATGCGGCGGGTGTTGACCTCGTCCTCGGGGCGGGTGCGCGGGCGGGCCGCATCGACCGCGTGGTAGAGGATCAAGGTCTCGCCCGCGTCCGTCTCGATCACCGCGTTGTGCCCTGGCGCGATCCACCCGGGCGAGGCTGCGAGGATCACGCCGCCGTTTGCCGGATGGACCTCGAACGGTCCCATCGCCGAGCGCGAGCGGGCCACCATCACCGCGTAATGCGCCTTGGGCCCGCAACAATTGTCGCCCGAGAAGAACAGGTAGTACCAGCCCTCGCGATAGGTGACCCACGCCCCTTCGATGAGGCGGCGGTAGTTGGCGGGATCGTCGGTCGGCACGGGCGCGACGAGGTCGATTGCCGCGCTGCCGGGGGCGAAGGCGAGACCGTCGGGCGTCATCTCCTGCACCTTGACCGGCCCGAAGCCCGAGCCCCAGTAGAGAAGGCGCTTGCCCGTCGCCGGGTCCTCGAACAGCATCGGATCGATGTTGACGAAACCTGGGCCGCACAGCAGCGGCTGGCCGGTGTCGGTGAAAGGCCCTTCGGGGCTGTCAGAGGTGGCGACCGCGAGGCACAGGCCCCGCGCCGGGTCATCGAGCGCCGCGTCGGGCTTGGCCGAATAGTAGAGCAGGTAGCGCCCCTCGACCTTCGCGACATGCGGTGCCCAGAAGTCCTGCGTCCGGCTCGCCCAGACGGGCTTCACGGGGAGCGCATTGCCGAGGTGCTGCCATGCGCGCAGATCGGGCGAGCGGGCGATCTGGATGTTGACCTGCCGGCCTTGGGCCGAGGCTTGCGTGGCATAGGCATAGAAGGTGCCGTCATCGGCACGCAGCACGGCGGGATCGGGGAAGTCGGCGTCGATGGCAATGTGGGGGCCGCTCGGCGCGCTTGCGGGCGTCACGCTCGCGCATCCTGCCAGCACCAAGGGAGCAAGGGTGAGCTGGAACCGGATCATGACGGGCCTCCGCGCACATAGCGGCGCTGTCAGACTTCATTTATATGATTTAATCACGCTGGCAAGGAGCCCGCGCCAAACCGCCTCACCGCCGCCGGAACCGGAAATACCACACCTCGTGCCCGTACACCGTGCGCGCCTTGTGTTCGTAGCGGGTCTCGGGCCAGCCGGAGGGGCGGACCTGCCAGTCTTGCGGCTTCTCCACCACCCACTCGAACAGGTCGGTGTGACGCTGCATGACCATCAGCGCGTGGCGCAGGTAGACCGCGTGGTCGGTGCCGAAGCGGAACTCTCCGCCGGGCTTGAGCTTCTCGGCGAACAATCGCACCGGGCCGTCGTTCATCATCCGGCGCTTGGCGTGGCGCGCCTTGGGCCAGGGATCGGGGTGGAGCAGGTAGAGCATCGTCAGCGCGCCATCGGGCACGCGCTGGAGCACCTCCAATGCATCGCCATGATGCAGGCGGATATTTGCGAGGCGCTGATCGGCCACATGGGTCAGCGCCTGCGCGACGCCGTTGACGAAGGGCTCGGCGCCGATGAAGCCGTGATCGGGGAGCAGGTCAGCACGATAGGCGAGATGCTCGCCGCCGCCGAAGCCGATCTCGAAATGCAGCGGGCGCGCATCGCCGAACAGCCCCTCGCTGGTCACCGGCCCCTCGGCAGGCACGGCGATCTGCGGCAGGAGGTTGTCGACCAAGCCCTGCTGATAGGTGCGCAGCTTCTTGCCGACCGAACGGCCATAGAGCCGCGCTATGGTGGTCGGATCGCCTTCCTTGAATGCCGTCATGGGGCGCCCATAGAAAAACGCCCGGGGCATGACCACCCCGAGCGTCCACTTTCACTTCAGTGCGGCGACCCGGCCCAAAGGGCCGCGAGCGCACGGCGCGAGCCGCAGGCGCTCGATCCCACAGGGATCGAAACCGCGCCGAGGACGAGGGCGCGGAGGCGCCCTCGAAAAGCCAATTACGCCGCTTCGACCTCGGTCTCGCTGTCGCGAAGCACGTAGCCGCGGCCCCAGACGGTCTCGATGTAGTTGTCACCGCCGCAGGCCAGCGAGAGCTTCTTGCGCAGCTTGCAGATGAACACGTCGATGATCTTGAGCTCGGGCTCGTCCATCCCGCCATAGAGGTGGTTGAGGAACATTTCCTTGGTCAGCGTGGTGCCCTTGCGGAGCGAGAGCAGCTCGAGCATCGCATATTCCTTGCCGGTGAGGTGCACGCGGGCACCATCGACCTCGACCGTCTTGGCGTCGAGATTCACGGCGAGCTTGCCGGTACGGATCACCGACTGCGAGTGGCCCTTGCTCCGGCGCACCACGGCATAGATGCGGGCGACCAGTTCCTCGCGGTGGAACGGCTTGGTGACGTAATCGTCGGCCCCGAAGCCGAAGCTGCGGATCTTCGAATCCATCTCGCTGATGCCGGACAGAATCAGCACCGGGGTCTGCACCTTGGCGACGCGCAGCTTCTTGAGCACGTCGTAGCCATGCATGTCGGGGAGGTTCAGGTCGAGCAGGATGATGTCGTAATCATACAGCTTGCCGAGGTCCAAACCCTCTTCGCCGAGGTCGGTCGAATAGACATTGAAGCCTTCGGTCGTGAGCATCAGCTCGATCGCCTTGGCGGTGGTCGGTTCGTCTTCGATGAGCAGAACGCGCATTGCTGTACCCCTGTCTTACCCCTGGTAACCCCCGCTTAGGAGAGGTTGTCGCCTGTTAACCACGCCACTTCTCACCAAAAAAGGTTAATAAGAAGTTTAGAGCGTTAACTTTTTGGAGTGAGTCTTTCGAGTCACACCCCGGATGGGTGGAAATCCAAGAGAGGCTAGGGGTTTAGGAATGGCGCGTCGCCTGAGGGAAAGTCCTAAGAGGCCCCTGCCAGCTTCTTCGCACGCCGCCGTTCCGCGCTGGAGCCGAGACCGATCGCCTCGCGGTATTTGGCCACGGTGCGCCGCGCTAGGTCGAAGCCTTCCTTCTGGAGCATTTCGGCCAATTGCTGGTCGGAGAGGATGTTCTTCGCGGTCTCGGCGTCGATCAGTGCCTTGATCCTGGCCTTGATCGCGGCAGAGGATGCGCCCTCGCCATCCGCCGAACCGACGCCGCTGGTGAAGAAGTATTTGAGCTCGAAGGTTCCCCGCTCGCACCACAGGTATTTGTTGGAGGTCACCCGGGACACCGTGCTCTCGTGCATGCCGATCTGCTCGGCCACCTCGCGCAAGGTGAGCGGGCGCAGTTCGGATACGCCGCGGCGGAAGAAGCCGTCCTGCTGCTTGACAATCTCGGCGGCGGTCTTGAGGATCGTCTTCTGGCGCTGGTCCAATGCGCGGATCAGCCAGTGCGCGTCGGCCAGCTTCTCCTTGAGCCAGCCTTGCGATTCCTTGTTGGTCGCCCCCCGGTTGAGTTCCAGATAATAGCTGCGGTTGACGATCAGCTTGGGCAGCGTCTCCTCGTTGATCGCGATGTCCCAGCCGCCGGCCGCATTGGCGGTGAGGAGGATGTCGGGGACCACGGTGCCGGTCTCGGCGGGCGCGAAGGCGAGGCCGGGGCGCGGGTTGTAGCTGCGCAGCTCGCGCAGCATGTCGGCGAAATCCTCGTCGTCGACGCGGCACAGGCGCTTCAATCTTTCGACCTCGCCGCGCGCCACGAGGTCGAGATTGTCGATCAGCGCCTTCATGCAGGGGTCGTAACGGTCAGCCTCGCGCGCCTGGATCGCGATGCATTCGGCGAGGTTGCGCGCGCCGACGCCCGAGGGGTCGAGCGACTGCACCAGCCGCAACCCCGCCTTGGCCTCGAAGATGTCGACCCCGAGATCGTCGGCGACTTCCTCGAGCGGCACGGTGAGATAGCCAGCCTCGTCGAGGAGGCCGATGATGTGGCGCGCGATGAAGGCCGTCTGCGGGTCGCTCGCAAGCGCGCCGATCTGGCCTTCGAGATGCTCGGCCAGCGTCACCTCTGCGGCGCGCAGCTGCTCCCAGTCGGGCATGTCGTCGAAGTCGCCCCCGGAGCCGCTAGCCGCGCCCCACTCCGCGTCGCGCATGCTCGGCCCCGCGCCGTCCCCGGTGTCGAAATCGCGGTCGACCGCGCCCAGATCGAGCGGGGCATCGCCCTCGCCCCCGCCCGCGAGCATCAGCTGATCGGCGGTCGCCTCCTCACCCGCGGGCGCGGCGATCTCGATCCTTTCGGGTTCGCCGGGATCGGAAGGCCCGCCGGTGTCGAGCAGCGGATTGGCCTCGAGCGCCTCGGCGATGAAGGTCTCGATCTCGAGGTTGGAGGCCGCCAGCAGCTTGATCGCCTGCTGCAATTGCGGCGTCATCACCAGCGATTGCGTCTGCCGGATATCGAGGCGGGGGCCCAATGCCATGCCTTGTTCCGCTACAGCGTGAAGCTCTCGCCGAGATAGAGCCGCCGCACGTTCTCGTCGGCGACCAGTTCCTGCGGGGATCCGGCGAACAGCACCTGCCCGCCATAGATGATGCAGGCGCGGTCGACGATGTCGAGCGTCTCGCGCACGTTGTGATCGGTGATCAGCACCCCGATGCCGCGCTGCTTCAGGTCCTTCACCAGATCGCGGATGTCGCTGATCGAGAGCGGGTCGATCCCTGCGAAGGGCTCGTCGAGCAGCATGATCGAGGGCTTGGCGGCAAGCGCGCGGGCGATCTCGCAGCGGCGGCGTTCACCGCCGGAGAGCGCCATGGCGGGCGACTCGCGCAGCCGCGTGAGGCCGAATTCTTCGAGCAGGCGTTCCAGTTCGCTCGCCCGCGTCGCCTTGTCGGGCTCGACCAGTTCGAGCACGCAGGCGATGTTCTGCTCCACGGTCATGCCGCGGAAAATGCTGGTTTCCTGCGGCAGGTAGCCGAGGCCGAGGATCGCGCGGCGGTACATCGGCAGATTGGTGACATCCTCGCCGTCCATCAGGATGCGGCCCGAATCCGGCTTCACCAGCCCCATGATCGAATAGAAGCAGGTGGTCTTGCCCGCCCCGTTGGGGCCCAGCAGCCCGAGGACCTCACCCTTGGCGACGCTGAGCGAGATATCGGTGAGAACGCTGCGCTTGTCATAGCTCTTGGCGATCGAGATGACCTCGAGCCCGCTCCCGAGCGGCTGGACGGGTTCGGCCTCGCGCGAGGCGTCGGAGAGGGTCGTCGTGCTCATAGCGCCCGAGTCTTTAGCACCATGACGGGTTGAGGAAAGTGGCGCAGTGGGTTTGGCAGGATTTTTGCTTAGTGGTGAGACAATCGCGTTGCAATCGGGTGTCAGGCGGCAGAACCACGCGCGATTAGAGCGGCTTGCCCCGCGTCTCTTGCGGCGCACGCAACAATGCTGCGTCTGCGCGCGGCTTATTGCAACTCCGCGACAGCTTTGCGATACTGCGACCTTAACAGACGGCCACTGGGGAGCGGCGCGAATGGTGAAATCGGACAAGCAGGCTGCAACCCTTCCGGTCGCTCGCAAGCGCGACTGGCGCAAGGCGATGAGCGACCATGTCGCCTACGGCCTCCTGGCCTACACCGCGCTCCAGATCTTCGTGACGGTGAAGGCGCTGTCCGAGGGCTCCTCCACCGCGCTTCCCTATCTCGCGCTGATCGTGCTCGTCGCGGGGATCATCCCGGTGTGCCGCTGGTTCGAGAAGCGCTGGGCGGTGCTCTCCGACGCCGAGGCCGCCGACCCGTCGCTCGCGGGCGAGTTCCGCCGCGACGTGACCGCGCTGTGGGCGATGGCGATCGGCCTGCCCTTCGGCCTCGCGCTGATCTTCAAGATGCTGTTGAGCGTGTTTTAGGTTTCGCAGCCGCCTCCGCGGGAGTCTTTGTGTGCCGCAGCCCCTCCGGGCTGCGAAATCCTCGCTCACGGGCCTGGCGGCCCCATCGCTGCGGGCGCCCGGTCGGGCTTGCGGTCGCTAAAGCGACCGATCCCAGCGCATCCCGTTGATGTTCACACTGACTCGGCCCACCAACGGACGGGCCGCGAGGCCGAGCGGCCGCCCGCAGGTGCCCGGAGCGCAGCGCAGGAACGGCGCCGAGGACGCAGCCGCGGAGGCGGCTGCGCTAACTATGCCCCTTGATACCTTTCGATCGCCTCGATGGTGATCTGCCGCGCCTCGGCGGCGTTGCCCCACTTGCCCACGCGCACCCACTTCTCGGCTTCGAGATCCTTGTAGTGGGTGAAGAAGTGCTCGATCTGCTGGAAGATGATGTTCGGCAGATCGCTGGTCTCGATCACGTCCGCGTAATAGGGGAACGTCTCGTTCACCGGCACGCAGATCAGCTTTTCATCGCCGCCCTGCTCGTCCTCGAGGTTGAGCACGCCGATCGGCCGCGCGCGCACCACGCAGCCCGGGATGAAGGGCGAGCGCGAGATCACCAGCGCATCCAGCGGATCGCCATCGGGCGAGAGGGTGTGCGGCACGAAGCCGTAATTGGCCGGATAGCGCATCGGCGTGTGGAGGATGCGGTCGACGAACAGCGCGCCGCTTTCCTTGTCGAATTCGTACTTCACCGGCTCGCCGCCGGTGGGCACCTCGATGATCACGTTGAGATCGTCGGGCGGATTCACGCCGGTGGGGATCTTGTCGATGCGCATGGCTGGTCTCTTTATGATGTGCGTGTGAGAGGTAACGCGGGCGCCCTTAATCGGTGCCGCAGGATTGCGAAAGAGGCTGTGTGAGCCTAATCGCGCGGGCTTATGAGCAAGAAGACACCCGCCAAAACTCCCGGCGCCATCCGCGGCACCCAGGACATCTTCGGCGCCGATGCCGAGGCCTTCGCCTTCGTGGTCGAAACCTTCGAGCGCGTCCGCCGCCTCTACCGCTTCCGCCGGGTGGAAATGCCGGTGTTCGAGAAGACCGAGGTGTTCGCGCGCTCGCTTGGCGAGACAACCGACGTGGTGTCGAAGGAGATGTATTCCTTCGACGACCGCGGCGGCGAGAGCCTCACCCTGCGCCCCGAATTCACCGCCGGGATCGCGCGCGCGTTTCTCACCAATGGCTGGCAGCAGTATGCGCCGCTGAAGGTGGCGACCCACGGGCCGCTGTTCCGCTACGAGCGCCCGCAGAAGGGCCGCTACCGCCAGTTCCACCAGATCGACGCCGAAGTGATCGGCGCGGGCGAGCCGCAGGCCGATGTCGAGCTGCTGGCGATGGCGGACCAGTTGCTCAAGGAGCTGGGCATCAACGACGTCACCCTGCACCTCAACACTTTGGGCGACGGCGCGAGCCGCGAGGCGTGGCGGGCGGCTTTGATTGGCTACTTCCGGGCGGTGAAGGACCAGCTGTCCGAGGAATCGCAGGAGCGGCTGGAGAAGAACCCGCTGCGGATCCTCGATTCGAAGGACCCGCGCGACAAGCCGTTCCTGGCGGATGCGCCGAAGATCGACGCCTTTCTGTCGGAGGAGGCTTCGGCCTTCTTCGCGGCGGTGACCAGCGGGCTCGATGCGGCGGGGGTGAAGTGGGTGCGGGCTCAGAGCCTCGTCCGGGGCCTCGACTACTACCGCCACACGGCGTTCGAGTTCATCCCTGACGAGGGCAGCGCTTCGGCGGCTGCACTGGGTTCGCAGAGCACTGTGCTCGGCGGCGGGCGTTATGACGGGCTGATGGAATCGCTCGGCGGCGCGCCGACCCCGGCGGTGGGGTGGGCCGCGGGGATCGAGCGGCTGGCGATGCTGGTGGGGGCGCGGGAGGAGGAGCCTGCCGACCTCATCATCGTGGTTGAGGATGATGCACGCGTTGGCGAGGCGATCGGCCTCATTGGCGACGTCCGCCGGGCAGGCTTTACTGCCGAGCTGGTCGCCTCCGGATCATTGAGAAAGCGCTACGACAAAGCGGTCAAGCGGGCACCAAAGGTGATCCTCTCATTGAAGCCCGAAATGGCGCACAGCGTTACGGGCGGCCACCCCGAAGCGGAAGTTTTGGGCACACTCCGCCCGTACTATTAGCCCCCCTCGTCACCCTGAACTTGTTTCAGGGTCCATCGCGCCGCTCGCACCGCGGCCCGAACCGGAAGAATGGATGCTGAAACGAGTTCAGCATGACGAGTAAGAGAAGCCAGACATGCAAATCCCCCCCGAACGCCTTGACCAGATCGCGCACCGCTTTGCGGAGCTCGAAGCGCGCATGGCGAGCGGAACGCTCGAGGGCGAGGCCTTCGTCCGCGCCAGCCGCGACTATGCCGAGCTCGAACCCGTCGCCAGGATCGCCGCCGAGGTGAAGGCCGCGCGCGAGGAAATGGCGGGGCTGACCGACATGCTCGCCGATCCCGAGATGAAGGCGATGGCCGAGGAGGAACTCGCCAGCCTCAAATCCACCCTCCCCGATCTCGAGCGCCGCCTCGCCATCGCGCTGCTGCCGCGCGACTCTGCCGACTCCAAGCCCGCGATGCTCGAAATCCGCGCCGGCACCGGGGGCGACGAGGCCGCGCTCTTCGCCGCCGATCTCTACCGCATGTACGAGAAATACGCCGCCGAGCAGGGCTGGCGCGTCGAACCCGTCAGCATCGCCGCCAGCGATATCGGCGGCTACAAGGAAGTGATCGCCAACGTCACCGGCACGGGCGTCTTCGCCAAGCTCAAGTTCGAAAGCGGCGTCCACCGCGTCCAGCGCGTGCCCGTGACTGAAAGCGGCGGGCGCATCCACACCTCGGCGGCGACGGTCGCGGTGCTGGCGGAGCCCGACGAGGTCGACATCCAGATCGAGGACAAGGACCTCAAGATCGACGTCTACCGCGCGAGCGGGGCCGGGGGCCAGCACGTCAACACCACCGACTCGGCGGTGCGCATCACCCACCTGCCGACCGGCACGGTCGTCACCTGCCAGGACGGACGCAGCCAGCACAAGAACAAGGAAAAGGCGATGCAGGTGCTGCGCACGCGGCTCTACGATGCTCAGCGCGAGGCCACGCAAGGCGCCGAGGCCGAGGCGAGGAAGGCGATGGTCGGCAGCGGCGACCGGTCCGAGCGCATCCGCACCTATAATTTCCCGCAAGGGCGCGTCACCGATCACCGCATCGGCCTCACCCTGCACAAGCTCGAGGAAGTCCTCGCCGGGCCGGGCCTCGCCGAGCTGGTCGACGCGCTGATCGCCGAGGACGAGGGCAAGCGGCTCGCGGCGCTCGCCGAGTGACCGGGGGCGGCAATACCGTCGGCGAAGCCATCCGCGCCGCCGCCGAACGCCTCGCGCCCGTCAGCGACACCGCGCGGCTCGATGCCGAGCTGCTGATGGCGCACCTCTTCGGCGTCACCCGTTCCGAGCTGCTGCTGCGCCACATGCGCGACCCCGCGCCGCCCGGTTTCGCCGCGCTGGTCAAGCGGCGCGCGGGGCACGAGCCGGTCGCCTATATCACCGGGTCTCAGGAGTTCTACGGCCTGCCCTTGCATGTCACCCCCGCCACCCTGATCCCGCGCGGCGACAGCGAGACGCTGGTCGCCGCAGCGCTCGAGGCGAAGCCCGATGCGGCGCGGGTGCTCGATCTCGGCACCGGATCGGGGGCGCTGCTGCTCGCGGTGCTGGCCTATCTGCGGCAGGCGCAAGGGGTGGGGATCGACCGCGCTCCGCAAGCCGTCGCGGTGGCGGCGCGCAATGCCGAAGCCCTGGGCCTGAGCCCGCAGGCGGAGTTCCGCGAGGGCGACTGGCACGCGGCGGGATGGGCCGAGGGGCTCGGCACCTTCGACCTGATCCTCTGCAATCCGCCCTATGTCGAGGCGGACGCCGTGCTCGACCGGCAGGTGGCCGCGTTCGAGCCCGCCAGCGCGCTGTTCGCCGGGCCCGAGGGGCTCGACGATTACCGCGTGCTGATTCCGCATTTGCGCGCGCTGATGAACGAGGCCGCGCTCGCGGTGCTCGAGATCGGGGCGAATCAGGCCGAGGCCGTGGGAGCCCTCGCGCAGGCTGCGGGATTCGCCACGGCGCTACGCCGCGACCTTGCGGGCCGCGCCCGGGCCTTGCTGCTCACGTGACAGAATTACGCGGGCGGGGCTTGGCAAACCCGTTCGGCATCGCTACGTCTTGGCAAGGCCGGATGGATTGCGAAGGGCGCAAACCGCTGGGCCAAGCTCCTGAACTCAGCTGATACCGCCGTGAGGGCTCGCCCCCGGCAGCATCAAGCGCGGAGCACGCGGCACGCTTTTGGCACGGCCCAAAGTCAGGGCCAGACGTGACGCAAGGGCAAGGGGTCTGTTGACCGCGCGAACATTGTTATCTCGCGCCAGGTCGCTGTTAAGGAACGTTTTCCTTGAATAACAATCGCAATAACCGGCGTCGCGGGCGCGGCAACCGCAACCAGGGCGGAGGCGGCGCTCAACTGAACCGCATCGACAGCCGGGCGCGCGGCAATGCCCCGCAGATGCTCGACAAGTACAAGAAGCTCGCGCAGGACGCCCAGCACAATGGCGACCGCGTGCAGATGGAGTACTACCTCCAGTTCGCGGACCACTATTTCCGCGTGATCGCCGACAACAAGGCGCGCCAGGACGAGCAGCGCGGCGGCAATGGCGCAGGCCGGCGTCAGGACGAGCGCGATGCGGGCGACGATTTCGAGGACGATTTCGACTTCGGCCGTCGCAGCGACACGCCGACCCGCTCGCCCTACGAACAGCCCGAGAATATCGGCAACACCGATGTGAACGAGGGCGAGCCGGGGCAGGAGGGCGAGAGCTTCCTTGCCGATGATCGCCAGGGCGAGGACCGTAACGACGATCGCGGCGATGATCGCGGTGATGACCGGCCCCGCGGCCAGCGTCGCCAGCAGCAGCAGCGCAAACCGCGCAGCGGCGAGCGCGACGGCAACCGGCAGGACCGCGGCGAGAAGCGGGCCGAGCGTCCCGAACGCGGCGAGCGGGCCGAGCGTCCGGCTGCCGAACAGCGTGCGGAAAAGCCCGCCCGCACCCGCAAGCCCCGCAAGAGCGTCGATGACGGCGAGCGCTCGGGTGGTCAGGGCGGCATCGACAGCTCGATCCTCCCGCCCTCGATCCGCGGTGACGACGCAGGCGGGGACAGCGGCACGCTCGAAACCGTCGAGTAAGCGCCATGCGGGAGCGGCTGGCGGCCGCCGCGGCCAAGGTGCCTGAACTGGCGCAGCGCTTTCCGGCGCTGACGGCCATTGCGCTGGGGCTGATCGCTGCCTGCGCCTACCCGCCGCTCCACCTTTGGCCGCTGGGCCTCGCCGCGCTGGCGGGGTTCGTGTGGCTGATCCATTCCGCCGACAACTGGAAGCAGGCTGCGGCGCGCGGCTGGCTGTTCGGCTGGGCGCATCTGACGCTCGCCAACAACTGGATCGCCACCGCCTTCACCCATCAGGCCAAGATGCCCGAGGTGCTCGGGTGGGCCGCGGTGCCGCTGCTGTGCGTCTACCTCGCGGTCTACCCGATGCTGGCGGCGTTGGCGGCGCACCTGTTGGCGAAGAAGCGCCCGCTGTGGGCCTTCGGGCTGGTGCTCGCGGGCGCGTGGATCACCGCCGAGTGGCTGCGCGGCTGGGTGTTCACCGGCTATCCGTGGCCGCCCCTGGGGCTGATGCTGCTGGGGACGTGGGACACCCCGGGTCTGGCGCGGGTGTTGCCGTGGCTGGGCACCTATGCGCTGTCCGGCGTCGCGGTGCTGATCGCCGCGCTGCTGCTGGCCGCCGTCACCGCGCGGCGCTGGCTGCCGGCAGCGGGCGGCGCGCTGGTCTTGGCGGCCATGATGCTGCTCCCGAGCCTTGCCATAGAATTGACGCGGCCCGCCGGCGCGGTCCAGTATACCCTCGTCCAGCCCTACATCCCGCAATCCGAGATCAACGACCGCTCCAGGTTCGACGCGCAGTTCACCCGCATCGCGCGCCTCACCGCGCCCGGGCGCGAGGCGTCGCGGATCGTGCTGTGGCCGGAAAGCGCGATCCCCGACTATCTCGAGGAGGGCTACCCGGAGCGCTACTATTTCGAGATGACCGCGGGCGGCGATCCGCGGTTGGCGCGGCGGCGGATCGGCACGGTGATCGGGCCGCAATCGACGCTGCTGACGGGCGTGGTCAACCTCAACATCGGCACCATGCCGAGCGGGCGGCGCGGCGCGGTGAGCGCGCGCAATTCGGTGATGGCGCTGGACGGTTCGGGCCGGATCCGCGGCGGCTACGACAAGGCGCATCTGGTGCCTTATGGCGAATATCTGCCGATGCGCCCGATCCTCGAACCGCTCGGACTGTCGCGGCTGGTGGCAGGGAGCATCGACTACTTGCCCGGCCCCGGCCCGCGCACGCTCGATCTGGGCGTGCACGGCAAGGCGGGGGTGATGATCTGCTACGAGATCGTCTTCTCCGGCCACGTCGTCGACAAGGCGAATCGCCCCGACTACATCTTCAATCCCTCCAACGACGGCTGGTTCGGCAGTTGGGGCCCGCCGCAGCACCTCGCGCAGGCGCGGATGCGGGCGATCGAAGAGGGGCTTCCCGTTCTGCGCTCGACCACCACCGGGATCAGCGCGGTGATCGATGCCAACGGCGTGGTGCGCGAGCACATCGGCATGGGCAAGGCCGACAAGCTGGAAGGCTTCGTGCCCGAGGCCAACCCGCCGACGCTGTTCGCACGCCTCGGCCACATCCTCACCCTCGCATGGGCGGCGGCGTTCCTCGCGCTCGGCCTCGCAATTCCGAGAGTGCTTGCGCTTGTCCGCGCGCGCGGCTAGGGCGTTGCGCAAGAAAGCGGGACATAAAGGTTTCCTTATATCTCTATAAGGTGCCGCCCCCGCCGGACCACGCCATTCCAGCCCCCGGGGGACATCAATGCGCACCAACTACCTGTTCACCTCCGAAAGCGTCTCCGAAGGTCACCCCGACAAGGTCGCCGACCAGATCTCGGACGCGATCGTCGATCTGTTCCTGTCCAAGGACCCCGAAGCGCGCATCGCCTGCGAAACCCTCACCACCACCCAGCTGGTCGTGCTGGCGGGCGAGATCCGCTGCAAGGGCGTCTACGAGAACGGCGAATGGGCCCCGGGCGCCAAGGAAGAAATCGAGGCGACCGTCCGCAACACGGTCAAGCGCATCGGTTACGAACAGGACGGCTTCCACTGGGAGAAGCTCGAATTCATCAACCGCCTGCACGGCCAGTCGGCGCACATCGCGCAAGGGGTGGACGCGGGCGAGAACAAGGATGAAGGCGCGGGCGACCAGGGCATCATGTTCGGCTACGCCACCGACGAGACCCCGGGCCTGATGCCCGCGACGCTCTACTACAGCCACAAGATCCTCGAGCGCATGGCCGCCGACCGCCACTCGGGCGCCGCGCCCTTCCTCGAGCCCGACGCCAAGAGCCAGGTGACCCTGCGCTACGAAGGCTCGCTGCCGGTCGCCGCGACCGCGGTGGTGGTCTCGACCCAGCACAAGAAGGGCTATGACGAGAACGATCCGGCCAAGCAGGCCGAGCTCGAGGCCTACGTCAAGAAGGTGATCGCCGACGTGATCCCGCCGGTGCTGCTGCGCGAGACCGAATATTTCATCAATCCCACCGGCAGCTTCGAGATCGGCGGCCCCGATGGCGACGCCGGCCTCACCGGCCGCAAGATCATCGTCGACACCTATGGCGGCGCGGCCCCGCATGGCGGCGGCGCGTTCAGCGGCAAGGACCCGACCAAGGTCGACCGCTCGGCCGCCTACATCACCCGCTACCTCGCCAAGAACGTGGTCGCCGCTGGCCTCGCCACGCGCTGCACCATCCAGATCGCCTATGCGATCGGCGTGTCGAAGCCGCTCAGCCTCTATGTCGACACCCACGAAACCGGCACCGTCGGCGACGACAAGATCGAGCAGGCAATCCTCGGCATCGCCAAGCTCGGCGGCCTGACCCCGCGCGCGATCCGCACGCATCTCGGCCTCAACAAGCCGATCTACCAGCCGACCGCCGCCTACGGCCACTTCGGCCGCACCGCGGAAGGCGACTTCTTCCCGTGGGAGCGCCTCGATCTGGTCGACGATCTGAAGGCTGCGCTCGCCTGATTTTCGGGTATGGGTGCTGTCCGTGACGGCACCCACCCCTCCCCCTTCTGAACGCATCCTCGCGCTCGACGCGCTGCGCGGCATTGCCGTGATCGGCATCGTCGGGATGAACGTGCTGGCCTTCGCGATGCCGGGGCCGGCCTATTACAACCCCTTGAGCTTCGGCGGGGTCGGCCCGGCCGATTACTGGGTGTGGCTGGCGAGCTTCGTCTTCATCGAGGACAAGTTCCGCACGCTCTTCGCCATGCTGTTCGGCGCGGGGTGCCTGATCCTGATCGAGCGCGCAGGTCCGCACCCGTGGCGCGCGCATTATGCCCGCATGATCGTGCTGTTCGCGATCGGCCTCGTCCATGCGACGCTGCTGGCCAGCAACGATGTGCTGCGCGCCTATGCCCTCGCCGGGCTTGCCCTGCCGCTGCTCGCGGGGCTTTCCGCCCGCGCGCTGGTGACGGTCTCGCTGGGGCTGCTCGGCGTCCACCTGTTCCTCGGCCTGGCGCTGCTCGGCCCGGCGGCGGCGGCGTGGGCGACAGGCCGAGAGGGCTCCGAGCTGCTGCTGTGGGCCGAGCGCCAGTTCGGGCGCGACCCGGCCGCGATTGCCGCGCTGCTCGAGCAGGGGCGCGAAGCATTCTCCGAGCGTGTGGTGCGCCGCACGCTCGGCATCCCGGCGCAGATGACCGCGCTGGTGGCGGCGCTGCCCTTGAACCTCTCGGCGATCGCGCTCGGGATGGGGCTGTGGCGCGGCGGGATGCTGAAGGGCGCGTGGCGCACCTTCCGGCTCCAGCGCGTCGCCGGGCTCGCCGCGCTGGTCGCCCTGCCCGGCCTGCTGGGGCTGGCGGGGGTGCTGGTGATGACCGGCTTTCCCGCCGCGCTGGTCGGGCCGGCGGCGCTGCTGCTCTCGGCCCCTTTCGACATGGCACTGGCGCTGAGCTACGCCGCGCTCGCCATGGCCTTCCTCGGCGCGCCCGGAGCGGTGACGGCGCGGCTGGCGAGTGTCGGCCGACTGTCGCTCACCAACTACCTGATGACCAGCGTGATCCTCGCGGGCGTCTTTGCCTCGTGGGGCCTCGGCCTGTTCGGCGAGGTCAGCCGCTGGCAGGCCTTCGCGCTCGGACTGGTGCCGGTCGCCGGGATGCTGGCATGGTCGCCTCCATGGCTGGCGAAGCGGGGACAGGGGCCGTTCGAGCGGCTATGGCGAAGGGCGGCGCGAACCCTGTCCTAGGCGTGCCCGCCTAACCGTCCTGGCCGTGCATCGGCGAAGGGCGGTCGAGCGCCAGTTCGGCATCGGAGAAGGTGAAGGGGCTGCGCACCCCCGCCATCCCGCCAAGCTCGATCCGCATCCCGCGGGCGACCACCTGCGGATCGGCAAAGACCTCGTCGAGGCGGTTGATCGGCCCGGCCGGAACGCCCGCTTCGTGGCAGGCATCGAGCAGGCCCTGCTTGCTCCACCGGGCGGTGGCAGCCGCGATCTCGGCGTCCAGAGCGGCGGCGTTGGCGGTACGGTCGCCGTTGGCGGCAAAGCGCGGGTCGGCGCCGAGGTGCTCGAGCCCAAGCACCGCCATCAGCTTGTGGAATAGCCCGTCATTGGCGGGCGCGAGGATCACGTGGCCGTCGCTCACGGCGAAGACCCCGTATGGGGCGACCTGCGCGTGGGCATTGCCCATCCGCGGCGGGTTGTGGCCGGTGGTGAAGAGGTAGGTCGCCTGGTTGGCGAGCAGGCCCACCGAGCAATCGAGCAGGCTCATGTCGACCTGCTGGCCCCTCCCCTGCATTGGGCCCGCCCGCGCGCGCATCAGCAGCGCCGCCTGCACGCCGTTCGCCGCCCACACGCCGGTGGCAAGATCGCTGATCGAAATGCCCATCTTGACCGGATGGCCCGCGGGCTCGCCGGTCAGGGACATCAGCCCGCTCATCCCTTGCGCGACGAAGTCGTATCCCGCCTCGTGCGCGCGCGGGCCGGTCTGGCCGAAGCCGGTGATCGAGCAATAGACGAGGCCGGGGTTGGCGGCGGCAAGGGAGGGGTAGTCGAGGCCGAACTTGGCGAGGCTGCCGGTCTTGAAGTTTTCGATGAGGACATCGGCCCCGGCGGCCAAGGCTTTCACGCGGGCGAGATCGCCAGGGTCGGCGAAGTCTGCGACGACCCCGCGCTTGCCGCGGTTGCAGGCGTGGTAATAGGCCGCCTCGCGGTGGATACGGCCCTCGGCGTCGGTGCGCTCCACCCAGGGCGGGCCCCACAGGCGGGTGCCGTCACCCTCGGGGCTCTCGACCTTGATCACGTCGGCGCCCAAGTCGGCGAGGATCTGGCCGCAGAAAGGGCCGGCGAGCACGCGGGCGAGCTCGAGAACCTTGAGCCCGGCGAGCGGGGCGGCGGGGTTGCGGGGCTGATCGAGCCACATCGCCTAGCGCCCCAGCTCGGCCTTGAGGAAGCGGACGGAGTCGGCGAGCACCGGGCCCTTGGCGCGGAACGGGACCGAGAGCGCCATCACCACCTCCTCGTGGGTGAGCGGGCCGTAGTTTACGACCTCGGCCCGCGCGCCCAGCCTCTGGAGCTTCGCGCCGAGGTTGTTCGCGTTCTTCGGACGCACGGTCTCGTCGCCGTCCGAGGTGACGAGCAGCATCGCGGGGGCGTCGGCGCGGGCGAAGGTGATCGGCTGCGTCTCCTCGGGGCGCGGCCACTGGCTGAAGGCGGCGATCGAGCGCGGCTTGTCGAAGGGGTAGAAGTCGTAGGGGCCGGAGAGGCCGACGGCGGCCTTGACGCCCGCCGGGTCTGCCCCCGCCGCAGTCAGCCGCTTGGCGTCGAGCGCCAGCATCACCGCCTGATAGGCGCCGGCCGAGTGACCCATGAAGGCGATCCGCGTGGGGTCGCCGCCGTGCTGCGCAATGTTGTTCTGGGTCCACGCCGCCGCCTCGGCAGCATCGTCGAGGAAGGCGGGAAAGCGGATCTCGGGCACCTTGCGGTAATCGGGGATGACCACGAGGAAGCCCTCGCGCGCCAGTGCCCGTCCGGCAAAGGCATAGGAGGTGCGGTCGCCCTTGGCCCAGCCGCCGCCGTACCAGAAGATGACGACAGGGAGCGGCGTTCCGGCCTCGCCGTCGGGCTTCCAGATGTCGAGGCTTTGGCCGTTGGTGCCGAAAGCGACGCCTTCGGCCACCAACCGCGCGCCGCCCGCGCCGCCGGTGACGCGGTCATACCAGGACAGCAGGCGCGGCGGCGAGGTGAAGGCCAGCACCCCGCCGACCGCCGCGGCCAGCGCAAGGCCGCCAAGCGCGAGCTTGCGCCGCATCAGAGGACGTAATGCGCGGTGGTGCTCGCCGCGATGTCGGCCTCGGTGACGCCCGGTGCCATCTCGATCAGGCGGAAGGGCTCGCCCTTGGCGGGGCGCTGGAACACCGCGAGGTTGGTGATGATCATGTCGACCACCCCCGCGCCGGTCAGCGGCAGGGTGCAGGCGGGGATGAACTTCGGCGAGCCGTCCTTGGCGGTGTGGTCCATCACCACGATGATCTTCTTGACGCCTGCGACAAGGTCCATCGCCCCGCCCATGCCCTTGATCATCTTGCCCGGGATCATCCAGTTGGCAATGTCGCCGTTCTCGGCCACCTCCATCGCGCCCAGGACGGTGAGGTCGATATGCCCGCCGCGGATCATCGCGAAGCTGGTCGCGGAATCGAAATAGGCCGAGTGCGGCAGTTCGGAGATCGTCTGCTTGCCGGCGTTGATCAGGTCGGGATCGACCTCGTCATCATAGGGGAAGGGCCCGATGCCGAGCATCCCGTTCTCGCTCTGGAGCGTCACCAGCATGCCTTCGGGGATGTGGTTGGCCACCAGCGTGGGGATGCCGATGCCGAGGTTGACGTAGTAGCCGTCCTTGAGTTCGCGCGCGGCGCGGGCGGCCATCTGGTCGCGGGTCCAGCCTGTGGGAAGCGTCGTCATGGAAAGAGGTGTCCTTACTGGCCCAGCAGCGGCTCGATCAGGAACCAGCCGTCGCCGATCAGCGGCTCGATCCCTGCGCCCGCCTCGGGGCTGCGCAGATATTTGAAGCGGGTGTCGAAATCGGTGCGCTCGTCGCCCGCGATGGCGATGATGCAGGCGATCCCGGCAAGATTGGCGCGGCGCTGGTCCTTGGCATCGCCCTCTTCGCGCCGCAGCGAGATGATGTCCTGCCCGCGCGGGTCGAGCCCCGATTGCTCGAGCGCCGTGCGCAGCGCGCCCGACTGTACGGTCGCGAGGTCGGAGAGCCAGGCGATCTCCACCCCCGCCTCGCGCAGCACCGCCAGGCCGAGCGCGAGGCCGGGCTGCTTGGCGGGCGTGGCGGGCGGCGCGAAGATGCCCCCCGCCGGATCGAGATCGATCACCGCGACAAGCTGCTCGCCGGCCGCACAGCGACGGCGCTTGCCGTCGAGGGCGACCGGATCGCTGAGCACTGCCGAGGGCAGTTCGGCGCCTTGCGCGGCCTGACGTGCCGAGGCTTGGCTGTAGCGCACGAAACGCGCGAAGTTCGCCTGCCCGGCCGGGATCGGGCGAGCGGGATCGGGATAGTCGGCCAGTGGCCCGAGCGCAGCCGCGACGGGCGCGGGGGCGGGGGTTGCCGCAGGTGTCGGCGCAGGCGCGGGCGCCACGGCCACGAGCGACGGGGCCGGGGTCGGGGTCGGCGTGGGCACAGGCG